>PKXI01000302.1:589-16119 GCA_003133425.1 Acidobacteriaceae bacterium
GCTGCATGTCGGTGACTTCCTCAGGGCGCTCGTCGATGAGCAGGACGATGAGAACGACCTCGGGGTGGTTGGTCGAAACGGAGTTGGCGATCGACTGCAGGAGCATGGTCTTGCCGGTACGGGGCGGAGCGACGATGAGGCCGCGCTGGCCTTTGCCGACGGGAGTGAGCAGGTCCATGACCCGACCGCTGATTCCCTCGCGCACTGTTTCCATCTTGATGCGTTCCTGGGGATAGAGCGGGGTCAGGTTGTCGAAGAGAATCTTGTTGCGCGTCTCCTCGGGCGACTCGAAGTTGATGGCCTCGATCTTGACCAGCGCGAAGTACTTCTCGCCCTCGTGGGGCGGACGGACGTTGCCGCTGATGGAGTCGCCGGTCTTGAGGTCGAACTTGCGAATCTGCGACGGCGAAACGTAGATGTCGTCGGGGCCGGGGAGATAGTTGTAGTCCGGGGAACGCAGGAAGCCGTAGCCGTCGGGAAGAATCTCCAGGACTCCCTCGGCAAAGATGTGGCCTTCCTTTTCGCTCTGAGCCTGAAGAATCTTGAAGATCAGATCCTGTTTGCGAAGTCCGCTGGTCCCTGGGATTTCCAGAGTGCGCGCAATCCGGCTCAGTTCGGTAATGTTCTTTTCTTTCAGTTCAGCGATGGTCATGTTCACCTGCAAGGCGGGATGTTTGTGAAGGGATGCGGGAGGGGGAATTGCTCCAGATTAGGACCAGGGAGAAATACAGGAATACAGCCGGCGCAGACCAGCATTGAAGCATCATCCGAACTCATGAGGAGTATCGAAACGCCGGGGAATCACAGCCTTCCAAGCAAGGAAGGCTGCCTTGAAATCGTCCTCTTACTCAACTATGTGTTTTGAAAGACGCCGTCAGGCGGCACGGCGCCGTTCAACCGGCTGGGCCGCGGGCGCCACAACGGGCCCGAGGGTTCCAGGATTGGCGGTCTGAAAGCGGCACAGAACTTCATTGGTGGTGTCTTGCAGCCGTGTATTCGGCTTGTGCAGCTTACGTGTTGCCTTGCTAGCCAGTTGACAGAGCTGGTAGCGATTGGACACATGAGAGAGTGCCCCAAATACTAAATCAGAACGCATTGCAATTATCTCCTTCTTCAGTTGCCTGCCTGGCTGGTAGTACGAGAGGCAGCCAGTGCAGCACGGGGAGCCAATTCAATCGAGGACTACCCCAAATTTCCACTTTCATCTTTTAGACGCACAACTTGCGTGTCTAGTTCAAAAATCTTGACGCAATTTCGCATGTTATGAAACAGGCCTCACATCGAATGGGTAATACAGATTGCAGTCTTGAAAATCCAAGCCCCCGGTTTTCCCGTTCGCGGCGGCTTCTTAAAACCCGCCGAAGGCACCAGCGAAGAGTTCCAGCTCAAGAAGTGAAGAGCTTCGACTCATAAGTATGATGCGGGAAATGGCCCGTGGGCACACCAAATCGCAATAAGCAACCTGCCCTTTATGGATGGCTCTCATGAATGTATACCGGATAATGGCTAAGGTCAACAGTTTTTTCAGGGGCTTTCCGCTGTTTGGATTCGCCTTTGGCTACATCCGGAGTATCGATGGTAACTATTTATTTATCAATAATATGACCGATCGATTCAGACGCTGGTTGCTCGCGGCCCCAGCTACCTTATAGGCAATCCTGTTGATTACAGGCAAATTGGTTGGCAAACCAAACCATTCTGGTTACTTACGGGTTCTTTTGAGGTGAAACGGGTGTCCATCGGGATCGCACAGCACTGTCCGGCCATTCTCGTCCACACCGAACGCTGGCCGCCGCGTCCTGGCACTCCGCCTGGGGGTTACGAGCAGCTCGTCCAGGCGAAAAACGCCCAATACCAACATGAAAAGAGCCGGTACCGCAAACAGGAATGTGTCCCAACCCGAATTCAGAACTGTCTCATGCATTTCAGGCCTCAGAAATAGTCGGCGACGCACATGAGATGTGTCTCATGCGGTCTCTGAGGTTATCGGCCCGGAATTAGAGGTTGCTTAAAATCCAAAGTAACCAAGGGATGATTAAACAGGCTGGATTGCGGCGTGGGCTGCCGGTCGCTTTTCCGATGAATCTTCTACGCCCAGTAGCTGCGGTCCAGGGTGCGGTACTGGATGGCTTCGGCCAGATGGGCCACGGTCAGGTGCTCAGCGCCTTCGAGGTCCGCAATTGTGCGAGCAACCTTGAGGATGCGGTCGTGAGCCCGCGCGGTGAGGCCCTGCTGCTGCATGGCCCGCTCCAGGAGCCGCTCGGAATCGGCGCCGAGCTCGCAATGGGTGCGAATCTGGCGCGTTGTCATCTGCGCGTTGGCGTAGATTTTTTCACCCGCCTTTTTGAAGCGTCGCCTCTGGTGCTCGCGGGCGGACATCACGCGGTCGCGAATTTGCGCTGAGCCTTCAGCGGCTGCTCCGCCGCGCAACTCCTTGTATTGCACTGCAGGAACTTCGATATGTATATCGATGCGATCGAGCAATGGACCGGAGATCTTGGCGACGTAGCGCTGGATCATGGGCGGAGTGCACATGCACTCACGGGACTTGTCGTTGAAGTAACCGCAGGGGCAGGGATTCATGGCGGCGGCCAACATGAAGCGCGCGGGAAAGCTGAGCGACATGGAGGCGCGTGCGATGGTTACCGTATGATCTTCGAGCGGCTGGCGCATTACTTCGAGCACGTTGCGCGGAAACTCCGGCAGTTCATCTAGAAACAGCAGGCCGTTGTGGGCCAGCGATACTTCGCCGGGGCGCGGGACAACCCCGCCGCCGATCAGGCCCGCGTCGGAGATGGTGTGGTGCGGCGAACGAAACGGGCGCTGCGTGACCAGACCGGCTGCTGCGTCCAGCACTCCGGCTACGGAGTGAATCTTGGTAGTCTCGAGAGCCTCTTCAAAAGTGAGCGGGGCCAGGATGGAGGGCAGGCGCTTGGCGAGCATGGTCTTGCCCGAGCCCGGCGGACCGATCATGAGAATGTTGTGGCTGCCGGCTGCTGCCACTTCGAGTGCGCGCTTGGCCGTCTGCTGGCCTCGCACATCGCAAAAGTCCACCGAGAAATGCTGCAGCTCTCCGAGCAACTCTTGTGTGTTCACGCGGTAGGGCTCGCGCTGAATGACGCCTACGACCGAGGTGTTCAAAAGGTCCAGAACATCCGTGAGCGATGAGACGGGATAAACATTCACGCCTTCGACCACCGCGGCCTCGGCGGCGTTGGCGGTGGGCAGGATCAGATTGGGAATATTCTTTTCGCGCGCCAGGATAGCCACCGGCAACATGCCGGGGATGGGGCGCAGGCTGCCGTCGAGTCCAAGTTCACCGACCAGAAGAAACTGGCTGAGGTCATCCACGCGAAGCGCGCCATAGGCACCCAGGATGCCCACCGCGATCGGCAGGTCGAATCCTGAGCCTTCCTTCTTGAGATCGGCGGGCGCCAGGTTGATGGTGATGAAGGTGGGTGGAATCAAATAGCCGGAGTTCTTGATCGCGGCGCGGACGCGGTCGCGGCTTTCGCGGACCGCGGCATCGGGCAGGCCGACCGTATGGAAGACGTCTTTCTCTGCCACCACGCCGCTGTAGTCCACCTCGACATCGATGAGGTTGGCGTCGATTCCGTAGACTGCGGCACTAAGAACTTTAAATAGCATGGCCCGGAGTTGCAGCGAGTGTACCAGATGACAGTGAATAGTGGTCTGTGATCGGTGAACAGGGAACAGTGGAGTGTGAACAGGAAACGGGGAGCGCGAATGTTCGACAGCTTCATCTCGATCCGTGATCCGCTCATGGACCACAGCTAAGTCAGAACTGACGGGTCCCTTTGCTGCGACGCTGGTCAACTGTTCCCTGTTCTTTGGAGCACGCTACAATTTCATCTGTGACAACGAGTCTGTTTGATCTTTACAAAATCGGTGTTGGCCCTTCGAGTTCGCATACCATGGGGCCGATGCGCGCCGCATGCCGCTTTGCGCGCGGACTTGTGACCGGCGGTTTGCTCGAACGCGTTGTCCGCGTGCAGGTGGAACTTTACGGGTCACTGGCCCTAACCGGACTGGGGCACGCAACCGACCGGGCAGTGCTGTTGGGTTTGGCCGGCAACGAGCCGGCCTTGATCGATCCTGCGACGATTGAATTAACGGTTAAAGAAATTCGCGTTGCGCGGCGCATCGATCTGGCCGGCGTTCGCCCCATCCATTTCGACGAACTCAGCGACCTTGTGCTGCACCGCGACATCATGTTTCCTCCCGGCGCGCATACCCAACATCCGAACGGTGTGCGCTTTACCGCCTTTGATAGCGCTGGCGCAGTCGCCGAGCAAAGCACGTTCTTTTCAATCGGGGGTGGATTCATTGTGCAAGATGTTGCACCTGACTCTGCCGGAACGCAGCCCTCGCCAGATCAGCGGCAGGCAACCGTTCCATTTCCCTTTCACAGTGCTGCAGAGCTTTTGACCACAGCTCAAGCCAACGAACTCTCCATCAGCCAGTTAATGCTTGAGAATGAATGTGCGCTGGCGGCGCGAAGCGAGGAGAAGGCTCCAGTTGAGCTGGTGCGAGAGGGTATCGATCGCATCTGGCTGGCAATGAAGGATTGCGTTGCGCGCGGGATTGCGGCTGAAGGGATTCTGCCGGGTGGTCTGAACGTTCGGCGCCGCGCTCACCACCTGGCCGCGCGGCTGGCGGAGAAAGAAGCAACAGGTCTTCGCGGCGATCCGCTGGCTCCGCTGGATTGGGTCACCGTATACGCCATGGCGGTGAACGAAGAGAACGCTGCCGGCGGCCGCGTGGTGACCGCTCCCACCAACGGCGCTGCCGGCGTGGTTCCCGCAGTAGCCCATTACTATCAACGCTTCATCTCCGATTCGGATCACGAAGGGCTCGTTCGATTCTTTCTTACGTCGGCCGCGATTGGCATCCTTTACAAGGAGAACGCATCCATCAGCGGCGCGGAGGTGGGCTGCCAGGGAGAGGTAGGCGTTGCGTGCTCGATGGCCGCCGCCGGGTTGACCGCAGCACTCGGTGGAACCAACGGACAGGTAGAGCACGCCGCTGAAATCGCAATGGAGCACAACCTCGGCATGACCTGCGACCCCATCGGCGGGCTTGTCCAGATACCCTGCATCGAGCGCAACGCGATGGGCGCGGCCAAAGCCGTGCAAGCCTCGCGTATTGCGCTCAACGAGTCCGGCGATCATCGAGTTTCTCTCGATCAAGTGATCCGGACCATGTATCTAACCGGTCTCGATATGCAGTCGCGCTATAAGGAAACAAGCCTTGCGGGCCTTGCGCTGAATCAGATTGAGTGTTGAGAGCATTGCATCGTTGAGAGAAGTGCGTGGGCTTGGCCGGCGAGGAATCCGGCCATGCTGATGCGTATGATTTCATCCGGCATTGCTGGGCTGCACAGTCATGCTCCGACCGGTTGCTGCCACTGCAGCTGACCGGGGTTCCTCCACTCCGGAAGAACGGAAACAGGCACTCGAGTACATTCACGACCGGCAATCCAACCCCCTCGGCCCGAATTCCAAGGGAAAATTTGGATGGTCCTTAGGTTGTATGCCGTGGTTCCCGATTTGACCGTTCATGTCTGTTCGATACTCGACAAACTGACCAAGGGCGACAAGAAAGACAGTGCGACAATTTTCGGAGGAGCCTTGATGAGGCAAGCCGCATTGGTGATTGAGAGTCCGGATAAAAGGAACGACCTCATGGCAGAGCATCTTGCAGGAGTGCAAGGATCACTCAATGTTCATGCGGTGCTGGTGAAGGTCAACCCAAATGACCGTGAAGAATTTCTCGGCAATTTAATTCAACAGCGCGATGCTGGAACGCTCACACAATTCTTGAAGGAGGGAGCGGTTGTGGGGTGCAGAAATCAACGCTCGCGACGTTTTGATTGATCGAAGAATGCATTTTTGCGCACGCGACCAAATTCATCGCCGGAAAAATTGTTGACGATTTTTCCACCCTTAGTACGTTTTTTTCTTGACATCGTTGCTACATAAATCTATACATTCTTCAACTGCAATTTAACAATTGCAGAATCGATGCAACCCATCGAAAAGGGAGAATAGGCAAATGGCAACTAAGAAAGCAGCCAAGAAGGCACCCGCGAAGAAGGCAGCTAAGAAAGCCGTAAAGAAGGCCGCGAAGAAGAAGTAGTAGCGGTTCGACCAACAAAAAGGCAACACTCAAGGGGGGCGCTCAAAGCGTCCCCCTTGGTGTTTCTGGAGAAGGATTAGACTTGTTGAGAAGGGAACGACTACTGAAACCATGACACGCCGCCGCTGGATTGCCGAACACTGGGATGAGGCTACGGCCTCGATAATAGGCGCGCAAGCCGCGCACATGGCGCGTGTTCTTCGCGCAGAGCCGGGCATGGAAGCGGATGTGGTTGCAGGCGGCCACGTGTTTCATGCCGAGGTTGCGGCCGTGTCGCCGGATGAAGTGCGCTTCAACCTGGTGGCCGAGGTTCAGGCCGATCCTGCGCTTCCGGTAACGCTGGTTGTGGCCGTGTATAAATTTGATCACATGGAGTGGGCCATTGAGAAAGCGACCGAACTGGGTGTCGCCGCGCTGGCCCCGGTGATTGCGCAGAGGACAGAGAAGCACTTGGCCCAGGCTGCGGAAAAACGCGCGGAGCGCTGGCGGCGGATTGCGCATGAGGCAGCACAGCAGTCACGCCGTTCAGATGTACCGGTTATCCACAATCCAACACCGCTGGCTACACGCGTGAGGGCTGCGTCCGAGACGACCCGCATTGTTCTTGCTGAACAGGAGCGCACAACGACGTTGCGGCGGCTGATTGAAGATGCCGTTGAGGCAGCGGGTGAAGAGATGCCGGCGCTGGAGATTGCGATTGGACCGGAAGGCGGATGGGCTCCAGCGGAAGAGGCGCTGTTCGACGCTAACGGCTGGCGAGCTGCAACGCTGGGTCCACGCATTCTGCGTGCGGAGACGGCGGCTATTGCTGCGTTGGCGGTGGTTGCTTCCTTGTTGGAATAGACAATGGACGATTCTCTTCGAACTAGCTCCGACCCTCCGGGGCGGATCGTGAGTGAGGGGAACGCTAACCTTTCGTGTTCTCCCTAACGGGAGAATGAACGACGCACCCGCAGCGGTGTCTGACAGTTAATTTCCGAAAACTAGAACCCATTCCGAACTAAAGTGAAACGCCGCGCTTCCAGGGGATGAAATCGTTCTGACCGTTCACTTCGGACTTTGTGAGGCGCTCTCCGGTGGCTACCTGGATAGCAAGCTCGAGCAGCCTCTCCCCGGAATCCTTGATGGTGGACTCGCCGCGCACGATGGGGCCGGCGTCGAAGTCGATGATATCGCCCATCCGTTCGCCCGTGGTCGTGTTGGTGGAGATCTTCACTACAGGTGCAATGGGGTTGCCGGTCGGCGTACCGAGGCCGGTGGTGAAGAGCACGATGTTTGAGCCTGCACCCACTTGCGCGGTTACGCTTTCTACGTCGTTGCCCGGAGTGCACTGCAGGTTGAATCCGTGTGCGCTCACGTACTCGGGATAGTCCAGTACGCCGCTGATGGGCGACGCGCCTCCCTTGCGTGCCGCGCCGGCCGATTTGATGGCGTCGGTGATGAGCCCATCGCGGATGTTGCCGGGCGAGGGATTGAAAGCGAAGTCTGAGTTGACTGCCCGGGCGCTGGCCGCATAGGCCTGCATCAAATCGCGGAAGCGTTGCGCCAACTCATCGGTTGTGCAGCGGTTGATGAGTTCCTGCTCCACGCCGTGCAACTCAGGAAACTCGGACAGGATGGTCGTGCCGCCCGCCCCAACCACTAGATCGGAAGCGTATCCGACGGTAGGATTTGCGGAGATGCCGCTGAAACCGTCGGAGCCTCCGCACTGCAGGGCAACGGTGAGCGCGGAGAGAGGGGCAGGCGCGCGCTGGACGCGATTGGCCTCAGCGAGCCCGGCAAAGGTCCGGTCCAATGCCTGCTCCATAAGCGCCGACTCGCGGCCGGAACTTTGCTGATCGACGATGATCACGGGCTTGCGCAGTTGAGGGTCGCGCGCCCGAAGCTCTTCCATGAGGATGCTTGCCTGCGCGTTTTGGCAGCCCAGGCTCAGTACCGTTGCTCCGGCTACGTTGGGGTGGTGGATGTAGCCAGCCAACAGGCCGCAGAGTGCTTGCGAGTCCTGGCGCGTGCCGCCGCAGCCGCCCTGATGGGGAAGAAAGCGGACGCCGTCGACGTTAGGGAAGACTCGCTCGCGCTTTGCCACTGCCGCCATCTCGGCTGCGACGTGGCCGTTGCCCTGGCGCTGAATCAATTCGCGTACATGCTGGCGATAACTGCAGTTGGCGCTGCCGTAACCCAACTCTTCTTCTAGAGCCTCACGCATATTCTCAATGTTGCGGTTTTCGCAGAAGACCAGCGGCAAGACAATCCAGTAGTTGCGCGTACCCACCTGGCCATCGGCGCGGTGGTAGCCCATGAAGGTGCGAGCAGCCCACGCCGACGCATCGGGCACGGCATGGACTGCCGGATGACGGGCCGCAGTGTAGTCCGCTGCGCGATGGCGAATGTTGCGCGTGGTCAGCAGGCCTCCGCGCGGGATCGACTCGACCACTTCGCCCACGACCATGCCGTACATGAAGATGAGGTCGCCTGGCTTGAGATCCTTGATGGCCATCTTGTGCTTGGCGGGAATGGTCTGCGTAACCATGANNAGCGCCACAAGTACGTTGTCGCGCGGGTCAAGTTGCAGAATGGTTTCCGGCATGAGGGCTCTTTTCTGATTCTGCGGGGAAGCTCGCAGTCAAGAGAAAGGATACAACTCGGCCGCGATGCTGGGACAAGAGATGCGCCATCTGTATTGAAGTGCTAAAGATGCGCATAGTGCAGGAGCAGGCCGGCGAGTGCCCCACCTGTGAGGTCGCCGAAAATCGGAACCCATGCATAGCGCCAGTTGGAACCGCCCTTGCCTGGTATTGGCAGCAGCGCATGGACGAGCCGAGGGCCAAGATCCCGCGCCGGATTGATGGCGTAGCCTGTGGTGCCACCGAGCGAGAGGCCGATGCCCCACACCAGGCTGCAAACCAGCCACGGTCCCATTCCCGCCGCTGGGCCGGTCATTGAAACGCCATGGGAAAAGATTGCGCCGGCTACGACAACGAGAACCATTGTGCCGATGACTTCGCCGACGAAGTTCGCCGGCCGGTTGCGTATCGCGCCATTGGTGCAAAAGATGCCGAGCTTGGCTGTGGGATCGGGTGTGGGCTTCCAGTGCGCGGCGTAGTGCAGCACCATCAACGATGCGCCGCCCATTGCACCGAGCAGTTGAGCCGACCAGTAGTACAGCACCTGCGAATAATTACCGCTGATGACCGCCGCCGCGAGGGTAATTGCCGGATTGAGGTGCGCGCCGGGGCTGCCAAAGGCTTGCGCCACCAGAACGCCGCAGAGTACGCCCAGCGCCCAGCCGGTGGTGATAACCATCCAGCCCGCGTCGGCAGCATACGACTTGCGCAGTGTTACGCCGGCACATACGCCGGTGCCAAGCAGCACCAGGACCAGTGTCCCCATAAACTCGCCTAACCAGACAGAATGCATTTCGCCTTCCTTCGTATACGTTGTGGGCGCCCAAATGGACGCTTGGTTCAGTGTTTGAAACGTAACTAAGTCAAAACCAGGTCTGGCGCTTGTAATCGTCGTACGCCGCCCCGAATTTCTCAGCCAACACCTGTGACTCCTTGCGACTTCGAATGACCTGCATGGGAATCAGGATGACGAAGCAAAGCAGCAGTAAGGGTTTGCCAAACCAGATGATGACTCCCGCAATCAGCAACCCGCCAAAGACGTAAATGGGATTACGGATGCGGAAATAGATGCCGGTGGTTACGAGCGTAGTGGCCTTGGCCTGCACGCTAAAAGCGCGGCCCAATTGAATGCGGGCCGCGGCGAGCAGCAGAAAAGATGGGGCGGCAATGGCAATTCCGGCGATGCGGGGAATCGTCCACGGAAGCTCCATGGCGCGCATGCCCAGGATGATGGCGGCAACAGTCACCAATGCGAGAGTTGCGATATTGAGCTTCATAAAAGACCTCAGCACGGTCTGGCGTCAGCAACACATTACAGTGCTTCCAGTATGCGGAAACCGTTGGCGGCAACCGCATAGTGCAACCGTGGCTGGATTTGCGTGACCCAAGCATTCTGCACCAGCCACCCCACCTTCGCCAAGGTCCTGCGGTCCTTCGCAGACGGCGAATGCTGAAGGGAGCATTGCTCCCCTTTGCCTGGTTGCAAAGTTTCGCTACGGCTTGGGGGAGGGTGCGCCGGTTGCGCCTGGGACCGTTGCCTCGTATTGCGGCCAATGGGTGAGGAACTCGCTCACTACGACGTGGCCTACCCGGTACGCGGCCTCAAGCGAGGGGAGATAGGCGGCGTACTTGCCGATACGCTGGCGGGCAAGACTTTGCGGGGCGGTGAGGCCACGCGGCTGCCTGTCGAAGTTGCTTACAGTGCGCAGAACCAGGACGCGCTTTCGATCGACGCGGCCTGCATTGGCGAGAAATTCCAGAGACTGCAAAGTTCCCGTGTCTTCCATGGCCGTGGTGGCAAACTCACCCTTGCCATTGGTGAAGTAGCGCATCCAGTCCGTTGCCCATGCATCCATGAGCTTGCCGTGCCAATAGGTGGAGGAGGAGATTTCATCGCCCAGGGCAACAAACGGTGGGCGTTGGGATGCGGCGCCATCGAAACCGCTGCGGATCTCCTTCAGATGGTCGGAGTCAGCGAGCGGAGTTTCGCGCGTCAGGTTGAAGGCCCATTGTGCGAGAGAAGCATTCAGCTCATAGGCCTGGCCCGGCTGAGGCTCGGCGGGCTGCTCGAATGGTTGGGCTTTGCGCAGCGGCAGATAGCCGGTGGTCCAGTCAGGCGGAATTTCGCGCGCGTCGATCTCGTAGCTCAAGTCAGCATCGACGACCCAGCGCGCCCAAAGTGCGGATCCAAGCGAGACGCGGTCCGGGCATCCGCCTGCGATGCCGGCAACTAGCCAGTAGGTATGACTGAAGTCGAAGCGATTGTCGAGGCCTACCGCCATGATGGTGGACGCGGCGTGCGCCGTTCCCTGGCCGGTGAGCACTGCCATCTCGCCCTGGTCATTCATGCGCACGGCGTGATAACCGGCTGGGAGTGGATAGATCTTGTCGAGGTGGTCGCGTTCCACCCAGTACTGCAGTTCACCGGGGGCATCGCCGGTGTCTGCGCCTTGCTCGAACATAGCCACCACAACGACTTTTACAGGGATCGGGCGTGGCTGCGCGGCGGTCACGTGCGTAATGGCCGCAAGCAGGAGAAGGGAAGCGAAACCTCGTGTGCGTGTCGTCATTGATTGCGATATTACCGGAGAAGGACGGGGAATTGGGAGTCGGGAATATGGAGTAAGGACTTGGCGTTACCATGGACTGGAGCAGCGAGGGGACTCGCATGAAAATTATTGGGACAATTCGCAGTCTGTTTTATGGAGCAATCATGACAACCGCACTCGGCGCAGCGGGCGCTGCGCAACAGCCTACAGCAAATCATTGGGCGATTGTTCTTCACGGCGGCGCCGGCATTATTGAGCGCGCCAGTATGAATCCGACAACGGAGGCAGCTTATCGTGCCTCGCTGGCCCAGGCTACGCAGGCTGGCGCGCAAGTGCTGGATCGGGGCGGCTCGTCGCTTGATGCCGTTGAGGCCGCAATTCGCATCCTTGAAGACGACCCGCTGTTCAATGCAGGGCGGGGCGCCGATTTTGCCGCAGACGGCAAGAACGAACTGGACGCGGCCATTATGGACGGCTCGAATATGAAGGCGGGGGCGGTGGGTGACATAACGCGTACGAGGCATCCCATCAGCCTGGCGCGCGCGGTGATGGAAAAGTCGCAGCACGTGTTTCTTGTGGGCCAGGGCGCGGATGAGTTTTCAGTCTTCGCGGGGCTGGAGCAGGTGGATCCCAGCTACTTCTTTACCGAGCGGCGTTGGCAATCGCTGGTGAAACAGTTGAAGACAGAAGGGTTGCCGATTCCGCCGCGGCCCGCAGGCGCGCCGCCTCCGCCTCCGGTGCCGGTGGCTGAGATTGAACCGCCCGATGCGCACAAGTACGGCACAGTCGGTGTGGTGGCTCTGGATCGCGCAGGGAACCTTGCCGCTGGTACTTCAACTGGAGGCACGCAAGCGAAGAGATGGGGGCGCGTGGGCGATTCGCCGATTATTGGCGCGGGCACTTATGCCTCGAACCAGTCATGCGCAGTTTCGGCGACGGGCACGGGCGAGTACTTCATCCGGCTCACGGTGGCGCGGACGGTCTGTGCGCTGGTGGAGTACAAGGGCATGAAGTTGCAGGCGGCGGTGGACGGGGTGATTCACAAGGAGCTGACCGGGCTGCACGGTGACGGCGGCGTGATTGCCATCGCTCCCGACGGGGAGATGGCGTGGAGCTTCAACACGCCGGGCATGTACCGCGCCAAGCTGGCCGAAGGGGGCAAACTGGAGGTTGGGATTTATAACGACGAGCCGTGAGTCGTGCTTGGGCGCTCGCGAAAGGTTGGCCTAAATGGTTCGTCTTTTTGCCGGAATGTAACCCCAGGAGGTGTCATTTACCCCGCAAAGGTTGGCTTATAAGGTTGCGATTCGTCGAGACCTTAACCCTGCAGGGTGCGTGATTGCCGGGGGCAGGCCGCTCGCAAGGTTGCGAAAGTGAGCCCATGGTCGCCTGGAAGTTCCCGAAAAGCGTGTAAAAAGGGCTTAAATGAGCCCTAAATCGTGCTTATTGCGCGTATTTGACAGGCTTTTTTGGGGTTTTTGTCGTCTGTAGGGTGGGAGACGGGATGCGCTGTTCTCCCGATGGAGTGTTCGTGATCGTCAAGGTCTTCGTGCCGGTCTCGGTTGTGGTTTGCATTGGCGGTGATCCGCGCGGAACTCAAGACTTCGGGCGATCGCATCTCGATGAGCGACTCGGGCGATTTACCGTCGATCGAGAAACACACCAGGCGAGATGGGCGTTTGCCGGGAGTGATCTCAGGCGTGACTCAGGCGGGCGTCAATATAGGTGTTAGGATCGGGCCTCGAGACACACGCGAAAGTTGCGCGCTCGAGACCCCGCCGGGACTTTCTCCGCAGCGTCTCGTCGGCGACCAAGGGGGCCGCAATTGGCAGGTTGAGTCGAAACTTAGGTTCATGAAAAAAGAATTGTTTCGGTAAACAGGCTGGAACTGTATGATCTCCCCACCCTATGTTTGATGCTGAAATCATTGCCGCAGTCGTTGCAATTCTTGGCACCCTGCTCGGCGGTGCAACATCTACGGAGCTTGCCGTCAGGCTGCTCAGTCCGCTTCTGAAGACAAAGAAACAGAAGGCGCTCGAAGAGAGCGCCGCTACTGACGAAGCCATTGTCGTTGCAGATGTATCTGCAGCTTTACCAAGCCAGATCCGACCCAAATTTACAATCGCCCAGAGCCATCTTGAGCGAAGGATCGCCGAAACCAAGATCCAGCAGAAGCACAATCAGATCACCGGCCGAATTCTTATGTTTTCATCGGTAGTTCTCACCTCAACTCAGATCATCATCGGTACGGTGATGGCCACAGAATTCATAAAGCATCTTTTGTCGCCGACTCTTGTTGGGATTTTCGGAGTTGCAGTTATCGTCAGCTCATCGATCAATCAAAAATTCAGCCCAGGCGTCGGCGCACAGATCGCATTTCAAAAAGCTGATCTCCTCAGGGCCTTGATTCGTGACACTGAGGATAAGGTCGTCGCCCTGCTCACGGAAACCGATCAGCAGCGTGATGATCCGAAGCCCGTAAACGACCTCACGACGAAGTTCTCTTCGGAAGTCAAGAAAATCGAAGCGATCGCAAAGAAGAACCATAAGCCCTAGCGGGCTCACCGCCGGGTGCCCCGTCCTTCGCGTTCCTTGTGTTCTTTGCGAAAGGGTGGAATCAGATTCGCGAGCGGGCAGGAAGGGTGAGTAGTGGTTCATCGACTCCCACCCTTGAATCAAAGAGCGATCCAAGGATGGGGCACCCGGCAACAAGATCATGCTGTTCTACCTAATCATTAGCCATGCGGCCCTGCTTGCGCCTTCATCTGGGTCGTTCTTCGCCATGCCAAATAGAAGTCCATGGTTCTTGCATTCATCGGTCTATCAATGACAAAAAACACAAATCCGAGAAGCTCTGGTGCCGGAGATACGCTTCAACAAGCTGTTGAGGATAGTCTGGCAAGCATACCGGTAGCTTTTCTTGAGCATCAGATTTCGAAGAAGCTGAAGCAGCAAATAGTTAGGCCGCCCAAAGGACTTGCCCGAAAAATCGCAGAGCACGTACTGAGCGGTAGCGCAGAGCCATTTGTATTCGAACATGCGGCTCAGCGAAAAAACATAAAGATCACGATAGATGACTCAGATTTTGAACAAATGGCTCAGACTCTGGAGCACTTCCAAGAAAGGCAACTCCCCGCATTGATTTCCTCCATGACGGAGAAGACGGCGGAGAGAACTCTCAAGGCACTCAAGACTGGCTGGCCGGAAGAGCGAAGACTGCAGGAGGCTGACCTCGCTGGTTTTCGCGAGCGCATGCAATCTAGATGGGGTAAGCCGCTGGGACAGTCGCAGATGCTTCTCACGATGGTGCGCGAGTGGGTCGGAGAGATCAATGTTCGCGAGAACTCCAAGAGAAGGAGCAGAAACCGAGAAGCTAGGAAGCTTCTCATCCGTCTGCTTGTCAGGGGATGCCAGGTCACGGACGAAATCCTTTGTCTGCTAGAAAATGGTTTTCCCGACGGTGCAATGGCCCGTTGGCGAACCCTCCATGAAATCGCGGTTGTGGCGGCTGTCATACAACAGTATGGAGATGAGATATCGAAAAGATATCTCGCGCATCAGCATGTTGAATCAAAGCGCGCAATGGACAAGTATTTGGCATCCTCACCGCAGCTCGGCTATAGGCCTATGGGCACTCGAGCGCAGGCAAGAATTCAAAATACGTATGACAAAGTCGTTGCGACATATGGCAGAAACTTCAAGAGCGATTACGGATGGGCTGCCTTCCATCTGAAGAAGGAAAGACCTACCTTTGCCGATCTTGAAGAAGCGGCCGGACGAGCTGAGATGCGCTCTCATTATCAAATGGGCAATGACAACGTACATGCCGGGATAAAGAGCCTGTATGTCAGACTCGGGCTCATTGGAGACTATGAAAGGCTCCTCGCAGGCCGAAGCAATGCGGGCTTAACAGAGCCGGGGCAAAATGCTGCGCATACCCTGACGCAACTTGCAGTGCTCATATGTTCTTCCGAGCCAATTGTCGATGATAACGTGATCGCAAACATGCTAGTCAAGCTCAGAGGCGAAATTCCAGGTTCCTTCGCCCGAGTGGATGTCCAGATTCAGAGGGAAGAAAAGGCGATGCGGCGACAGGCTCGAAACCTTGTCGGCAATAGATAACGAAAGGTCGGCCAGTGTTCGCCAATCTGCCTGCATATGATTCCCGGTTGATGCCAACAGATGGGATGAGAAGTCC
>PKXI01000151.1:0-3660 GCA_003133425.1 Acidobacteriaceae bacterium
AAACCAAGATCCGGCGGTGGACATTTACTCCGCTGTAAAGCGCCGCTTTCACGGCGTTCTGTGGCTTATTCTCACTCCGGCGGCCATAATAAGGGTACCAATGCTCAATTGAATGTTACTGTGTGGCAAAGCAGCCTTACACAAATTAGGTATTGTCGTGGTTCTAAAGGGACTTGAGAATGCGGCTATCGCCTCCGGGTTGGCCAACGGGTTCATGCCCTCTGGGGGCTAACACTTAAGGAGTTCAGGAGAAGAGATGCGCAGCCATATGCTCGCCGACCGCCGTGTGAGCACACATTATTGTGCTGGCAGCGGAGTTGAGCTGGTCCATGACCTGATTTTGCGACATCACAAGATCTCGGCGCAAAGTCGCCTTCTTAGAGCCTAGAATGGGAGGTGAGAACGGAGAAATGAACTTGTCGGGCAGAAACTGTCGCGCCACTCCGGCTTGCAACACCAAGAGAAACCCCTCAATCGATGGCCCACTTAGTGCCCATGGATGGACCCGGATTCTACAACCTGCAAGGCGGCGCATAAAACAAAGGCCCAACCAGCTCCAACGGCACGTCCGTCACAAGCTTCAATCGCTTCTTTATGACAAAAGCTCACACTGCGGGCCGATTCGCGCGGATCGAAGTGATCCGGCGCTCAACTAGTTTATAATGAATACTTTAGGTAAAGAAGGGAGCCGATGACCTCGCTTCGCGCAAGTTCTTTGGACACAACGTTGCGGGGTTTTGAAGTATCCCCGGAAATGCAATATGAACGTCCCGGGAAAACTGCCGATCGCTCGCGCTCTCGATTCGCAAGGTGTCGACGTCTTCCTGGCCGTGCTTAAAGCGGTCGGAGCATTCGTGCCGTTTGATCCTTCTTATTCCGCCAAGCGGCCGCGCTCCATGCTCGAAGACGGCCACTGCTGGCGAATCGAGGAATCGGGCAAAGAGCGGGCACGTATTAGCTATGCGCAGGAAGAGAATGGGCGCCTGGCATTTATGGGCGCGGACCCTAAGAAATCGCCGGTTCATGCATGTTCTACGAGGCAAGCAGTTTTGCCGCATCCTGCATTTCTGGATACATATTGAAAGGATCGAAATGTCGCGTACCACTTATCAATCGTCGTGGATGAATGAAGAGTTGCAGTTGTTCCGCAAGACGGTTCGTCAGTTTATCCAAGAACAGTTTGTGCCACATCAAGCCCGATGGCGCGAGCAGCATCGCCCGGACGACGAGGCATGGACCGCAATAGGGAAGGCAGGCATCCTACTCCCTGACGTTCCAGAAGAATACGGCGGTGGAGGCGGGACATTCGCCCATGAGACTGTCGTAAACGAAGAACTCGCGAGAGCGGGGGTCAGTTTCGGCTCCGGCGTTCAGAGTATTGTCGGTCATTACATCCTCGCCTTCGGCACCGAGGAACAGAAACGCAACTGGCTTCCCAGAATGAGCCAGGGCGAATTGGTAGCGGCCATCGCGATGACGGAACCGGGGGCTGGCTCTGACTTGGCGGGAATCAAAACCACCGCGCGCCGCGAAGGCGATGAATACATTATCAATGGGTCGAAGACTTTCATCACCAATGGCCGGCTTGCGAGCCTTGTGTGCGTAGCTGTAAAGACCAACCCTGCTGCTGCCGGCTTTCACGGCATGTCGCTGATTGTGGTCGAACCAAAGCTGGTTTCCGGATACAGCATCGGCAGCCCGTTCGACAAGGTCGGCATGAACGAGTTGGATACCTGCGAGATGTTCTTCAACGATGTGCGCGTTCCCGCTTCGAATCTCCTTGGTTCCGAGGGCAAGGGGTTCAGCCAAATGATTCAGCAACTGCCGTATGAGCGGCTCTCGATCGGCGTTGGCGCGGTCGCGATGACCGAACAAGCGGTGGCCGTGACAAGCAAGTATGTAAAGGACCGGATCGCATTCGGCAAGCAGCTGCTCGATTTTCAGAACACGCGTTTCAAGTTGGCGGAATGCAAGACTGAAGTTCATATTGGCCGTGTTTTTCTCGATAACTGCATCGAACGTTTCATTACCGGTCAGTTGGATGCGGTCACCGCAGCCATGGCAAAGTATTGGCTCACGGAGTGCCAGTGTCGCGTCATAGACGTCTGTGTACAGTTACACGGCGGGTATGGCTATATGGCTGAGTATCCGATCGCGCGCATGTGGACCGACAGCCGCGTGCAGCGGATTTATGGCGGCACCAATGAAATCATGAAAGAGATGATCGGATATTCGTTATGAACGCGGGCTAGAGCCGTGGCCTGATTATGCCAGATCTAGAGGGACCGAGAGCGGCATAGATTTCGATGGGAGAGTCAAAGGAATTGGCACAACCAATGAAGACGCCAGATTACGTGCTTAATTCATCATTGTATGAGTCAACCGCGAACGGCATTGATGCCGATCACGGTCCCCGGCGCCTCCTGACCGAGTCTGAGCGCAATCAAATCTTGTATGAATGGAACGATACTCGCGCGGAATTCCCTGCACTTTGCGCACACCAGTTGTTTGAACAGCAAGTGGAGCAAGATCCGGACGCAATTGCTGTCGTCTTCAATGAACAGCGGCTCACCTACAGAGAGCTAAACCAGCGCGCCAACCAGATAGCCCATTATCTACGGGGACTTGGGGTAGGGCCAGACCGCTTGGTCGGCGTCTGCCTGCAACGCTCGCCGGAGATGGTCGCTGGATTGCTGGGCGTGTGGAAGGCTGGCGGAGCCTATGTGCCGCTCGATCCCACTTATCCCCAAGAGCGCCTCTCCTTCATGGTTTCCGATTCTGCGGTTCAGGTTTTGCTGACAGACAAGCGCTGCGAGCACTTGTTTTCCCCCGCCCACAGCAGAACCGTGCGCCTGGATTCTGATTGGCCACTGATCGCTCGAGAGAGTCAAAGCAATCCTGACTCGGGAGCAACTCCTTCGAATCTGGCGTATGTGATGTATACCTCAGGCTCGACCGGCACTCCCAAGGGAGCGATGATTCTGCAAAGTGGGTTAGTCAACTATCTGACATGGGCAATCAAGACATACGGCGTAGAAGCTGGCGGTTCGGTTCCGGTTCACAGTTCAATTTCCTTTGACCTGACAGTCACGAGTTTGTACACACCGCTGTTAGCGGGGGCACGGGTCGAGCTTCTTGCCGAGGACGCCGCAGCGCAAAGCCTGTTGGCAGCGCTCCAGCGACAGAAAGGCCGCAGTTTAGTCAAGATCACTCCTGCTCATTTGGAACTGCTGAGTCAACAGCTTGCTTCCGATGAGGTCACAGAAATGACAAAGGTCTTTGTCATTGGCGGCGAGAACTTGCTCGCCGAAAAACTGCGGCTGTGGAGAGAGTTTGCTCCCGCAACCCGGTTGATCAATGAGTATGGTCCTACGGAAACTGTAGTTGGCTGCTGTGTATATGAGGTCCAGGCCGACGATCCGCGTAATGGCTCGGTGCCCATCGGGCGACCCATCGACAATACTCAGCTCTACGTGCTGGATTCAGATTTGCAGCCTGTCCCTGTGGGCGAGACCGGCGAGTTGTATATTGGTGGCGCAGGCGTGGCACGAGGATATTGGAACCGGCCGGAACTGACCGAAGAGCGGTTCCTGCCCGATCCATTTTCCGGAGAGCCCGGAGCCCGGATGTACAAAAGCGGCGACCTTGCCCGCTACCGGC
>PKXI01000151.1:3693-7913 GCA_003133425.1 Acidobacteriaceae bacterium
TAAGTCCGGCGAAGAACCAGTCGTTGGTCCCCGAAGAGTTGCGTACCTTCCTGGAACAGAGATTGCCTGCATACATGGTGCCGGCGCATTTCGTTCTTCTTGGATCTTTACCGCTCACACCAAATGGCAAGGTCGACCGCAAAGCTCTGCCCGCTCCATCCTACGAAAGCATTGCGGTCACGACGACAACTGTCGCCCCTCGCACTGGAGCGGAAAAGACACTTGCCGCCATTTGGGCAGATTTATTGAAGGTAGATAGCATCGGCGTCAACGACAGTTTCTTTGATCTGGGTGGACACTCTTTGTTGGCATTCAAGGCTGTGTCACGGATCCGGGATGCGTTTTCGGTGGATCTTCCGGTCCAGGACCTATTTGAGAATCCCACCATAGCAGGAATCGCAAATCTCCTTACGGATGCCGATGATGTCCCTGGTGAAGTTCAGCGGATTGAACGGCGTAAGGGAGATGGGCCTTTCCCACTTTCCGCTTTGCAGGAGCAACTTTGGTATTTGAACCAATTGGCCCCCGAAAGCCCTGTCTACAACGTTGTGGACTTGATTCATCTGGGGGCAACCTACAATTCTGAGGCACTCGGGAAATTAATGCGGGAGTTGGTGCGTCGTCATGAGACATTGCGCACTGCATTTTCTTACACCAGCGGGCACCCGATGCAAGTCGTCTTGCCCACTGCGGAAATAGAGCTTTCAGAAGTTGACTTGACTGCTCTGCCGGAGACAGAAAAGGAAAGAGAATGGGCTCGCGTTCTGCATGAACAGACCCGCAAGCCCTTTGACTTATCCCGGGCGCCGCTGATTCGGGGGACGATCATTCACCGGTCAGCCAAAGAGCACAAACTGTTAGTGGTAATACACCACATCATTGCTGACGAATGGGCAATGGGGATTCTCCATAGGGAAATAACCCGGCTGTACGAGGATTTTTCTCGAGGCCGATCTCCTTCTCTCATTGAGTTACCGGTCCAATATGCTGACTTTACCTGCTGGCAGCGCGACTGGTTACAGGGAGAAGTGCTGGAGAAGCAGCTAGCCTATTGGAGAGAGGAACTGGCGGGGGCCCCGCCACTTTTGGAACTACCTTGGGACAAACCACGGCCTGCGATACAGAGCTTTCGTGGTGCTTCTGAGTTCTTTCAGCTGCCCTTGAAAGTGCTGGAACAGCTGAAGTCTCTAGGCCGTCAGGAGCAAGCGACTCTATTCATGACCCTTGCGGCCAGCTTCATGGCCTTGCTGCATCGCTATACCGGACAGGATGATGTCCTGGTGGGGACCCCAATCTCTCTCCGGACGCATAGCGAGACGGAAAACCTGATCGGTTATTTCCTCAACGCAGTCATCTTGCGCGCGCAATTCAAGGATGATCTTAGTTCTCGCACTTTGCTGCAACAAGTGCGGGAGCGAGCGCTTGGTGCTTTTGCTCATTCTGACCTGCCATTCAATCGCTTGGTCGCCGAATTGGCACCGGAACGGGATTTGAGCCAGACACCTTTATTTCAGGTACTGTTCATCCTGCACGATCCCGACGGAATCTCCGAGGTATCGAATTCTGCTGGAACACACCTACTTGAGACTGGCACATCAAAGTTCGATTTGACTCTCTCCGTCTCTGAGACGAAAAACGGCCTCGATGCATCGATCGAGTACAGCACTGATCTATTCGAGCCCGAAACCATTCGAAAGATTGGCAAACACCTCGAAACCTTGCTGGAGGCAATTGGCTCCAACCCCGATGAGAGTGTATCGAAGTTGGCAGTCCTGAGTAACACCGAACGCCATCAACTGCTTCACGAGTGGAACAACACAGCTACCGAATATCCCAAAGACGTCCCGCTGGCGCAGTTAGTCGAACAGCAGGTGGAGCGAACTCCTAGCGCGGTAGCAGTTGTCTATGGCAAACAGCGACTAACCTACCGGGAACTGAATAAGCGCGCGAACCAACTGGCCCACGAGCTACTGAAGCTCGGCGTAGGTCCGGACCACGTAGTCGGCCTGTTTGTCGAACGCTCGACCGACTTGATTGTGGTTATGCTGGCGATCGTAAAGACGGGGGCGGCCTATTTGCCGCTGGATCCGCTGTTCCCGGCCGAACGCCTTGGCTACATGCTGAAAGATAGTGGAGCTCGGCTGTTGGTAACGCAACGGAGCCTTCACGGGGATTTGCCTGAGTTTGCCGGAACCATAGTCCAGCTTGACGATGAATGCTGGCAGGCGAATCCTCAAGAGAATCCAAAGGTAGTAGTCGAACCGGAGCATCTGGCATATCTGATCTATACCTCGGGTTCGACGGGCCGGCCGAAAGGAGTGCAAGTTCCTCGCGGGGCGCTGACAAACTTATTGTGGTCGATGCGTGAGTGGCTTCAGCTGAGCGAGCTCGACCGGCTGCTAGCGGTTACAACAATCTCGTTCGATATTGCAACCGCGGATGTCTGGTTGCCGCTATTGGTGGGGGCTCAAACAGTGATAGCCGACCGAGAAGAGGCGTCGGACGGCAGTGCATTGCGGGACCTCCTGGAGCGGCACGATATTACCTTCCTGCAGGCAACTCCGGTGACATGGAGGCTCCTGTTCGATGCTGGCTGGCACGGCAAAGCGAACCTGCAGGCCGTGTGTACGGGTGAAGCCATGCCGCCGGAAGTGGCGAAGCAATTGGCGCCTGTGGTCAAGCGAGTCTGGAATCTCTACGGGCCGACGGAAACCACGATCTGGTCGACGGGTTACAAAGTGACGGATGCTCAGAAGCCGATCCTTATCGGCCGCCCGGTGGCAAATACACAATGCTACATATTGGACGGGCGGGGGCAACCAGTACCGGTCGGGGTGACAGGGGAGTTGTACATCGGTGGTGACGGGCTCGCGCGTGGATATTTGAACCGCCCAGAACTGACAGCGGAGAAGTTCGTGGCTGATCCATTCCGCGGGGGCGCGGCAAGGATGTATCGCACTGGCGACCTTGCACGCTATCGGGTGGACGGCAACATCGAGTGCCTGGGACGAGTTGATCATCAGGTCAAGATTCGTGGCTATCGCATCGAACTGGGTGAGATTGAAGCGGTTCTGAAGGGCCAGCCGGAGATCAAGCAGGCCGTTGTCATCGTCCGCGAGGACACGCCGGGCGACAAGCGCCTGGTGGCCTACTACACCGATTCCCCCATCGGCGAGACCGAAAAGGGGACGATCGGAGCGGAGCAGTTCCGATCGCACTTGTCCGCGAGCCTGCCGGAGTACATGATTCCCGCTGCCTACGTGCGTTTGGATGATATGCCGCTGACGCCCAACGGCAAGCTGGACCGCAAGGCACTGCCGGCACCCGAGACCGCTTCCTACTCGACCCGCGGCTACGAACCTCCTCAGGGCGAGATGGAGATGAAGCTGGCCGCCATCTGGGCTGACGTTCTCAAACTGGACCGGGTCGGACGGCACGACAATTTCTTCGACCTCGGAGGCCATTCGTTGATGGCTGTACAGGTTGTTACTCGCTTGCGTCAGGCGCTGAGCGTGGAAATGACAATACGCGACCTGTTCGCGCATCCGGAGTTGGCCGAAATGGCACGTGCCATCGAGAGCGCAGCGCATGCTGTGCTGCAACCTATCACCCGCGTTGCGCGTAAAAGGCCGCCATCGCCTCTTGCGCCCAGTGTGTTCACGGCAACTGAATCGAGCGGTCAAGGAATCGCGTCCAGTGACGATGGTGTTACTGGGAACGATCTTTATAGAGGAAAGGTGATTGGATAGAATGTTAATTACAGATGAATCCATGTTGAACTCATCACATGCACAATCCCCGCCAGATCTCCCTGATCAGTTTCCGCTATCTTTTGCGCAGCAGCGGCTCTGGTTGCTGGCGCAGATGGAGGGTGTGAGCGAGGCTTATCACATTCCACTTGCCTTGAGCCTTAAGGGCGATCTTGATTGCACTGCTCTTCGTCAGGCGCTGGACCGCATCCTGGCCCGGCATGAAGCGCTACGGCCGACCTTCTTCTTGATCGACGGAGAACCGGCGCAGCGGATTACCGCAGCTGAAAGCAGCAGTTTTCTACTGATCGAACACGATCTTCGTTCCCGCAATGACGCCAAGGCGGAACTTGATCGTCTTACCGAATTGGAATCCGCTGCGTCGTTCGACCTCGAGGCAGGTCCACTGATCCGCGGCCGGCTGATCCGGTTCACCGAAGACGAGCATGTACTGCTGATCACCATGCACCA
>PKXI01000440.1 GCA_003133425.1 Acidobacteriaceae bacterium
CGGATCTGGGGACATCGCAGGACTTCGAATACACGAAGCCGGAGGCCGATACAACGCTGATGTTCCTGCATCGCAAGCTTGACGATGGCGAAATCTACTTTGTGGATAACCGCAACGAGCGCCCGGAGAGTGTGAACGCGACGTTCCGGGTGGAGGGCAAGACGCCGGAGCTATGGGATGCTGCGACGGGCGAATCGAAACCGGTTTCCTATCAGATCGCAGAGGGACGCACCACGATTCCGCTTCATCTGGATCCGTTCGGGACAGCCTTTGTTGTGTTCCGCGCAACCGCGACTGCGACGTTGCTGCAAATACCGGAGCCGGCGGAAGCTCAGGTGCCGGGATTGGAAGATAAGCTGAATCGGGAGTGGAGCGTGAGCTTCCAGCCAGGCCGAGGCGCGCCGGAAATGGTGGCGTTCGATCGTCTGACTTCCTGGAGCGATAACTCGATTGAAGGCGTGAAGTATTTTTCCGGTACGGCTACTTATTCGAAGACCATACAGATTCCGGAGAGCGCGCTCGCTCCGGGAGCGCATTTCTGGCTCGATCTTGGCGATGTGAAAGATGTGGCCGAGGCGGCGGTGAACGGCAAGTATCTGGGAATTCTTTGGAAGACGCCGTTCAAGGTGGATCTCACCGGAGTTCTAAAACCGGGTAGCAATCAGCTTGTGGTCCAGGTGACGAATCTCTGGGTGAACCGCCTGATAGGCGATCAACAGTTTTACGCGGTGAAGAAATACACATTCACTGACTTTGCGCCGTACAAGGTTGACTCGCCGCTGCTGCCTTCAGGGCTGCTGGGACCGCTGCGGATCACTTCTTCGGCGCAGCAATAACCGCACTGCAAAGGAAAAGCAACCGGCCGCATTTTCTTCACGAGATGCGGCCGTCTGCTTCAGATAGGTGTTACATCACAGTGAGAGAGATGGTGTTGGTTGCCGTGGTTACGCCTGAAGTGGCGGCCACGGTGATGGTGTAATTGCCTGTGGTGGTGCCGGCTGTGACGACGTTAGTGCAGGCGGTTGGTTGACTTCCACCGCTGCACGCAATCATCGCACCGGCAAGAGCTACGAAGAGTAGCAGCATACCCAGCATCGCCCGCCATTTACGCCTTCGCGGGGCGATACCAAAGAGCAACAAGCAAGCAACGACGGCGCCGCCTCGAGCGTACCAGGGGATTCCGCGCGGTGTCTGATTTGCTGCGGTGCATGACGTCGTCTGGCTCGCGGTGGTGGAGACGGTGAGCGTTGCCGTGCCTGGGGTAGCGGAAACAATGCTGACCGGAGAGGAGCCGCCGAAGGTCAGTGTGGGCGGGAACTGAGCGCCGGCCGGGCTGGTTGTGATTTGCGCGGTCAACGTCACACTGCCGGTGAATCCATTTGAGGGTGTGATCGTGATGGTGGAAGCGTTGCCAGTGGTTGCGCCGGGAGAGGAGATGGTGACCGCTGTGCCGGAGACGGTGAAGGATGGCATGGGCACCGCGGTCACGTTGAGAGTGACGGTTGCTGAGGCGGTGTTGTAGTCCGTGGTGTCGGTGGGGGTAAAGGTAGTGGAGAGCATCGTGGTTCCGACGGTGGACATCACGGTTCCCAACGTGGGGTTGTAGATGAATGTGCCGGGGACACTGGCCGTGGCGCTCAATTGTGTGGCGCTGAGCGCAGTTCCGACAGTGACTGCGGCTGGGGTATTCCACGTGATGGTTGGCGTGGCCTTGGTGACAGTGATGGTGGCCGTTCCGGTTGCGGCGGTGTAGAGGGCTGAACTGGAGGAGTCCGGCGTGTACCTGGCGGAGAGCGTATCGATGCCAGGAGCGAGCGCACCGGCGGGAACGGCGATGGAGGCGGTACCGACGATGAGGTTGATTGCTCCAGAGGAGTAGCTGCCGCTTGTCAGGGTCACGGAGCCGGTTGGTATTGGGTTGCCCGCACTAGAAACAGTGGCAGTGACCGTCAATGGCTGCGCTTCGTTAATGCCGGCGGGTGATGGGGCAACGATTATCGAAGGAGTAACGATGGTGACGCTCACGGTATTCGTTCCCGATGCGCTGTTGTAAATAGATGAACTTGTGGTATCGGGCGTGTAGGCGGCTGTCAAAGTATTATTCCCGGGCGGCATCGCACCAGGAGCAACGGCGAGCAAGACGCTACCGTTGTTGAGAATTCCCGTCACGAAGTAACTGCCGATGGTTAGTTTCACGGTTCCGGCGGGAGTTTGATTGCCGGTGCCACCGCCGACGACAATCCCCACGTTGAGGATTTGCGTCGTCGTGAGGGCTGAGGGAGTGGGTGTCACGGTGACGGTTGGCGTGATCTTCGGGACCGCGGTCACGGTAACGGAGCTTGCCCCGTAGGCGCTGTTATAGACGGAGGAACTGGCTGCGTCCGGAGCGTAGCTGGCGGTCAATCCGTCGACGCCAACTGGCAGCGAACCGGCCAAAACATTGATGGTTGCGCTGCCATTGGCAAGGGGCACAGGACCGGAAGAATAGCCGGGGCTGGTTAGCGTGACTGTGCCAGTGGGGGTTTGATTACCGCTTCCTCCAGCTACGGCAATTGTGACCGTCAGTTGCTGCGCGGTGGTGATGTTGGGCGCGGACAAGGTCGCTACGACTGCTGGAGTGATTATTGGCACAGCGGTTACGGTGACGGAGCTAGATGCGGATGCGGAGTTGAAAAATCTGGATCCGGACTGGTCGGGTGTATAGCTGACCGTCAACGTATCGGTTCCCGCGGCCAGCGTTCCCGCGGGGATGGTGATGGTTGCGCTTCCGGCCACGAGAATGAGTGCTGCGGAGGTATAGGCGCCTCGGTTGAGCGTCACCGTGCCGGTGGCGTTGGTAATGGCTCCGCCGTTCACGGTAATGGCCACAGTCAAGGGCTGCGCGGTGGTGATGCTGGATGAGGAGAGGTTCATTGCAATGGCCGGCGTGGTTTTCGGCGTGTTGTAGTTGTTGAGGAATACATTTACGTCGAGTGAGCCGAGGCCGGTGGCTTCGTCGTAGCCGTTTCCGACCAGGAAGCCGGGCTGGGCGCCGCTGCCGCTCAGCAGGGCAATACTGTTGTTGCACATGCTGGCGGTGTTGATGTCGCAGGTGGCTACACCGCTGGTGGCGACCGTCACATCGTGAAAGGCTGCGGGTACGGCCGCCGCCAGAGAGTAAATTTCCGGGTTGAGATTTCCTTGCGGAGCGCCCAGTTTTTGATCGAGGAGCGCGCTTATGCCGGCCATGTCGGGAGCGGCTGCGGAAGTTCCGTAGAAAGCCCCGAAGGTGTAGCTTCCGCCGGAGACGACACAACTGTATCCATTGGCGGCAAGGCAAGTGAAATAGGCATCGTGCCCCGAGGACGAGAACGAAATGTCCGGCGTATAGCGTCCAGCTCGTGCCGTGGGAACGCCGTTTCCGATTTGCCAACTGGGGGTTGGTATCACGGAACTGACGCCGCCGCCGGACGCGGATACCTTGCTGGCGGTGGACTCGTTCCATGCGCCCTCAGGAATATAGCTGAGAACGGATAAAAGGCCGGCGCCGTTGCCGGAAGTCCAGTACTGCGAGGGGTTACTGCCCTCGTTGAATTCCGTTCCACCAACGCAAGTGACGTAGCTGGAAGAGCAGATGTAATTGGGACTGTTGGGCAGGGGATTGGCGGGCGGTGCTGAACCATGGGTGTCGCACCCGGAGGCACCGGCGTCGCCGGAGGAAACGAAAGAGGAGATTCCCTCGGCGGCGGCCTGCTGAAAGAGTGTGTCCCAGAAGGTAACTCCCGCAGTCCCGGCGCTCGATTCGCAGGCTCCGAAGCTGATGGTCATTACCTGTGCGGGCACAGGCGTGGATTGGACCAGAAACTGCGCATCGACTTCGATTCCGCCGCTGGCGGCTGTGGCAACGACGAGCAGAAGAGATGCGCCGGGGGCGACAGTGCCCGCGCGCACCACGTCGAGCGTAGCCTCGCCCTGCTCGCTGGTGGAAGTGGTACCGCCTGGCGGGGCAGTGTAGGCCGGACCTGGGTCAACACCTCCGAACGCGGTGGGAACGATTTCGGTTGGATTGGGGAAAGTGGAACCGGTCAAAGCGCGGAAGTTACTGAAATCGGCGAAATTGGTGCGTGAGCGGTCCACAATACCGATCGTCATTCCGGCGCCTGTGAGGCTGGCAGGAAGATCGTAGATGGTGGCGAAATCGGCCGGCGCGAGATAGTGGTTTCCACTATTGGCGGTTTCCAGAGGCGAGACGGACTGCATGCCCCGGGCCTGATAGAGGGGATGCTCGTCTATGGTGTAGAGGCCGTGAATGGTCTTGATGGCGGGGGCGATGGCGGCTGGGATCATGGGGTCGGAGTTAACCGAAAGGCGTTGGGCGCCGCGAATGTTGTAGTACTGCATCTCAGTTTGAAAGGCGCGGCCGACGACCTCGGCGGTGCCGCCGAAACCGACGAAGATTCGGCTGGGCGAGACCCAGTTGACATGGAGGCCCTGAGACTGGAGCCAGCCGGTGATGGCGGCAATGTCCTGGTCGGAGAGGCCGAATCGCTGCCCGACCTCGGCGGGGGTGAGCCAGTGATGGTAATTGGGCGAGGCGGGATTCTGCTGGTCGGCGAGAAACTGCTGGAAGGCAGCTTCCTGCTGGGGCGAGCGGGACAAGACGAGGGTGAGTTGGTCGAGAGGCAGATCAGGGGGTACTGAACCAATATTGTTGGCGGGGCTGGCCCAGAAGGGATGGTGATTGGGCAATGCCTGAGCGCTGGAGGTGTCGACCGGCTGGGTGATGCGGTTGTGGCCCTGGGCAGAGAGATCGGGCACGGCAAAGACGGCGGCCGCGAGCAGGACCGATGAAATGAGAAGGATGGTCCGGTGGAAAGCGATGGCGGAACGCGATTTTAAGGAGGAGGCGAAAAGACGCGTAGAACTGCAAATTGGCGATCGCATGGTTCAGCTTTCTGCGTTCTAGATGTTCTATTTTGAATTACCGAGTATTCTCTGCTCTTTACCGGGCTAATTCAATAGCGGGAATGGGTTGGGGAAGGGTGCGGGGAGGAAAAAATGGCTTGCAAATCGCAAGGGGAATTGGGCAGAATCGCAGAACGACGTTCCCCATGACCGGGCTGCCGAGCCTGAGACGCCGGACAAAAACAAGGAGGCAGGTAATGAGCAAGGTGCGAGTGTTGGTGGGCACGCGGAAGGGCGCGTTCATTCTGAATGCGGATGGCACGCGGAAGAATTGGGAAGTGAGCGGGCCTTTCTTTGCGGGCTGGGAAATCTATCACCTGAAGGGGTCGACGGTGGACCCGAACCGGTTGTATGCCTCGCAGTCGAGCAGTTGGTCAGGACAGGTGGTGCAGCGCTCGGACGATGGCGGGAAGACGTGGAACGCGGTGGGGAACAAGTTTGCGTACGCGGGCGTGCCGGGGACGCACCAGTGGTACGACGGGACGCCGCATCCGTGGGAGTTCAAGCGGGTGTGGCACCTTGAACCTTCGCTGACCGACGCGAATACGGTGTACGCGGGAATTGAGGACGCGGCGCTTTTCAAATCGTCGGACGGCGGTGCGACGTGGGAGGAACTGAAGGGGTTGCGTGAGCATGGTTCCGGCCCGCGCTGGCAGCCTGGAGCGGGGGGATTGTGCTTGCATACTGTGATCCTGGATCCGAGCAATGCGGATCGGATGTACATCGCCATCTCCGCTGCTGGAGCGTTCAGAACCGATGATGCGGGCAAGACGTGGAAGCCGATTAACAAGGGGCTGGTGTCGAAGTACATTCCCGATCCGACCGCGGAGGTGGGGCACTGCGTTCATCATATTGCGATGCACACGTCGCGGCCGCAGGTGCTGTTTATGCAGAAGCACTGGGACGTGATGCGGAGCGACGATGCGGGCGAGAACTGGCATGAGGTGAGCGGGAATCTGCCAACGGATTTCGGGTTTGTAATTGACGTGCATGCGCATGAGCCGGAGACGGTGTTCGTGGTGCCGATCAAGAGCGACTCGGAGCATTATGTTCCGGACGGGAAGCTGCGCGTGTTTCGCAGCAAGACCGGCGGCAATGAGTGGGAGGCGCTTGAGAAGGGGCTGCCGCAGAAGGACTGCTACGTGAATGTGCTTCGCGATGCGATGGCGGTGGACTCGCTGGATGAGTGCGGAGTTTACTTTGGGACCAGCGGCGGGCAGGTGTACGGGTCAGCGGATGCGGGCGATAGCTGGACGCCGATTGTGAGGGATCTGCCGGCGGTGCTATCGGTCGAGGTGCAGACGCTCAAATGAGTAGAGCAGCCATGAAGGAAAACGCCTGAGCTCAACCAAGACACGCACAGTTTTTCACGAGCTGGGCGGGCCTTAAATGGTCGCTTGGATGGTTACAGGTAAGCGCTAAAGGTTTGCTTAAAAGGTTGCGAACCTGGCGCAAATGTTCGCCTATATGGTTGCGCTTTTTTGAGCACTTAACCTTTGCAGCAACCTAAATCTGCGTTTTGGCTGCTGGAAAGGTTCGGAAAGAAGACAAAGGGTTGTAGAAAGCTTCTCGAAAACTGACCAAAAGCGTGGTTATTGCAGGCAAATTGGCCCTAATTGGGCCTAAAAAGGCCGAATTTCGGTCCGGGTGGTCAGGATTTGACGTGAGATTTTCCGGTTAGTCCCGACTATGGGGGTCGGGTTACTTTCCGGGGCTTTGCAGGAGGCTGACTTGACGGAAACGAAGAGCGCAAGCGGGCCGGCGATTCGCGTGGCGCTGCCTTACCACCTGAGGACCCTGGCTGGCATCAATGGTGCTGAGATTTCGCTCGAGGTTCAGTCTCCGATTACGGTGCGGCGAATCCTGGATGCGTTGGAGGCGCGCTATCCGATGCTGTGCGGGACGATTCGCGAACATGACACGGGGCAGCGACGGGCGTTCATGCGCATTTTTGCGTGCGAAGAGGACTGGTCGCACGAATCGGTGGATGCCGAGTTGCCGGAGGCGGTGGCGAAGGGGCGGGAGGCACTGCTGATTCTTGGGGCGATTGCTGGAGGGAGCTAGAGCGCTTTCGGCCG
>PKXI01000416.1 GCA_003133425.1 Acidobacteriaceae bacterium
TACGCGGCTGTGGGGAGGAGTCATTCATCTGGTCGAAGTCTATGCGGTGGGAAGAGAACTAGGAATCCTAATCCACGCCTTGCCTCTCGAATGTCGTGGGGACATGCCCAACACAGGAGGAAACGTCTCAGCGCTGACAATTCAAGCGCCTCCATGCAGGGGAGGCAAACAAAACACGGCTAGTTCACCGTCGCCCCGCCGGAGCACCGCTTGTACTTCTTCCCTGAGCCGCATGGACACGGATCATTCCGCCCAACCCTGGAAACGTCGCGCCGTGATTCGGACGTGAATGTGGTGCCTGCGTAGGATTCTCGATGCTCCCGGAAACACTGATACGCCCCCAAAAGCCCAGCCGCCATCTGCACGAGGACTTCTTCGCGCTTCTTAGGGCTGATCGGCTCGGGGCGCATTTCCGGGTCTGGGTCGAGCTCGTGGCAGAGCATCATCATCGGGATCAGGCACCCTCCGTGCTCCTCATCGTTAACCAACTCTGCCCAGCCGTCGTGGCGCAGGCCTGTGCCGTGCATGAAGCCGCGAGCCCAGTCGTTGCCCTGCACCATGCCATCCTTGTTTTCAAGCAGCAGCGGCACGTAGATCGCACCCTTGAACAGCGTCCCGGCAATGTCGTTCCAGTGCCGCATCATGAGCCCGAAGATCTTGTTTGCCTCATCGATGCTGGCGAACACGCAGGTGTCCGCTATCTCGCCGCCGAAGACTTCCCGGTAGTATCCGCTCGGCATCACGGCCTTCGGTCCCGCGATGAGGGCGGCGAAGAACCCGTCGAGTACCTCGACGTTCATCGCCCTGCCGCCTTTGCAGTTCTTGAGGAAGTCGCCGAGGTGGTCAAGCTCGGCGTCCGTTAGAGGCTTGTTCTGGGTGAAGGTTCTCATCGGGTACCTCAACGATGTTGGGATGGTGCAACTGGTAGGCTGCCCGCGCTTCATGCCCGAAGCGCTTCAAAAAGCGCGGGGCTTGGCTCAGTTCGCTGGAGATAAACTTGAGTGCCCTCTGGCGATTGAGCAGAATGTGCTCCGCCAAGTTCACCGTTCCCATGCCACCGCGGCCTAGCAGACGCACGATCCGGTACTTGCCTCAGATCACCGTTCCCGGTTCAAGCTCCCGCCGCTCAATCAGCAGCGCGCCGTCGGTGGGAAAGTTGGTTTGATGATTTGGATAGGCCGAATCGCACAGCGGATAGGTCTTCATACGCCCGCCTTGGGATTTGGACTTGGCAATTCGCTACTGAATATGAATTGAGGTCGCTTCCCTCACGATTCGCACCGCGGCCTGATTTACGTCCTCGGGCGGATGCTTTTGCTTTCGGTGGAGATCGAACTGAGCTTTGAACCACCTGAGCTTCTCCCCAATAAAGACGGTTCGGAGTTCTCCTCCCGGCATTTCCTCGCCACAAGCCGTGCAGTTCGCAGACGCAGGGAAATTCTTCGCGTCGTAAATGAGCCTTAACGTTGGTGGATGAGCCATGCCCAAAGTCTACGCCCGGCGCTGCCCCACCGCCAGACCTGCGGAAAAGCAAACTGCGCGGTCAGCCCTTGAATGGGGGATGCAACAAACGGGAACGGAACTTTCCAGTCTTCCGAGCTTTCCGGTTGAATTCATCGATATTCCGGCGATTCAAAGTGACACTGAGGTACGCCCAAATAAGACAGCCGACGACTATTGGGAGAAACCATTCCATGGCCATGGGAGAACCCTCTCCATGCCGACCAGCATACGCCGATTTGGGGCCAGTGGAGCAAGATGGTCGTGTGCTGGGCTGGCGATCGTTAGCTGGGCTGACGAACTGAGGGGCGCACGGCGTTTTTTGGCACAGTCTCAGTGATCACTCTCGCCGGACATGGCCCATGAATGGAATCCACGATGAAGGGAGTTAGGATCATCGCGACAAATATGAGACAGATCGAAATATCAACCATAAACAAGCCCTCCAGTAGGCTTGAATTGGCGTAGCCGAGACCAATGGGGATCGGGTCCAATTGCTGGAAACGTACCGCGACAGCGCACGGAAGAGAAATACCTCTTCTGTCGGAACGGCATGGCCAACTGGTAATCAGAAGTAACCTATGCGTACAGGAAGGCTTCCAGCCACGGCGGGCATCGGTCTTCGACCGCAATTGTACCGTCGGACTTCCAGTACGCTTCAGGAGCGTTACAATTCGAGCGAATCGGTGATGAAAAAGGAGATTCAGGCTAGAGAGATGAGGTCAGGCAATGGTTGTTGCCACGGCAAAGGACAAAGCGCTTATAGGAGCGGCAGGGGTGTTTCACGTAACGGCGAGCTTTCGCTGCGTGGCATGATAGCTCTACCAACCATTCGGAATACTGCCGGATTCGACATTATCGCGGCGAGTCGTGATGGCAAACGTCACGCAAATATCCAGGTCAAGACATCGAGTCAGCGGCCTACCTTCTTGCCTATTTGTTGGAGAATCGAAAGCGTGAAGGACGGACCTGATGATTACTATGTTCTTCTCCGCCGTAATCCGAAGAACGATGCGTTCCAGGGTTACATGCTGACCGGCAGGGAAATGAAGGAAAAGCTGGCGGCGTATGAGGCTCCTTACACCAAGAACAGGCAGGAGAGGAAATTTAACCTGTGCCTATGCTTATATGTTGATCAAGCACTACAGATCGAAAAAGAGGATCTTGAGTCTTTGCCGTTGGAACGAATGCGAAAATGACGGCCAGCCGGGCACTCGGGGGATTGAACTTCCACCTATTGGTGAAGATCTGTGCTTCAATGATTGCAAAGCTGGAACTTGAGAAAGGTGAATAGCCTGTCATGGCAGCAAAATCTGGGCTCGAAAAATGGTATTGGATTGCGGGTGTAGTTGGAACGATCATTGCCGGCTTCGCGCTATCCGAACACTCAGACAAAGTCTCGGGCATTTTGCATTTCGGCCGAAATCAAAGGCAAATTGTTCGGAACCAAGGAACGATTATCGCTGATCCCAAGGCCGCAGCTGCCAACGAGCCCGTGGATATCGTAGGGAAATGGGATCGCGCTCAAGGGGAGGCGATGGCTGTAGCTGAGCTTGAACGTAAGGCGTGGGATCCTGAAGATTTCCTCGACGGCGACCCACCGTACGCGCACAAATTCGTGAGTGAGCATAGCGTTCTCTTCAAGAATCGTCACTTAATTGTTCTAACCTTTCAGACTGCTCCCAAGGATTATGTGTGTCGTTCGTGCATTCCCTTTTTGAGTTTTTTCGAATTCGAGGAACGGCAGGGAGGTTGGAAGCGGATTAGTTCCGATCTTGGGGTAGTCCGAGTCGGGAGGGACGGTAAGTTTTTGCAGGAAAACATAAGCGTGAGGGTAATTGGTGAAAACACGTACGGAGTTTTCCTCACGGACTGGGATACTTCGGATCAAGGAGTTTGGTCTCGAGACGTTTCCGTCCTGGCAAGAATCGGAGGCTCATTCAGAAAGATAATGGGCCTTGAGACAGGCTATTCCGTTCCCGAGTCTGGGGGCTGGTCAAGCACGATTACAACTTCTCCGACATCTACGGGACTATATGATCTTGTTGTCGACAGAGTGCAGAACGACCCACACCATACATTCAAATGGGACGATGGCCGGGACGGGGACAGGAAAGGTGTTGCGGACGATGACGGCAGCATTCGCCCTCGTGATGTTTTCAAGTTCGATGGGAATAGCTACGTGCGCAGAGACGATTTCCGCTGATGCCCGGTTCGCGACCCTTGCCGCGAATTGACTGCAACCTAAACCTATCGAAGACTAACATTCCGCTTTGTACAAAATGCCAGGGGCCGATCACTTGTGCAATTGCAGTTTCCAAGTCTGCTGACAATCTTTTGGATCAGTCCCGGTTCTAGGAACAATGATCGTAATGGTGTTGTCCTGAATGTCGATTTCATACGAACGTGCAGGAGTCCAGCCATAATAGGTATAACCCTCCCATCGCAGCCCCCCTGTATCATCTACGGTAGCTCTCAAGTAAGGAAATAGACCTTCCACTATGTCACCGCTAACCTCGTTGATTTCAATGAGAGATCCAGATTTGGGAACTGTCACGATTGACCGTTTGCCGTGAGCGATAAGTTCTCCCTGCGGATTTGTGCAGTCAGAAGACAGATCCCAGGTTCGGAACGGAAAATCGATCTTTGCACGAATTGTGGCATCTGCCTTATCCAACCATCCTTTGTTTTTGAGTTGTCCCAACAACTGCTGCAAGGCTGGATCCGTGCTATCTGCTGCCCCTGCCGCGATCAGTCTCTGTCCGGCTTTGTAACCTTTCATAGGCTCATCGAGACTGATGGCCGAAACCACGCGAAACTGCCAGAGCAGCATCTGGTCTGGATGCTTCTGCAAAAATGGAGCGCTCTGAGCCTTCTTCAACAAGGCTTCATAAGCCATCGCGTAATTTTGGGTTTCGTCGGCGACCTGACCGGTGCCAATGTAGGCGAAGAAAAGGTCAGGTTTTTCTCGAATCATTCGGAGGCCAAGGATCGTGCCAAACGAATGAGCGACCAGGATTACTTTGCGCTTTCCCAGATGTTTACACAGATATTCCGTTAATTTGATTCCATCCTGCGTCATGCGATCCAGGGTCATCGTAGGCGCAACCGACGCCGCAACCACCGGCGCATCCAACTTCCGATGCGCCTCTACTAGCCAATAGGGCAATCGCATGAAGGAACCCGCTCAAGCGAGGCCAAAGAGTTCGGCTCGGTAGCTATCGCTTGTTGCGGCTACCGGCGCAGATCGGTGGGCGTCCGCTACACTGGTCCGCATGGCTCGCTTCCTCATCTTTGTTGCATTCCTGATCGCGACCTTTGACTGCACACACGGCCAATGGGAGATTCTGGAAGCACATACCACGGCTAGCCTTCTGGGCATCGAAAGCATAGGCAACGGAGTAGCTTGGGCCAGCGGTATCCTTGTGGTCCATCTTCTGTGGCTTGCGCTGGTGATTTTTGGTGCCCTCTGGACGCGTGGGAGACCCGTGTTGAGCGCGTTGCATATACTGGCGCTGCTCTGGGGAATTATGGTGGAGGTGAGCCCGTGGCAGTGCCCTCTGACTCTGATGGAACAGTATTTTGAAGCGCAGGCCGGTCTCCGTGCGTACCACGATAGTTTCCTGCTGCACTACCTGGACGCGATCGTGTATCCCAATCTTCCCGACTGGGCCGTGACGAGCGCGGGTACTGCCGTATGCGCTCTCAATCTTGGAATCTATTGCTGGCGGTTCGGAAAGGCCTGGGTTTCAAGAAAGACGACACGTTGAGATCCCAAATGAAAATACCGGTGAGCGTTA
>PKXI01000162.1 GCA_003133425.1 Acidobacteriaceae bacterium
TTCCGCAGCCTGTAAAGCCCGCTTTGAACTTGTCGGCTTAATACGGGGGTTGAAACCCCCGCCTCCCTCCGGTCTGTGTTCTTACGCGATTCGCGAATGCGCGCCCATGCGGAGACAAGATTCCGATATACTGGCTCGTCGCCGCAGCGCTGGATGGAAAAGCTGCGAGGGAGATGAGCTATGGAAAATTCTGAATCGAAGTACGAAGTATCGAGCAGTTCCACTTTCAGCCCGGACCGCAGAGAGTTCGTCAAACTCGCGGTGGGCGGTGCGTTGAGCACAACGGCGTTTCTGTCAGCGGCCTCGCCTGCCTCTGCAAGCGTGCACAAGAACGCGCCCGGCATCAAGCTGTGCGCGCAGACCTCGCCCAAACCCACGGACGATGAGCTGCTCTTCCTGAAACAGATTGGCGCAGAGTATGTCAGCGTGGGGTCGACTCCCGACTTGCACACCGCTGAAGGTTTCATCCAGATCAAGAAGCGCTACGCGGATGCGGGGGTCACGGTGTGGAACATCGGCAACACGAGCGTACACAACATGCCGGAAGTGACGCTCAACCTCCCGGGCCGCGACCAGAAGATTGAAGAGTACAAGCAATATCTCCGCAACCTGGGCCAGGCCGGTATTTACTACACAACCTACGCGCACATGGGCAACGGCATCTGGAACAGCGGCAGGGCGACGATTCGCGGAGCGTCTGCGCGTGAGTTCGACATGGCCAGCCCCAACAAAGTTGGCGTGTGGGGCGACCAGAAATTCTATGAGCCGCTTTCGCACGGCCGCAAATTTTCGCAGGAAGAAATCTGGGGCAACTTTACGTACTTCATCAAGCAAGTTGCGCCGGTTGCGGAAGAGAACAATGTCCGCATCGGGATTCACCCGGACGATCCACCAGTGCCGGAGCTTGCCGGAGTTCCGCGCTGCATCTTCGCGAATTTTGAAGGCTACAAGCGCGCGATGGAGATTGCCAACAGTCCCAACGTAGGCATCTGCCTGTGCTGCGGCTGCTGGAACGAGGGCGGCCCCAAGCTGATGCACAAAGACCCGGCGGAGATGATCCGCTTTTTCGGCGCGGAGAAGATCTGGAAGATTCACTTCCGCAATGTGAGCGCGCCTCTGCCGCACTTTGTGGAGACTTTTATGGATAACGGCTATTACGACATGTCGAAGATCATGAAGGCGCTGGTGGAAGTCCGGTTCGACGGCATCGTGATTCTCGATCACACGCCGGAGGTTGTCGGCGGACATTACGCGGAACAGGCTTATGGGTTCGCGTATATGAAGGCGTTGATGAACCGGGCGCTTGCCGAAGCGTGATTTTGAATTGAAGAGCCTAAATTGAAAGGGCGCGGCTAAAGCCGCGCCCTTTCAAAACTCCCAATTGAGAAATATCAGTCGATTCAGATGCTGCTTAGACGTCGTTCCCAAGGTGGAAGATCGGTTCTACACCGGCACCGCCGCTGAGAAGGGCCTGCTCTTCGTGCGCATCAAGCGGCTTGTAGTTCTGTGCAACATCCATTGCGAGGCGGAAGAACTTCTCGTCTCCGGGCGGCATGGCCGCGGTAATGGGATGGCCCAGCGTCCAGCGCAGTCCCAGCGAAGCCTCGTTGGGAAACGCCGCCGGCTGGTACCAGCACTTCGGCTCGGGATGATCCTTCTTCTGGTCCGCTGGCCACACTGTCTTCGCCATGCTCTTCAGACACAGGATGCCCATCTGCTTCTCCTGCGCTTTCTTCAGAATCTGCATACCGAAGTTGGCCTGGCTTACGAGCAGCCAGTTGAGCGGGAAGAGCACCGTGTCGAAGTTGTAGCGATCCATTGCCGCGAGTGCCGTCTCCACTGAGTGAACAGAAAATCCGATGTAGCGGATCTTGCCTTCCTTCTTGGCTGCTTCCATTGTTTCCATGGCGCCGCCCGGTCCCAGCACTTTGTCGAGATCCGTCATCTTGGTGAGCGCGTGAAACTGGTACAGGTCAACGTGGTCAGTCTTCAGAAACTTCAGCGATTGCTCAAGCTGCGCGCGCGAGTCGTCTTTCATGCGGCCCTCGGTCTTGCAGGCCAGAAAGCAGTTTTTGCGATACGGAGCCAGCGCCGGGCCAAGCCGCTCCTGCGCATTGCCGTAGCTTGGCGCAACGTCGAAGTAGTTGATGCCGCGGTCTACGGCCTCGGCCACAATATTCGCCGCCGCGCCGGGCTCCTCGTTCATGACTACGATGCCGCCGAAGCCGATCATCGACAACTTTTCGCCGGTCTTGCCGAGCGTGCGTTTGGCAATTGGATTGGAGGGTGTTTTGGCGGAACTCATCCTGCTCGCCGATGCTACGGTGGCTGCAGTAATGGCTGCTTGCTTCAGAAAATCGCGACGTTCCATGGTCTGACTCCTTTGGGTGGAATGAGACGTATTGCTTACGCCCAGTATTCTTGCACAGGTTGGGGTCAGGCGGCGACGCAATTGCGCCTTAGCCGGGCAACTGGGCCAGGTAGAACCCGAAGAGCACCAGCAAGCCTACGACCATAACTATGGCGACTTGGAGGCGCCGCACGAAGATTTCCCTTGGAGAACCAATTCGCGGAACCATGGGAACCGCAAACAGCAAGCCGCAGGCAAAACCACCTACATGAGCCATGTTGTCGATGTTCAGGCCGGAATGGAGAAACATGTTTCCGCCGCTGATGGATAAGCCAAGGACGAGGTTCAGCACGGCAAAGTAGATCACCGACTTGCGTAGTTTCTTCAACTCAGACGGTGGAACCGGCAGACGGCTTGACTTCAAAAGCACAATCAACGCACCGGCAATTCCAAAAACCGCGCCCGAGGCTCCCGCACCTGCCGGAAACACCGGTCCTCCGGGCGCGTTATGGTAGAGAATCCAGTTTACCAGCGTCGACAGCAGGTTGCCCGCCGCGCCGGTGAGAATGTACACCGCTATCACGCCCACCGAACCCATCAGGGGCTCGGCCAGCAGCGCAAGATTCCACAGGCACCACATGTTGGTTGCGAGGTGAAGAATCCCCACGTGCACAAACATGGCGGTAACAATGCGCCACCATTCGCCGCCCAGCAGAACGTTACCTGCGTTGTCTGCGCCCCACTGCATCAGTTGGTCCACGGTCGGGCTGCCGGCGCTGACGCCGCGCGCCACCATGGCCAGAAATACCGCACAGTTGATCCCGACCAGCAGATAGGTTGCCGGAGCCGCAGCCCACGACGGCCGCTGCCGCCGAACCGGCGGAGGCGGCGGTGGCAAATATCCGTTGTCCGGAGGCAGAATCTCCGGTTGGGGGGCGGGTGGGTAACTTCCCATGTCCTAACTCTAATGCATTTTCGAGAGACAAAGATGAACAGAGCGCGTTAGCGTGAACGAAGAAAAAACGCCGTACCAACATGCGGTTGAATGCCCGATTGAGATCGGGCTCGAGCCCGGTTGCCGGGCTTCGGGTTGTACTCTGGAGTCAGGTCTTCGCCAGCCTCATTCGACCCGTTTCCACCAAACCCCATCAGCCCCGGCATCTTCCGGCCCTAGCATTTTTTCCAGGAGAGCACCCGTGAGTTCGAGCAACAACAATGCAAAACAGATTCGTCGAGCCCTGCTGAGCGTAACTGACAAGACCGGGCTGGTCGACTTTGCCCGCGTGCTGGCAGGCTTTGGCGTTGAGCTGGTATCGACTGGCGGAACCGCCACGGCGCTGCGCGCGGCGGGTCTTTCGGTCAAGGACATCGCCGAGTTGACAGGCTTTCCTGAGATGCTTGACGGCCGCGTCAAAACTCTGCACCCCAAGGTCCACGGCGGCCTGCTCTACATTCGCGGAAACCAGGAACATGAAGCCGCCGTCGCCGCTCACGGCATCGCCCCCATCGACATGGTGGTCGTCAATCTCTACGCATTCGAGAAGACCGCGGCTCTGCCCGGCGTTGCATTCGGCCATCTCATTGAAAACATCGACATCGGCGGACCCTCCATGGTCCGATCCGCCGCCAAGAATTTTGAAGATGTCGCCATTGTGACCAGTCCCTCAGATTATCCAGATCTCATCCAAGAAATTAAACGCACCCCCGGTGCCCTGAGCCGGGAAACGCGCTGGCGCCTGGCCCGCAAGGCCTTCGCGCTCACCGCCGCATACGACACCGCCATCGCCAACACACTGGACAAAATTCCGGAAGCCCCCATGCCCGAGGCCCCGATTGCGCCGGTCACCGAAAGCCTGCCTGCAACGCTGCGCATCAACTTTTCGCTGGCCCAGTCACTCCGCTACGGCGAAAACCCGCACCAGCGCGCCGCTCTCTACTCCGACGGCTCCGGCCTCGGCGTTGCAGGAGCAAAACAACTCCAGGGCAAGGATCTCAGCTTCAACAACCTCGTCGATCTGGACGCCTGCTGGGAGCTGGCGCAGGAGTTTCCCGGCAGCGCAGGAAATGACGCGGCAGTGGTCATCGTCAAGCACACCAACCCCTGCGGCGCGGCAACGGGCGCATCCGTCCTGGAGGCTTACAAGAAGGCGCTGGCCTGCGATCCTGTCTCCGCATTCGGCGGCGTCATCGGTATCAACCGCGAAGTCGACGCCGCGGCCGCTGAAGAGATCGCCAAACTCTTTGTCGAAGCCATCGCCGCGCCAGCATTCACCGCAGAAGCACGCGAGCGCTTCGCCGCCAAGAAAAATCTCCGCCTGGTCGAGGTTCACTCCGCGCCTGTGCGTCCGGTGGTCAAACACGTGTCCGGTGGACTGCTGCTGCAGGATGCCGACACGGCCAGCATCGCCGAATCGGAGCTCGACGTGAAAACCTGGCGCCCGCCCACCGCCGAAGAGCTGCGCAGCCTGCTGTTTGCCTGGCGCGTCTGCAAGCACGTCAAGTCCAATGCGATTGTTTACGCCCGAGACGGCCAGACCATTGGCATCGGCGCCGGGCAGATGAGCCGCGTTGACGCCGCTCGTTTTGGCGCGATGAAGGCCGTGCTTCCGCTCGCGGGCACCGTCGCAGCCTCGGACGCCTTTTTCCCTTTCCCAGATGGCCTTGAAGCTGTAGCTGCTGCCGGGGCCACCGCTGTTATCCAACCCGGGGGCTCCGTGAAGGACCAGGATGTAATTGCTGCCGCCGATAAGTTGGGCCTGGCCATGGTTTTTACGGGGATTCGGCACTTCCGGCATTGAAACAAAACGAGAATAGGGCTGCCTTCGCAGTTGGATGATTAAGGGACAACTTGAGAGAAGGCAGCGGTCCCACTTTAGTGTCAGTCTTTACGCATTTTCGGGAAAATCCCCCAATCCCGTGCATCGCTGCGACTAATAGCGGGTAAAATCGTCTCTATAGTAGGCAGAGTTGCTCTAACCGGCTGCCTATGCTGCCGTTCGGTCCCCGAATGGGTCCTTTTCCCTTTCGCAGGATCAAAAGGCGCGGAAATCCCCTGGATGATGAATTTGAAAACTCGTTCGCTGCCCTCATGGCTCAAGACTGCCGCCGCTTCTCTCGTTCTGCTGCCGGCGCTGCCGGTCTGCGCCCAGAATGCTCCTGCGGCCACAACCCCAGCCAAGCCTGCACAGGCCAAGCCGGCCCTTCCGGCTCCCGCGGCCAGTCCTGCGGCGGCCAAAACGGCACCGGCCGCAACGTCCGCACAGGCTGCCGACCGCTCCCAAGCCTACCTTCACGTGGCACTGGCCAGCATTTATGAGGACAGTGCTGTCTCGCAGGGCAAGCCGGAGAACGTCAACCGGGCCATTGAGGAGTACAAGCTGGCCCTCAACGCCGACCCAGACTCGCCGGAGCTGAATAACGCCCTGGCTGCTCTCTACTTCCGCGTCGGCAGGGCGAAGGAGGCCGAAGTCACCACCCGTGGCTTGCTCAAGACCTCGCCCAACGACATTGACGCCCACAAGCTGCTGGGCCGCATCTACCTGCGCCAGCTCGGCGAGGGAGAAAGCGCCGGGGTCACGGCCGCGTCTACGAACAACGTTCTCGAACTGGCCATTGCCGAGTTTGAAAAGATCGTCTCGCTGCAGCCAAGCAGCGTTGAAGACCGCATGGTTCTGGGGCAGCTTTACACAGTCAAGCACGACTCAAAGAAGGCTGAGCAGCAGTTCAAGACTGCGCAGGCCATCGAGCCCGATTCAGAGGAAGTGGTGCTGAACCTGGCGCGCCTGTACGCGGAAAGCGGCGACCTGCAGCATGCGGCCAAGGTAATTGAAGACGTCCCGGTGAACGACCGCACATCGAAGATGGAGTTCACACTGGGCGCAGCCTACGACCAACTGAAGCAGCCCAAGGACGCCATTGCGGCCTATCAGCGCGCGCTCGACATGGAGCCGGGCGACCTGCACACCATGGACGCCCTGGCCCAGGCACTGCTCAGCAACAACCAGCTCGACGAGGCGCAGAAGCAATATCAGCTGCTTGCCGCAGCCGACCCGGAGAACCCCGAGGCCCTTGTACACATCTCGGAGATCCAGCGCCGCCAGGGAAAGTTTGAAGATGCGCTGACCACAATCCGCAAAGCGCGTAAGCTGGACCCCACGAGCCTGGAAGCCGGCTACAACGAAGGCCTGCTGCTCGACGTTCTGGGCCGCTTTGACGAGGCCACGCAGACCTACGCGGCCATGGTCGACCTCACATCGCATGCCAACGGCGCGTACACCGACGAAGAAAAGAACAATCGCAGCATCTTCCTTGAGCGGCTCGGCGCTATCTATCTGGAGCAGAACAAGTCCGACCAGGCCATCGCTGCTTATCAAAAGATGATCGACATGGGCGGCGACTCGTCCCTGCGCGGATACCAGGGACAGGTGGATGCCTATCGCAGTGCCAAGCAATTCGACAAGGCCGTTGAAGTTTCGCGCAAGGCCGTCGAGGTCAACCCCAAGAACCGCGAGCTCAAACTCATGCTGGCCGGTGAACTTGCCGACCTGGATAAGGCCGATGAGGGTTTGTCCATGGCCAAAGGACTGCTGAACAACTCGGCCGAGGACCGCGTGGTGTGGATTGCGATGGGCCAGATTGACGTCCGGCTGCGCCGCTGGAAGGATGCCGAGGACGCCTTCACCAAGGCAGAGCCGCTTACCACCAAGAAGGAAGACCGCACCTATCTTCTTTTTCTGCGCGGCGAACTCGCCGAGCGGCAGAAGCACTATGAGCCAGCCGAGCAGTTGTTCCGCCAGGCGCTCGACCTTGACCCCGCAAACGCGATGACTCTCAACTACCTCGGCTACATGCTGGCCGACAAGGGCATGCGCCTGCCTGAGGCTCTCAAGATGATTCGCAAGGCTGTCGACCTGGAGCCTGGAAACGGCGCGTACCTCGACTCGCTGGGTTGGGTCTACTTCAAGATGGGCGAGTATGAACTGGCCGAGGATAACCTCCGCCAGGCCGTGGAACGCGATCAGGCCGATCCCACCGTGCACGAGCACATGGGCGATCTTTACGAGAAGACCGGCCGCATCCGCCAGGCTGCTGAACAGTGGCAACTCGCGGTCAGCGAATACGCCAAGTCGGCTCCCGCCGACGTGGAACCGGGTGACGTGGCCAAGGTGCAGAAGAAGCTGGAAGGCGCCCGCGTCAAGCTGGCCAACAAGGACAACGTCATCGGACAGCCGAAGCCTTACTAGCCTGAATGTATCGCGGCATCGAGCAGGCTGCCGTGGCACATACCTCAATCCGGAAACACAGAACGACGGCTTTCATCAACGAAAGCCGCCGTTCTTTTTATCCTGCGATCGAATGCAGCCGTGCGCTTACTTTCCGCTGGCTGCTCCCGCAATGTAGGCATCCACATTGCTCTTGTCCACCAGCGAGGTGCCTGTGTCCACGAACGTCGGATACGGCGCAAACGAGTCGGCGCTGTAGTCCTTGCCCGGTTGCGTCGGCGGATCGTGGAAGACCTGGTCCAGAGCCTTCAGCCCCACGTATCCCATTGTGAAAGGCTTTTGCGCCACTGTCGCGTCGATCGTGCCCGCCTTGATCGCGCCCAGAGTGTCCGGCGCCACATCCCATGCAACCACCAGCCGTTTGTTTTCCGGCATCCGCGCCACCGCGTCGGAGACAGGCTTGCCCGACGCCGAATCCAGGCAGATAAATGCATCGATCTTCTTCGGACCCGTTAGCGCCATGTACTCCTGGGTCTTGTCGAACGCTGCCTTCGGGTCGCTCTTGATGTCCAAAACATCCACGATTTTGAGGTCGGGCTTGCTTGAAAACACATCTTTGAAGCCCTTCAGCCTCTCTTCGGTGTTAGGCTGGCCCACGAAGGTGAAGAACACGACGTTCCCTTTGCCGCCCAGCTTCTCAATTACGTGCTGGCCGCCAAGGCGTCCTGCCTCATGGTTGTTGGTGCCGATGAAGTAGAGGCGGTGGCTGCCCGCTGCATCCGAATCCACCGTAATCACGGGAATGCCCGCGCTCACCGCTGCATCGATGCCCGGCTGCAGCACCGCAGCGTCGGCCACTGAGATCAGAATGCCGCCGGCCTTGGCCGAGACTGCTTTTTGCAATTCGGTCAGTTCAGCCTGCGCATCGTGCCCATCGGGCCCCACTACCCTGGCCGTCACCTTGTACTGTTCCGCCGCCTGTTTGAAGCCTGCCGCCGCCGTCTGCCAGTAGGGCAGCGCCTGATTTACCGAAATAAGGTAGAAAACTTCTTTGGTCGAGTGCCGTGCCTGGCACCCGGTCGTGAACGTAACGGCCAACGCAAGCACCGCCAACACCACACAATTGATTGCTTTCATGCCTACCCCCCTCTTGAATCCTGAAAAGTTCGCCGGCTGGCGCCGAATTCAATCGCCGTACCGCCCTCTAAAAAATCCGGCTGGATACTACTCCCGCCTGAATGCCATTGTCCAATGTACTCTGGACGAAAGAGTTTTATAGCACCCCGGCGATTTGATCCATAGTGATTCAGGGCACATAGCCTGCACTCCCGTCCCCCTCTGCGGTATAACCAGACGAGAACCCTCAAGGCGTGTTCGCCCCAAGGCATATTCCCGAGACTGCATTCATGATGGAGTTGAACGCTGAATCCGCACTTCTGCTGCCGCCCGGGATAGCTGTCAGCGGCGACCCGGAGAGCAGCCTTGCCCGCCGCGCCCACGCCGAGCCGCCTCACCCCTACCGTACGCCCTTTGCGCGCGACGCCGCCCGCATCCTGCATACGCGCGCCTTTCGCCGCCTGGCTGGCAAGACGCAGGTTTTTACGCGCCTGCCAGGCGATCCGCCGGGTGACCACTTCCGCAGCCGGTTAACGCATACGCTTGAAGTAACGCAGATTTCCCGCACCCTGGCTCGCGCACTGGGACTTAACGCAGAGCTGGCCGAGGGCCTGGCGCTGGTTCACGACATCGGCCATCCGCCCTTCGGCCACGCCGGTGAAAAGGCGCTCGACCACGCGCTCCAGGCTCACGGGCTCAACTTCGACCACAACCTCCACGCGCTGCGCATTGTCACTTGGTTTGAGGAGCGCTACCCGGCCTTTCGCGGCCTCAACCTGACGCTCGGCGTGAGGGAAGGTATCGTGAAGCACTCGCGCGACTACTCCGCCGCTGCCCACCCCGAGCTGGAGGAATACTTTCTCGACCAGTTCCCGCCGCTTGAGGCGCAACTCATCGACCTGGCCGACGAAATCGCGTACCTCACCGCCGATCTGGACGACGGCCTCGACTCCGGGATCCTCTCGCTCGACGAGGTCCGCCAGGCCGTGCCCCTATTCCGCGACTTCCACGACGCGGCAAAGCGGAGCTATCCGAATGCCGCGCCGAGACTGGCCGTATACGAAGCGCTAAGGCGCCTGCTGAATGCAATGGTGACGGACCTGATGAATGAGGTGCGCGCGCGAGTGGCCGCTCTTGGCGCAACCACGTTGGCCGATGTCCGCCAGGCGCCCGCGAGGCTTGCGTCGCTGAGTCCGCAGATGGAAGGCGTCCGCTCCGCAGCCAAGAAATTTCTTTACGCCAGCCTCTACAACTCGCTGGGAATGGAGGAGCTCCATGACCACGCCGACCATGTCATCCAGAGCCTCTTTGAATTCCTGATGGCCGACCCCGGCCTGCTGCCTGCAGACCACCAGACGCAGATCCCATCAGAGGGTTTGGCAAGAACCGTGGCCGACTACATTGCCGGCATGACTGACACCTTTATCGAGCAGTTATGGGTTCGCTGCGGCGGGCGATGAGCCTGTCGAGTGCGGCACTTGGGCATTCTCCAGATTTCGACCGTATTCGCCGTTGCCTTTGTGCTATCCTCACTTGCCAGGTGCCAACATGAACACTTCTGAACACATCGTTGAGTCCTATTTTCGCCTTTGCCGGGGCTGCTTCACCTATTCCGACCGAAAGGTCGTAAGGGGAAACAACAGGCAGTTGGATATCCTTGCATACCATGTGAGAGACAAGCTCCAGTTTCATGTAGAGGTCGGCGTCACCCATAGAACAAATTGGTGCCCAACTCGGGAAGAGTTGGGGGCTCACTTCGAACGCAAGTTTTTCGGTGCGCCCCCAGAAAGAACAAGCGTCGCCGGCGGCGCCACCGACTTTGAGAAAAAGAAATCATACTTTGCTTAAATAGAGGAGACCTATGCCAGCGCTGGCTTTTCACCAGCTGACGTAAGGCGGGTCTGGGTGTGCTGGATCGTCAACAAGGAAGCGAAGAATGCGAAGTCATTCTTCATGTCGTTTAGCCATCTGAACCGTACGTATGAGATAGAAGTTCTGAGTCTCCGGGACTGTGTGCTTCCTGAGCTTAAGGACGCAATTGGAACAGCTAATTATGACGACGAGATCCTCCGCACACTTGGATTCATGAAGCAGCGCGAATTGCAGACCACTTAGGCCACACGAATTGCCATTCAGACAGTTCTCGTTGGACGGCCTAATAGCCGTCCTCAGCCAACTCCCGTTCGCGCTCGCGCCGCCGATCTTCCAAGAGTTCGTCGCACATCGAAGGGCCACCGGAACAACATCCTCGCATCTTACGAATCAGCTCCAGCTTTTCTTCGAGAGACTTCGGCTTCGGAATAGCGTGGCCTTGCTCCGGCGGAAATGCATCCTCTTTGCCCATGGTTAGATTGTCTCTCAAACACGGCAATTCGGTCGGACGTGCCGCCAACTGCAAGAACCAAGGTAATTTGCGCCTTACTGCACCGTCCCTTGCGGCCTCAGCCGGCGCAAATCCAGTGCGCACTCGACGGCATTCTGCGCGTTCAGCCGCAGATTGTCTGACGCAGCCCACAGCCATAGCCGCGATGTTTCGGCCGAATTCCGCGTCATCTGTTCCGGCCGCATCCTTACCAACACGTCGTTCTGTCCGGTCGCGGCCAGGTTCGATGGCGAATCTGTGTCTTCCAACACCAGGTCAACATGCTCGCCGCTTAAAGCCTCTTCGAGCGCCACAATCTCCACTGGCCGCTCCAGGTCCACGAGAATTGAGAAGGTCAGTCCGTGGAACACCGGCGCATGCACCACGTGCAAGGCGAGCGCCGGCCAGCGCCCGGCAGAAAGCGCGTCATAGTGGCGGCGAATCCGAGCCTCCGCAGCAACCAGGTTGACGGTGGAGCTCTCACCCATTCCGCCCAACAGGTTGTAGGCCGCCTGCGCATCGTAAATGGCCCGCGGCAACCCTTGAAAGCTCAGCAGGCTCACTGTCTGCTCGTGCAACTCGTCCATGGCACCGCGCCCAAAATCGCTGGCTGGTTCCAGAACAGTGGCCGCGGCAAACCGCACCGGCGCAGCCAGTTGCACACGATCCAGCAGCAATCCCAGTGTCACAGCCGCCGGGTGCGCCGGAACCACTGCCGGCGTAAACAAATCCACCGTTGCCGCCTCGGAACCCAGCCACGGAGCGCGCACCAGCACCCCGGCCTCCTGGTCGAGCGCGCCACTCAGATCCAGAACCGTGGACCCGGAGCGCAGCGCCTCGCGCCAATGCTTCCTGGTCAGCGACTCGGTGCCGCATAGAAACGTAAAGTCCACGCGATCGAAGGCATCCGGGCCGATGGCCTGGATGAAAGTAACCTCATCCCCCACCTGGTCCAACTGTCCCTTCGCATCTTCTTCATCAAGCAGCACAAAGGTAGCCGCCGCCAGTGGCGACTCCGAAATGACGTCCTTCAGCTCCCGGCCCAAAAGGCTGGAAGCTCCGGCAATAGCAATCTTGTACACAGGCATCCTTCAGTTGTTAGGAATATTACTGGAATCTCGGCGAGTCTCGTTCGGCAACTTCTGCGTCCATGGGGACATTGGGTGCGTCAGCAGGTCTTCTCCGCCGCCGCGACCACCCGTACGCCGCCCGCGCCCAGATGCCGGAGAACATGTATGTGAGCCCAATCAGGAACATCATCACGTTCGAGTACCGCAGCACGACATACAGTACGATGGCCACCACCACGAGCACCTGGAACGGATGACTGCGGGAGAAGTTGATCTCCTTGCCCGACCAGAACCGCCATGTGCTCACCATCAGGAATCCGGCCAGCGCCACCATCATCAGCCACGGGATCGCGATCCACCAAATTGCCACCGGAATTCCGTAGCAGAGGTGGATGGTTGCAGCCAGTAGTCCCGCTGCAGCCGGAATTGGCATCCCCACAAAATACTTTCGTCCCGGCCGGCCCGGATTTCTTGGCTGCGCATCGTGCGAGATGTTGAAGCGCGCCAGCCGCGACGCTCCGCTCAGCAGGAAAAGAAAACAGATGAATGCGCCGGCCTGCATCAGGTGCTGCCGCAACTGGGGATTGATTGAATCGGGCAGAAAGTGGAATCCCCACACGAACGCCAGCAGGCTGGGCGCAACGCCGAATGTAATCACGTCGGCCAGCGAATCCAGTTCCTTGCCGAAGTCGCTGCAGGTGTTGGTCATGCGCGCGATGCGCCCGTCGAGCGCGTCGAACGGAATCGCAAACAGGATGGCGATCGCCGCCCAATCAAGATGCGATTGCGCGTTGCCTATACCGGTCATCGCTTCAATCGTTTGCAGGATCGACCAATACCCAGCCCCGATGTTCACCGAGGTAAACAGCGAAGGCAGTAGATACATGCCGCGGTGAAAACGCGCCTTCCGGGCTCTCACCCGGGCCGGATCATTGAATGAGTCGTGGAGATTCAAAGGCTGTCCTCGCCGTCTTGATCCGGAAACACTCTCGAGCTCGTCGTTATTTTGGATGCCGGCTCGACCAATGCCCCAACCGTCTCCGGCATTGCCGCCAGCACGCTCGATCCGCCCTTTACCCGCTCGCCCACCTTGACCCGCAGCGCTGCTTCGGCGGGAATGACCACGTCCACCCTCGAGCCAAACTTGATGAGTCCGACACGCTGGCCGCGCTTCAACGTCTCGCCTTCGGCGTGGTCGAAAACGATGCGACGCGCCAGCAGCCCGGCAATCTGCTTGAAGGTGACCTCGAAGCCCTCGCCGCTCACGGTCACAACATTCTGCTCGTTGCGCTCCGCCGAAGCAGGATTCATGGCGCTCAGATACTGGCCTTTTTGATAGCGCACACGGCTCAACTTCCCGCCGATCGGCGAGCGGTTCACGTGTACGTCAAATACGCTGAGGAAGATGCTGATCCGCTGGCGCGGACCTTGGGGAGTATTGATCGCGGCCGTCTCGGTGATCAGGCCGTCTCCCGGCGAGACAATCAAGCCCTCGCCCCCGGGGACCGTCCGGTGGGGATCGCGGAAAAACCACAGGAAGAAAACCGCCAGCAGCACCGGCGCAATGCCCCACGCCCAACTGCCCGTGAACCAGGCCAGCGCCACCGCCACTGCCATCAGGCTCAAACCGTAGATGTAACCGTCACGAACCATAGTCCTGAACGATTATACGGTTATCCGCCGCCCATGCAGCAGACGTGATGCGCAGCGCCCGATTTCGTTGCGCGCACACGTGGCACACAACACCACCGGCCACGTCGCCCAGGCCCATCGCTTCGCAAACTCGATCCAGATAAAAGCCTTAAGCTATTGCCGGGATCCGGCGCTCAAGCGCAAAAATCAGGTCTTTCGCGTGCAGCTTGAGCTTCTTCAGCCGAACTTCTTCGAGCTGTTCGTCTGCGCTGAGATAGGGCTTTTGAAGTAATTCTTCCAACCGCTGAGCGTAGCGACGGTGTTCGGAATGAAGGCGATCAATCTCTTCGCTCAGCGTCGGATCCTGTACTTCGTCCATCAAGCACCTCCGGATTTTCGATTGTTAAAGAACATTTACATATATCGCCACCGACGCGCAACTCGCAAGCAAGAAAATTACTGAAAGTAACCTGAACCTGTGAATTTCGGGTCAGAACACCACCATGTGTGACCGTAATCACAAACCGCCGTCCGAGAAACATACAGTTAGCGCGGGTCGACCACCACCCACGCCTCCAACTCAACCCAGCCCCAGGCTCATCAGGACGGCATCTTCTTCCGGGTCAGTATAGTAGCGTGGCCGCCGACCGGCCTCGATCCAGCCCAGGGAACGGTAAAACCCGAGCGCTTTCTGGTTGGACGCGCGCACCTCCAGCAGGAACTCGCTGGCTGAAGCCGCCCTCAGTTCGTCGACCAGAAAAGAAAAAAGTTTTCGGCCGATTCCACGCCGCTGGTCCGCCGCCAAAACTGCAATTGTTTCAAGTTCTGCCTGCGGGGGCAGAAAGCTGGCGACTGCGAAACCCGCCACGGTGCTGCCGTCCGGTTCTTCCGCGACCAGCGCAATTCTGCGGGGCGTCGACTCCTTGTCGAGCGCGGAAACATAAGCGGCTCGGGGCCATTGCGGCGCATCCTTCAGGCTTACGGCGATCGCTATCACTTGCTCTATGTCCGCCGCGCACATCCGCCGGATCTCGGCCGCGTTGGCCGTCATGCGCGTTTCCGCCCCGCCGCGGCTGCCTCGCCAAAGATTTCCGCATCGGAACGGCGCAGATAGTGCCCGTCCAGCAGCGCCAGGTCCACGTTTCCGCCCGCCACCAGCTTTGCCTCGCCGAGCCGCATTGCGTCCGTTGCCACAGGCGCTTCACACCGCACAAATTGCGCGTCCGGCCACGCAGCCGCCAACACCGCGGCGGCAGCTTCGTCGCAGACTGCCACGCGCAACGGCGCGGGATTGATGGCCGCAAGTTCGCGCGCACCGGCCAGCAACTCCCTGGGCGCCTGTCCAAGCTCCTCCACGCGCAGAAACACCTCGCCCCGATGAGCATCCATGGCGCAGAATGGCACGCCGGACTTGCGCGAGAGAACGAGCAGCCGCGAAATTGCCACCACTGGAATCTGCGCGGGCTCGGCCAGCCCCTTCACCGCGCTCAGCCCGACCCGTACCCCTGTAAAGCTGCCCGGTCCGTTCACGGCCACAATCCCGCCCAGATCCTTCAACGTGACGTGATTGCGCTCGAGCAGTTCGGCCACGGCCGCCACCAGCGTGGCCGCGTAGCTGCGCCCTTCCAACTCCGTCTGCCCCAGAATTTCGAGGTCTCGCCCAGTCAGGCGACCCAAGGCGACCGAGCCAGTGGGGCCACAGGTGTCGATTGCAAGCAGAAGGCCGCCCGGCTGCATCGCCGTTCCCGGCGCTAGAAAACCAGTTCCCATATCCACCTCAGCATGACACAGCGACGACGGCGGGTTCCACCCTCGCCACTTCAAAGCCATGCCTGTTTCCAGTAATCTCTTAACAGCGTTTCACCGATTGGACGCCGGCCCCGATGCCGGCCATTTCCCAACCGCACAGGTATGAACCTGGCGAAGACAGACTCGCAGTAACAGACTTGCATTCACAGTGAGGATCAGCCCTGGCGTCCGCGGCCAACACACTTTCATTCCACCAGACATGGCGGCCCCGCGCTAATCCCTGGGCCATCGCCATCACTGTCACGCTGGCCACCTTCATGGAGGCGCTCGACACCTCCATCGCCAACGTCGCCATGCCGCACATCGGCGGCTCCCTCTCCGCCAGCATCAGCGAATCCACATGGGTACTCACCAGCTACCTGGTGGCCAACGCCATGGTGCTGCCCATCAGCGGCTGGATAGCCAACCGCATCGGCCGCAAGCGCTTCTACATGACCTGCGTAATGCTGTTCACCATGGCCTCGCTGCTCTGCGGCCTGGCGCCGACACTCCCCATGCTGGTCTTCTTCCGCGTCGTCCAGGGCGCCGCCGGCGGCGGCCTGCAACCCAGCGAGCAGTCCATCCTCGCCGACACCTTCCCGCCGGAAAAACGCAGCATGGCCTTCGCCCTCTACGGCGTGGCAGTGGTCATGGCGCCCGTGCTCGGCCCCACCGTCGGCGGATGGATCGTCGACAACTACAGTTGGCGCTGGATCTTCTTCCTCAACATCCCAGTCGGCATCCTGTCGCTCTACCTCACCAACCGCCTGGTTGAAGACCCACCGTATCTGGCCGCCATCCGCAAGCGCCGCATCAGCATCGACTACTGGGGCCTGGGCCTGCTCGTCGTCGGCATCGGCGCACTCCAGATCATGCTCGACAAGGGCCAGGAAGACGACTGGTTCGGCTCGCGGTTCATCGTCACCTGCTTCGTCCTTGCCGTCGTCGGCCTCGCGGTCTTCCTGGTGCGTGAACTCTCCATCGAGCACCCCATCCTCGATCTGCGCCTCTTCGGACAGCGCAATGTCGGCATGACCCAACTTGTCATGTTCATGGTGGGTCTCTCGCTCTACTCGAGCACCGTTTTGATCCCGCAATTTCTCCAGGAGATCATGGGCTACTCCGCGCGCCAGGCCGGCATGGCCGTCTCCAGCGGCGGACTGGTGCTGATGGCGCTCTTCCCTGTCGCCGGCGCACTCGCGCCCAAATTCGATCCACGCAAGCTGGTGGCCGTCGGCTTCATCATCACAACCTACGGCCTCTGGCGCATGACCAACATCGATCTCAATATCAGTTTTGCCATGGCGGTCAGTTGGCGCGCCGTCATCGCGCTGGGCCTGCCCTTTCTGTTCATCCCTATCAACACGCTTTGCTATTCGGGCATTCCCCAGGAAAAGTACAACGAGGTCAGCGGACTCACCGCCCTCATGCGCAACCTGGGCGGAAGCGTCGGCATCAGCTTTGTCACCACGTTGCTCGCCCGCCAGAGCCAGAAGCACCTCGCGATGCTCGCGCACGACGCCGCCCCCGGCAACCCGCCGTTTGAAGGCATGCGTTCCGCACTAGCAGGCGCCTGGCAGCATATGGGCAGCGCCAAGCCCGACGCCATGACACACGCCGGCGCGCAGATCTACGGCATGGCGCAGATTCAAGCCCGCCTCCTCGCCTATGTCGATGTCATCTGGATCATGGTCGCGGTCACCATGGTGCTGATCCCGCTCCCCTTCATCATGCGCCGCCCAGCGAAGGCCGCCCCTCCGCCCCCGGCACACTGAGAGCTCGACACAGTTTCATCCGAGTCGCCCTCTGCGTAATGATTGTCGGGAATAGAAAAACATGATTGTGGAGTTAGAAGAACGGGTGCCCCATCCTAACCACGTTCTTTGTGGTTAGGGTGGGATAGCATGAAGTTCGCCTCGCATGAAACGGAGACTTCGCCAAACCCGCCTTACACCGCCCCCAGTGCCTGTTCCAGATCAGCAATCAAATCTTCCTTGTCCTCGATGCCAATCGAGAGCCGGATGCGTCCCTCGTTGATTCCCATCGTATCGCGAATCTTCTGGCTCACCGAGCCATGCGTCGTCGTTGCCGAGTGCGAGGCAAGCGACTCCACCCCGCCCAGCGACTCCGCATTGAGGAAGATTTTGATGGCCGCAAGAAAGCGCCCCGCTTCTTCACGCGACTTGAGCTCAAAGCTCATCATCGAGCCGAAGCCTTTTTGCTGCTTCACCGCAAGTTCGTACTGCGGATGGCTCTTCAATCCCGGATACGCAAGCTTGCTCACCTTGGGATGCGTGGAGAGGTACTGTGCTACCGCGCGCCCGTTTTCTTCGTGCTGCTGAATGCGCAAGGGCAGCGTCTTGATGCCGCGCAGTACAAGGAAGCACTCGAACGGCGACATCACGCCGCCTGCGGCCTTCTGCACCAGTAGAAATTTTTCCTTGTGCTCGGGCTTCGATCCGATCAGCGCTCCGCCCAACCCATCGGAGTGGCCGTTCAGATACTTCGTCGTCGAGTGCATCACGATGTCCGCGCCCAGCGCCAGCGGGCTCTGCAGTGCCGGCGAAAGAAACGTGTTGTCCACGCTCACCTCAGCCCCGCCCGCATGGGCAATCGCGGCCACGCCGGCAATGTCGGTGAGCACCATGAGCGGATTGCTCGGCGACTCAATGTGCACCAGCTTGGTATTCGGCCGCATTGCAGCTTTCACCGCTGCCAGGTTGCTGGTGTCGACATACTCAATCTGGATGCCGTAGCCGCTTACAATCTGGTCGAAGAGCCGCACCGTACCCGCATACACATCGCGAGAACAGATCACGTGGTCGCCCGACTTCAACATCGCGACAAGCGCCGCAATCGCCGCCATTCCGGTGGTGAAGGCGTGCCCGCTGGTGCCGCCTTCGAGGGCCGCAAGCGCGGTCTCCAGCCGGTCTCGCGTCGGGTTCCCGGCGCGCGAGTAATCCCAGCCGCGGTCGGTTCCGATTCCGGTGAGCTCAAAGGTGGATGAAAGATAAAGGGGCACATTCACCGCGCCCGTCTGCGGATCCGGGTGCTGCCCGGCATGTACGGCAAGGGTCGAGTATTTATATGGGGACATGATTGGCTTTTAGCTGCTAGCTCCTAGCTTCTAGCTTATCGTGCCGGGGGTGTCAGCGCAGTAAAACCAAAACCGATTGTGCCCTGGAATCTGCGGAGGCCCGAAAACCGGAGTGGGGACGAGTTGACGGCGACTCGGGCGGAATCTTCTTATTGGTGAATTTCTCCGGCTTCATCTATGCGAAGAATGGGGTATTTCTCGGCGAAGCCGGGCGAAGGTCTTGCCTCGATTGAATACTCAACGACCCTCCCGCTTTCGTTGCGCACAGTCTGAGTAATGCGAAGTCGATACGGACCACCCCACGACAGAGCATCTCCATCAAGTTTCGCGCCGAGTGGCACACCCAGTTGTGAGAACGCGCTCGCGTATTCTCCATGGTCTTGCTTGTAATTCAATTGCATTGAATGAAGAGCGAGGAGTGAAGACCTTGCTCCCGATTCGTAATGTTGGGCGTGCTCTTTCCAGAAGTACAGTCCGGGACCAAGCGCAACATACCCGACGAACGCGGAGGCGAGTAGCAGACTGGCGATGATTAGTGATTGCCTTTTCGCGGTGAGATGATCGGCTCCAATGTTCAGTTGAAGCATAAAACACTTAACTTCCTTCGGTCCTGCTCCTTCATCGAATTCCGTTTCGGGTGGATGGTCGCAAATAACTGGC
>PKXI01000220.1 GCA_003133425.1 Acidobacteriaceae bacterium
CCGATAGGAACCTAACGTTTGCCGTTACTAATCTCGCTAGGCCCGGTTCCTGTGCCAACTGGCTCAACTGGATGAGTACATGGGGGCTGTTTGCGCAGTTGAGGATCATTCGCAGTTTGCCGGTTACGCGTCCGTAATGGGACGAGAACAAACCGAAGTGGCTGGGAGAAGCTCGTAGAAGCCCTCGTACACCGCGCATCCGCGCAGAGTCGACCCAATCCGGCCTGAAGTCAATCCGCCGCCGGCGACGGCCTTCTGGATCAGTATGTTCAGCCTGTCGAAAATGACCGGCCTCGGCACAATGCCAGGCCGCTCCAGAATTCGTGATCCTTTTGCTTATGGGGGTGTCTATTGATGGGCCTTCTTGTCGTCCTTTGCGGGTCGGGCCACCGGCTTGGCGGCCGCTCCCGCCTTGGGCTTCCAGTAACGGGATCGTCCTTGATGAACGAATTCGGTACATAGCTCTGAGCGGAGTTGACGGTGTAAATCTCTATGGGATCCTCATCGAGGGCTTCGGCGCGCAGTTCATGCTGCGGCATCGTTCGGTTATAGTTCGTTTGGTGAATCAAGCGGGCCAATATCCGAGGCGTGAAGGTCCACAAGTCCATCAGGAGGCGAAGAATTGAGAGCGGTGCAGATGAAGCCGATCAAACATATGAAAAAAACGTATAGTCTCGCAGTCCTCCTGATCTTCACCACACTTGCCTGCCTCGCTCAGGGAGGGGTGGCGAACGGTTGGAAGGTGGTCGGCCCAGGCGGGGGGGGCACTATGATTGCCCCGACAATCAGTCCTCACGATTCCCGGGTTGTAGTTGAGCATTGTGACATGACTGGCGGATATATCACGCGCGACAATGGCCAGTCGTGGCACATGTTCAATCTCCGCGATAAAATTTCTGTCACTGCCTTTAATCCTTCCGACCCTCAGGTCATCTATGCCGGAAATGCCGCCCTTTGGCGTAGCAACGACACCGGCCGGACCTGGAAGATGCTTTTTCCAAGCCCGGCCCGCAACACCGTCGAGCATCAGGTGGGCGATCACTCCGACTACAGCCTTACCTCCAGCGATCCCGCCTACCCTGGCGGAGAAATCTCCGCCATCGCCATTACATACCGAAACGACCGGAAAAACAGCAAGGGAAGTGCGGAGTCTGTATATCTTTCCTTTGAACTGAGAGGCGAACCCGCCGTCATCGTCTCCTCTCGAGACGGTGGCGCCTCCTGGAGTCGCCTTGCTACCTTGCCCCAGCACGTGCTGCTCCTCACTCCGCAGGGCTCAGGCCTCATCGCTATTTCGGGCTCTGCGGCCTATCGCATCGCCCCGGATGGCAATACCACTAAACAGGGCAGCATCCCAACCAACATCAGAGCAGCTAGCGCGGCCCGGTCCGGCGACTCGGTTTGGATTTATGCAACCAGCCAGGACGGAAATGTGTATCTCTCCGAAGACTCCGGCCTGCACTGGGGACTGGTTACACCCGCCCTCCAACAGACTTCTGGCCGCTTTGAAACCATCGCCGCCAGCGATCATTTCCACGATGTCGCCTATGCCGGCTTTCGAGGCCTTCAACTCGGCGAGGGCAAGCAGAACCTGTTCAACGGGATCGCCAGGACAACGGATGGCGGGCACACCTGGAAAATCGTCTTCAAGGAATCGACCCAACCTGCCGCCAACCTGAGTGGAAGCTGGATCGAGCAGCGCGCAAGGCAAGACAGCGTGGACATCTGGTTCGACGCGCCGTACAGTCTCGGTGTTGCGCCCACCAACCCCGACGTAGCCTACGCAACCGACCTCTTCCGCACCTACCGCACCCTTGACGGCGGCGCAACCTGGCAGGAGATGAACTCCAGGCAACTCGACGGCGGCAGTTGGACCTCCCGCGGTCTCGATGTAACCACCAACTACGGCATTCAGTTCGACCCCTTCGATACACGGCATATCTTCATGGATAACACTGACGTCGGACTCTTTCAGAGCACCAACGGTGGCCAATCCTGGCGAAGCACCTCTCAAGGCATTCCTGAGGAATGGCGCAACACGGCATACTGGCTCGCTTTCGATCCCAGCCAGCACGGTCTTGTATGGGGAGCCTTCAGTGGTGCCCACGATTTGCCGCGCCCTAAGATGTGGCGTAACCGCACCCCTCGGGGCTTCACCGGTGGCGTTGCCGTTTCAACCGATGGCGGCTACCAATGGCAGCCGAGCAGTGCGGGCCTTCCCATGGACTCCATCACCCACATTCTTCTCGATCCCTCAAGCCCCATTGGAAGACGCACCCTGTATGCCTGTGCGTTTGGCCGCGGCGTCTACAAGTCCACGGACAACGGCCATAACTGGACGCAGAAGAATGACGGGATAACCGGAGAAGAACCTTTTGCCTGGCGCATCACTCTCTCCCCAGATGGGGATCTGTACCTTGTCGTCGCTCGTCGAACCGAGCGAAAGGACTATTCCCCTTCGGGCGCAGGAGCCCTCTATCGCTCAAAGGACAAAGCAGAGCACTGGCAGCGTGTTGAGCTTGCTCCGGGCGTCACCGGCCCAACCGGCCTCCAGATCGACCCACGCAATCCGCAGCGGCTCTACCTCACGGCATGGGGACAGGAGAGCGATGACGCCGACCGGAACGGCGGTGTCTATGGCTCCGATGACGGCGGCGAGACGTGGCGGGCTCTCTTCACGCAATCGCAGCACGTATACGACCTGACCATCGATCTACGCCATCCTGATACGCTCTACATCTCCGGATTTGACGCGGCGGCTTACCGTTCCACCGACCGTGGGGCTCATTGGGAACGCATCACGGGCTACGACTTCAAGTGGGGCCACCGCGTCATCCTCGACCCCAACGATCCCACCCAGATCTATATCACCACATACGGCGGTGGCGTCTGGCATGGCCCTGCTGCCGGCACCGCGAATCTGGCCGAGACTATTCTGACTCCTGTTCCCATCGCGCACTAGATTGCACGATGCCCGTGAATGGTCAAAGCTCAGATTTGCGGGCGAGAGGGATCGAAATCCCAATTGCCTCCATCGGCGAGCGCCAGCCGGGCGAGATGGTAGTACGCCACAAGGGGATGGTTCTGTGGCGCTGCCTCGGCTGGCTCGCGCTGGTCAGCTGGAACCGCCGGGTAATCTTGTAAAAGAACATCAAGGGCTCTCTCGTACAGGCCGAGCCGCATATACTCGGACGCAGTGTTCAGGACGCGGTCCACGTCCGCTCCCAGATGGTCGTTGTCTGGTTGTCCGAGTTCCTCGCGAAGAAAATAGCTGGTGGGATAGCGAGTCAGCCATTGTTTCGCCAGCGCGCGTGCCTCTTCCTTGTGGTCAAGCGCGAACTCAACAGCTGCTAATTCTTCTCCGCTGCGAAGGTCGTCCGGGGCGCTGCGGACTGCTTCCCGAAGGTCATTTCCCGCGAGTTGAAGCTGGCGTTCCCGGAACATTGCGGCGCGGGGCACTTTGGCGTCTATCAATAGCCTTCAAAGGTTGCCACGCTGTTGGCTGGACACAGCGCCAGTCTAAGGGTTGATAGCGCAAAATATTCCAGGATTTTCGTTTTGCCTCTCGGCTGCAGATGCCTATGGCACGGGTTGCCTCCGCTCGCCATCTTCCTTGAATCCACTCCAGATCCAAGGACCCAAGCTTGCCCAGAAGGGCCTTTGCCGCAACCTTCAGATGAAGATTTGCCCGATTTGGCGCGTTCCGAGGGTCTAGTCGCCAAACCGACATTTGCGTCAGATGTTGGTAAAACACGAATGCGCTCATCGAGGGTTCGATAAGTAACCAAAAGTCGGCATGGCGACTGAAATCTTAGGACCCGTCCTGGGGATTCGGGTCGCGTAGCAATGGAACTCATCGGGCGTAATATATGTTGGCTGAAGCTTTTGTGCATTCCCTGGTCTCAAGATCGAGACATGGGGCACCCAGATTCATCAATCCGCCTTTGAGATGATCCACCCGCCTGAAAAAGGAGATTCCAGATCAATGGACGATCCTCTCCGTCCGATATCTACGCTGGAGCTGCTCGACAGAACTCTCAGCCTCTACTGCCGGAATTTCGTGAAGTTCGCCGGGCTGTCGATCGTCGGTCCCGTGGCTACATTCGCGTACCGGCTACGCTACGGCGGAGGCACGGTTGCCCTCGTGCGCCTGCATTCGTCGACGGCCGCGCCGGCAGTGCTTGGGGTTCTAGTGGGAATCGTGATCGTATTGGCGGGCGCGTCGATTTCCTCAGCGGCCACGGTGGAGGCGGCTGCGGCCGTCAGCCGCGGCAGCAAAGTGCAAGTCGCAGAGGGCTACCGCGCGCTCGGAGAGCGGCTCTGGCAGATTATCGGAATCGTATTGTCGGTGTTTATCCGTGCATTTCCAGCAGGCGTCCTTTTCATAGGCGCCGGCGTGATCGCTCTCGCCATGGCCGCCGCTCTCGGCTACAACTCCCGGATGGAAGCGGGCACAATTGGTTACGTTTGTGGAGGCATCTCGCTGATCTCGGCGATCTTCGCTTCGATATGGATCTGTGCGCGTTATGCGGTAGCCGTGCAGGCCTGCGTGGTGGAAGACATCGGCAGCAGACTCGCTCTCAAGCGCAGTACATTCCTCACTGCGGGAGACCGCGGCCGAGTCACCATTGTGCACTTTGCCTTTCTCGTACTCGTCCTGGCCGCAGACTTCATTTTCGGCGCGCCCACACTGTTGCTGCCCAGCCAAGGGGCCGCATTCCGGATTTCGGGTGCAGTAGCCGGTTTCATCGCCGTGGCGCTGACCTCCCCGGTAGCGACGATCGGCATGTCTCTGGTCTACTACGACGCGCGCGCAAGGAAGGACCCGATTAAAGGGCCTCTGCCGGATTACACCCGAGAAGTCGGCCAGTGTCCTGGATTCCGGCTGCTATTGCCGACGCCTGATTTCCGGCGGAAAGGGCGTTTGAACTAAGCGTCAGA
>PKXI01000158.1 GCA_003133425.1 Acidobacteriaceae bacterium
TGAAGATCGTCGCTTCCATGGCAATCATCCGGGGTTGGGGGAGGGTCTTGATCCAGGCATCCAGCTCACGCCGTGTCGAACCGATCCTGCCCTCCTGGAGCACTTGACCAGCCGAATCCTTCACGCAGTAGCTGATCGTCCTCTTGTGAACGTCAAGTCCGATGTAATACATATGGTCTCGAGGAGCCTCCGTGGTTGTTCTCTGAATCAGCGTCGCCGCTCAGTTCAGCTTATGCAACACCGCGCGCTCCTCACTGACTTAACATTCAAACAATTCGACCACGACCCGCTTCGAGTGGGGTGAGGGCTGAAAGATATCAGCATCATTCTTGGCGGTCCCGGTATGCTTGAAGAGGCTTGCCCCGCTCTATTCGGGCGGGGATCCTTGGTGGCATTTTCTTTTTCGGGAGATATACATCCACGCTTCGCTTTTGCTTGTCCTGGCGATTGTTTTCGTTGCCACGGTGATCCGGTCGGCGTTTGGCTTTGGCGAAGCGCTGATCGCAGTGCCCCTGCTGGTGCTTTGCATGCCACTGCGAGTGGCCGCGCCGCTGGCGGTGCTGCTCTCGATCGCGATTGCAGCCGTGGTAGTGGCGCAGGATTGGAGGCATGTTCACCTGCGCAGCGCCGCCGGGCTTCTGCTAGCCACGGTCTTCGGGATTCCGCTCGGATTGCTAGTGCTGACCAATGGGCACCAGGAACTGGTCAAGGCGGGGCTAGGCATCCTGATCGCGTTGTTTGCGGTCTTTTCGCTGGCGGCGCGCGATACGTTGCGGCTAAAGAACGAGCACCGGGCGCTGCTTCTGCTATCAGGATTTCTGGCCGGCATTCTGGGCGGAGCCTATGGTATGAACGGGCCGCCACTTGTAATCTACGGCTCGCTGCGCGGATGGTCCCCGCGGCACTTTCGGGCGACGCTGCAAGCTTATTTTCTGCCTGCCAGCATTTTGGGGATGATTGGCTTCTGGAGCGCTGGGCTATGGACCCGCACGGTGACGCACGAGTTCCTGCTTTCGGTGCCGGTAATGCTGCCGGCGGTGTTCCTGGGACGAGCAATCAACCATCGCTTCTCCGGAGCCGCGTTCCTTCGATACGTCTACTGCGGACTTTTGTTGCTTGGCGGCATATTATTTGTGGAGGCAGTCACGCAGCATGTGTGAGAAGCGACGCTTAGCCCATGGCTCGCTTATTTGACTTCGGGCGCAGGGTAAGTTCCGGAATGGCGACAATCTGGGCAGAATTGGAAAACTAGAGCCGGTGGCGCTTTGACACTTTTGTGGACAGCGTTAAGTTTTGAAGCGGATGGCTCGGGATGGCATCGGAGATTAGAAGTTGTTCGAGGGGAATGTCGACCGGTAATTCAACGGTGGGACCGCTAATCTGGCCAATTTGCAGCTTGGCGATTAGTAGTTCATCCTCCGACGCACGGATCACGAACTTGTTTCGGAAGGTTTCGAATCCAGAACATGTGATCGAAATGGTGTAGCTTCCTGCGGGCAGGTCGACTTGAGCTTCACCCTTGGTGTCCGTCTTGATCGCCGATTTGGAAGGCGCCGTCGGCGGATCGATCTCAATGCTCGCGCCCGGAACTCTAGCGGTAGTCGGGTCTGTGACCTGAATTTTAAGGTGCCCTTGCGCGGGCCGTTGCGCGGCTAGATCAAGTGACATGACCAGAAAGAATGCGGCGGCAACGCGGGCGACGACCATGTTGAGGATTGTGGCACCCAAATGGAAAGCTGATCAATAGGCAAGTCTAAATTTGGCGTTCCGATGAGCATGAAGTTGAGGACGTCGCGAGGACTCGACACGCACTTTCTTCCGGTTCCGAGCGGTTGACCGCCTCCCCTTCAATGACCCATTTCTGGTGCAGTAGAGTGGATAGGAGAATTGGCAAGGCACACCAAGAAGTAAACGGCCTTATTCTCGCCACCTCGCCATAATCTTTTCGACCGTGGCTACAATCTGTTGGCGGGCGGTAACGCGATCCACCCCACTGGCCAATAACTCGTCGTACGGGGTGTGTTTGTGACGAATCGCAGCAATGACCGCTAAGGTCAGAGCGTTTTCGTCCAGATTCCTGCCAGCTTCTGTTCGGCCAACGCGGCCGCTTCCTCGTCGAGCGGTATGCTCGGCGACCTGCGCAACCTCGCTCGCCGGACAACCTGGAAACAACCTCGCGATCTGCTTGGTCATTTGCGCGGCGAGTTCAGCATCCTGTTTTCGTCGTCGGTCGGCTCCATGCGCTCGCGCCACGGCACGTTGGTCGGCGTCTTCCAGGCATTCTCGCTCAGCCTTCTCTAGGCCGGATGTTTCGACGAGGATACCCTGCCTCTCGTAACGTCCCCGTGACCGGCTGAAACGAACGACTACGGCAACCCTTCCGCTGTACCTCGAAGCACGTAGTGTCAATGCAGCATCGCCGGATGGAAGAAACTCGAGATCATCGAGACGCGCACACTGAAGGCAGAGCGGCTCCTCCCGTTCCAGAAAAAGAAAGGAACCCTGCTCAATTTCAGTTCCGCACTCCGAACAATGAGCCTGGCGCAGGTTTAGGAATACTACCGGATTCGGAGAACGGTCGAGCTTCTCTTGAAGACGCTGCTGATTCTTTTCCGAGAGCTCCGGCGAGACAAAATGTGTCCGGTAACTTTTCTCTATTCCCGGGTGCCCGCTCTTCGAGAATTGCAGGGCCACTTTCCCACTCCGAGAATGGCGCATGTACTGGGTCTCGCTGGGTTTGAGCCCCTGCTCCATTGCCCAGCGTCGAAAAATCCTCATGATCGACGAAATCTTCTTGAGATTCCCTTGAATCACTCGTTCTAGAAAATCGATTCGCCCTTTCCGCCAGGAGTCTACATGCACTGTGGTCAACAGGCCCATTCCGCAGAGCACGTCGATTGCGCTGACGTACTGCTGGCGAGACAACGCCGACTCTGCGGCGCAATGAACCCGACTTTCGAGCTCCCTTTGGTTCGGATGCATACCCCTTGCCTCTGTGCAGGAATCAACAATCACGTTCAAGCATACTTCTCATCCGGGCCCGCTTCGACGAAGGGGTCCAATTGAGGAGTATCTGGCTGAGTTAGCTCACGTTTTTCAGTGTCATTACGCGGCGGTCCGTTGGTCGCGAGAGGGTAGCCAATTCGTCAATGACTCAATTCTGTTGCCCTTCCCTACCGAAGCGATATCGGGGAAAATCAGACATGGGCCGGATTTCGCAAAGTGTCCTCTTGGGAGCGATCAAGGCAGTGCAGGAGATGACCGCCGACGAGAAACTGCGACTGGCAGACGAGATATTTTCCTTGCAGCCGAACTTGCTCGGTGCAGTTCTGGCTCTGCGAGGGCTAGGTGTGCCCGCAGCCAAGCAGGAGTTCGCGCTTGAGATGCTCCTTCTCTGTTTCCAGGCAATGATGGAATCGGGCCTGACCTGGCCTCTGATAACGGTAGTTGAGCAGGAGAATCAGATGCAGCGCCACACGACGCTGTTGCGCTTCTTTGAGTCTCTGGATGGAAGGTCCGAGCAGAAGAATTGCATTCGGGAATATATCGATGCGCATCCGGAACCTGAGCTGCTTGCCTGGGTGATGATGCAGAGCAGGGATTGGTTATTGAAGTCGGCCCCTGAAGAGAGCGACAAATATGTTTTGCTGGCGGTCGCTAATTTTGTCAGCTGCATAGCTTACGTTCCGCTTCCGGTCGAGCGTCCGCCTCGAATTCAGTAGCAGCCGTGCAGCGGCTTCCTTGGTAAGCTCTCCAATCTCAGATTCAGAGACCCGCCTCAGTAACCCCCTTTTTGGCGCTCTATTGACGGCCGACAAAGCTCGGTCGCCGACAAGCAGGAACCAGTCCTCGAAAGTTATGATGATCAGCCTATGGCGAGGAGGCCACAGGTCGATGAAACATAAATCGCGTACTCCGAAGCAGCGCAAGCACCCCAAGACTCGTTTGCGTTTGCCTGATCTCGAATTCTCGAAAACAGCCGTGTTGAACAGTTTAACCAGCGTTGACGGCCAACGAGGCTATGGCCATGCGATCGACGAGTTCGTCGATTGGTACTGCTCGGAACCCCGGCTGGCCTTGAACAAAACGGTAGTGCTTCGCTATCGCGGCTACCTCGAGGCCCGACTGCTGGCTCCCGGAACCATCAACCTGCGCCTGGGCGCAGTACGGCGTCTTGTCTATGAAGCAGCCGACTCCGGTTTGCTGAGTTCCGATCTGGCCGCCGGCATTCGCCGCGTCAAAGGAGTCAGGAATCTGGGCATGCGTCTGGGCAACTGGCTGACTGCGGAGCAAAGCGTCGCGTTGTGGCAAGCCCCAGACCGAGAACGGCTCAAAGGCAAGCGAGACCGTGCGCTCCTGGCACTGCTGCTTGCCTGTGGCCTGCGGCGGCATGAAGCAGTGGCATTATGGCTCGAACATCTTGAACAACGGGAAGGACACTGGGCCATCGTTGACCTTAAGGGCAAGGCCGGGCACGTTCGCACGGTTCCGGTACCGGATTGGGTCATGGAAGAGTTGCGACTTTGGTTGAATGCTGCGGAAATCGATAGAGGCAAGATCTTTCGTCGGGTGACAAAGATGGGGCGGATACTCGGTGAAGGCATGACCGAGAAAGCCGTCTGGCACATCGTAAAGGATTCGGCGAAGGTGATTGGCGTGGAGAAATTAGCGCCTCACGATTTGCGTCGCAGTTGCGCGCGCCTGTGCCATGCTGCGGGAGGAGAGCTGGAACAGATCCAGTTTCTTCTCGGGCACGTTTCCGTTCAGACGACGGAACGTTACCTGGGTTGCAAGCAGCGAATTCGATCGGCGGTTAACGATCGGATTGGAATTGAGCCTACTTTTTGAATTTGCCAGGAAACTGCCGGGAGGACAAAGCTTGTATGCTGTCACGGTTGGGTCGGAGGTGCAGGCGTGTGCACATGAATGGGAAGAAATCCTATTGTCTAATTTCCAGACTACGGCGATGATGGTCTGTAGAAGGGAGACCTATGGCAGAGGTTGATCGCAAGTTCAATGAGGCTGGGCGCCGCTTGAAGGCGGCATTGATTAGCTATCAATTGGGTAAAGCGGGTGTTGACAGTACCTTGAAAAAGATGCCGGACGATCCGGGAGTTGGTTGGGCTGAGTTGGCGGAACAGCTTCTAAGAGAAATGGCAGATCATGCTGCTCGGACGTTCAACCCGGTTCTCGTCAGGGGACCGAAACGAGTCCAATAACGCAGAGAACACGCTCCTTCAAACTCGCTCCACCTACTTTGTTGCATGGTGATCACCTCGCTTCAAATACGTACCCCAATGATATTCGCTCCTGATTGACCGCCATCGGGAGGTTTGGCAATTCCTTGCCCAACTTCCGAGTGCGCGACGATCCTACCGGAACGAGCGATTAAGAGGTCGAAACAGCGTTCTGAACTACGCCATCGCAGGATTCAGATCATTTGTACGGGTTACGGAGAGGACGGTGATATCGTCGTCCTGGCCGAAGGCTTGTGCTGCCTGGGCAATGGCTTCGGCGGGCTGAGTGCTGAGAGATGCGCTGCGTTCAAAGCCGAAGAGCGCGCCGGCCTTGTCGCGGGCCTCAATTACGCCGTCGGTGAGAAGAGTGAGTTGCTGCTCGGGGGACAGTTGGAAGGTAGATTCGGCGTAGATTGTATCGGCAGAAATTCCCAGCGGAAGACCACTCTCGAGCTGCAGTTCTCTGCCATCAACGTAAGGCGCAATGTGGCCCGCGTTGGCGATGGTGAGCACGCCGTCAGCGTCGGCGCGGAGGACCAGACAGGTGGTGAAGCCGCCGTGGCTGCGGGCGAGCATACGCTGGTTCATGGCGGCCAGGATTTCTCCGGGGCTGCGTATGTAGTGTGCCAGTGTGCGCACCGTCCCCACCAACAGCGAGACTGTCATCGCGGCGGGCATGCCTTTGCCGCTGACATCGCCGATGATCACAAGCACTCCGCCGGAGCCCAAATCGTTCTTGATAGGCAGCACCTGGAAAAAGTCGCCGCCCACTTCTCCAAAGGGCTTGTACACAGATTGAATGATGAATCCCGGGATGGTTGGTGTCTCTTCAGGAATCAGGACCTGCTGGACAGCGCGGCCGGCGGCCAGTTCAGCGGCCATGCGCTGCTTCTCCCGCCGGTCGCGGACAAGGTCGCGAACAAAGATGGCCAGCGTCGCGATTCCCGCCAGAGTCAGCGCGCTGGTTGTGTACTGCCATTGCCAGCCGCCGATGGAAGCGTAGTTCTTCATGGCGGTCAGGCGCTGGAAGGAGCTGGAAAGTGTGAGACGCACAAGCCAATAACACAAAAATGCGACGGCAATCATTCTGTCACGTGCGCTTCTGCGCCTTAGACCCTGAACAATCAGAATAGCGAGCAGTACCTCGGATATGAGCACCGGCCAGTCGGCGGTAAAAGACAAGTTCGGAAACCACACCGCGATGCAGACAAAGAGATAGATTGGCCAGAACAGCAATGTCCAGCGGCGACGCGGGACCTGCATCGCCTCACCCGCTGTCGCAACGAGCATACCCGCCGCTATGGCTCTTAGAGACACGTAGGGGGTCTGGCCCCCGAAGTAATTGAATAGCTCACCCAGGGCGACAATTGCGAAAAAGATGCCCATGCTACGAAACGCTCGAAAATCAGGCGCGGCCCGCCAAAGCGCCAGGTACGCTGCGGCAAGGCAACACATCAGCACGGCGATAATGAGGATTGGTGTCTGCTGCAACTGCTGAGTGGGAAGCACTGGCGGAAAGAGCTGATTGAACAGGGGCAGTCCGGCACCCAGAAGAAGAACGGCCGTCATGCGGGGAAGCATCCATGAATCATACGCCGCGAGTATCTTGCAGGCCACTGGAGAACCATTCCCCAGCGTTATGCCTGGATCACCGTCTAACCGGAAATTACGCAAAACTTCGGAACGCATTGCATGCGAATTCTGAGTCTGCTTATTGGACCTAAACTGGACCCATCCTCGGGATCGCTCCGAAACGTGCTGTCCTCTAAGTCCAACATATTGCAAAGGTTGCGCGCCGCCGATGGGGGGCAGGGGCTGGCATTGATTTGGTCCCGAATCAGCAAACGATGTGCTAANNCGTTTAGGTTGGTAGTGCGTCTTGTTGGAACTAAATGCATGGTTTTCGGCAGTAATTGGACCCAAGTTGGACCCAAGTTTTTGTCTAAGCGTTTAGTTGTTTCCGGATTGCCGACGAACCTACCGGAACTCGGATCCGCCAGCCGTGGCTGGGCTGGAAACGTGGTTTGGCCTGATGGCGCCGGGACATTAGACGTGAGGGCGAACTATCAAGAACTGTAGAAGATAGCTGCCAAAACATTGCTGTGTGACCTTGCCCTTCCGAGTAGAGGAGACTCGTTGGCAGGCTGTAGGCTTTCTTTGGCTGTATCCGCCGTTTCCAGCTTCGTGCCCGTTTAAGTCCGCCCACTGCTGTCCGGCTACAAGT
>PKXI01000126.1 GCA_003133425.1 Acidobacteriaceae bacterium
TTACTTAAGTCGTCGTGTTTAGTTGCTTCTGGCTGGCTTTGATCGAACACGTGGAGTCGCCGAACCGGGAGGCCTCTCGGGGTTACGCTCTGTGAATTGGTCGAGCAGGACCACATTGAGCAGCGACTTATGGACCCGGATGCGGCCGTTGTATTCGATAAGGCCGAGCTTGCGAAAACGATTCATGAAAAAGCTGACGCGGGAGCGGGTAGTGCCGACCATCTCTGCCAGAGTTTCCTGCGTGATGGGGGGAATCAGGTGTTCCGATGCTCCCGGCTCGCCAAATTCGGCCAAGAGCAGGAGAATTCTCGCCAGACGCCTTTCGCTGGAGTCGAAAAGCTGAGCGACCAGATCGGCTTGGGTTCGTATACTCCGCGCCAGCAGGGATTTCAAGTACATTTCGGAGAGGGCACTCTCCTCGTGCATCAGGCGGATCATCTCTCCCCGCTCTATCCTGAGCGCTGTACAGAGATCAATGGCGCTTGCAGTGGCCATGTGCACTCCACCCACGCTCGCCAGCGACTCATCTCCAATGAATTCCCCGGAGGAGATAAGCGCGACGGTGGCCTCTTTGCCATCTTGCGAAACGACAGTGAGTTTTGCGCGGCCCGTCCGAAGATAGAAGATGCAATCAGCCGAACTTCCCTGCGAAAAGAAGACCTCCTTGGGCTGCAAGTGGACGACCCTTCGTCCCACTCCTGCTTCTTCCAAAAAGGTGGTGAGCTCGAAGGTCATGTTTCTCGCCTCGAAAGATAAGTTATACAAGCCGACTGAAGTCTACTCGCTTAGTCCTGAAAATCTTTGCACGGTTTCTGACATATCCCAATGGACCTTTGTACGGTGCCTGGCATAACTCCGTACGGTATCTGACATAACCAGAACGCTGTCAGACATCGTGAGCTTTGCGCACACTAGTTATGATAGGGTTTTGTCTGAAAGCGAGGATTCCTTGCGCACGAGCGGCTTTAAGAACACTCTTTTGAAGGCTCTGGATGGGGACACAATTGAACGCCTTCGTTTGCAGCCGATCAAATTCGAGCTGAAACACGAAATCGAGAGCCCTGGCGACCCAATCAATCACCTCTATTTTCTCGAAGAGGGAATGGCATCAATGACAACGACGTTCAAGGATGGGTCTCAGGTCGAGGTCGGGATGTTTGGTTACGAGTCGGTCATCGGCGTCTCAGCTCTCATGGGAACAAAAGAGAGTCTGAATCGCGTCTACACGCAGATTGCCGGACATGGCTATGCCTGCCGCGTCGAGGATGCGAAAAGAGAGTTCCGCCTTGGCGGCCACTTTCAGTTTCTGGCTCTGCGCTATGTTCAGGCGCAACTCGTTCAGGCGATGCAATCCGCTGGATGCAACGCGAAACACAGCTTTGAACAGCGACTCGCCCGCTGGCTCCTCATCTGTGCGGACCGCGCAAACATCGACACGTTCAAGATTTCGCACGAGTTTCTCGCAGACATGCTTGGAGGGCGCCGCCCCACTATTTCGACGACAGCCGGTATTCTCAAGCGAAAAGGACTTATCGAATACACTCGCGGAGAAATTCACATTCTCGACGTCCCGGGGCTCACGAAGATCTCTTGCGAGTGCTATCAGATCATCAAGGATTACCTCGACAATTACACAGAGTTCGATACCGCAATGACTGCGTAGCCAACTAACCCGCCGCAGCCTGGAACTGCAAGTGCGGGGGCGGAGGTCTGTGGTTTCCCACCCTTCGCTAGAGAAAAAGCGAAGGATGCGGCACCCTCAGTTTTGTGGTGATTGAAGGGAGAGCTCCAGTCCCTTTCGACTCCGGAATCTCTGTCAGCACGAAGGCGTTTACTCAGCGCCTGGTGAAGCCGAATGAAGTGATGTTGAAGAGGCGCCGCTGAGTCGACGTTGCTTCGCCGCGCGCCACGAGACACAGATCGTGAACGCCTTTAGCACTTGAAGATACTTGTGTGGTGAGAACGCGATAGTCGGTTCGCCCGCCGATCGGCACAATCTTGACTTCGCCAACCAGTTCTCCGGCTGGATTGTCCAGCCGAATCTGGAGCGAACCATTACGCAGGGCAACGTTCTCTGAACTTACTTCGACGTGAAAAGTCGCGGCGCCATCGCCAAAGTCAACATCGTGATACTGCAGATAACCACCGTCTCCCATCTTCATTTGATACTCGCCAACCAATCCCTTTTCTCCCCAGGTGTTCATCTGGACATGGAACTCAACTGCCTCGCGGCGCGGAGCGAACGCATCAAGTGTCAGGTGCGTTACGCCAGGTGTTCCTGCGCCGGGGTCGTGGCCGGGATAGATAGGTTGAAGGCTACCATCGGGCAAAATGGTTAGCTTGGTGACCGCAACCTGGCGATGATGATCGCCCACGGTTGAAGTCGTGGTTTCAGGAACGTTGGAGTTGCTGCTGGCTGCGGCGCCATTGTCGTATGGGACGTGGTAGGCGATATAGGTTTGGCCCTTGTACGTGCAGATTCCCTGTTGTACGGATTCGTCGCCGTCTTCCGTCGGATAAATAAGGTGACGGACCGGACCAGTGAAGGGACCGAACAGGCTATCGGACACGACGTAGTCTATGTAATCTCCGTTGGCATCGCATCCGGGGCCCTTGTCTTTCTTGTAGGCAACGTAGGTTAGATACCATTTCTGGCCGACCTTGAATGGAAGCGGACTCTCGAAGTAGTCAAGGTTGCCGCAAGCGTCGGTTTTGGGCACCACCACATCACGGGCCGGCTCTGCAAGTTGAGTCATGTCCGGGGTAATCCGCGCAATTTTCACCCAGTTCTTTGCGGTATCTCCAGCGCCCCAGATGAGGTATGGCGCTTTGTCGTCGCCGTAGACGACCCACGGGCTGAGGCCTTCAAGCGGCGTTCCATCCACATTCTTCATCGGCCCTCCGACCACATCTTTATAGGGTCCAAGGGGGTTGTCGGCCGTGAGGACACCGATGTCGAAGATTCCATAATTGGGCTCTTTGACGGAGTTGACTCGGAAGGGAGCGTATGAATAGAACTTTCCATTCGCGGGGATGCCCGCGTCGCCATCCCACAAAGCTTCGCCGGTGTTCCAGGTAACATCCCGCTGTGTGACGATCGACCCGTGGTCCGTCCAGTGATCGAAATCAGTGGTGGTGAGAGCGCGGAACGCATACATCCCTTTGTAGAATTCGTTTTTCCGTTCGAACTGGACCGTGAACGGATCCTGTGTCGTGAAGAGATAGAACTTGCCATTCAGTTCGCGACACGTTGGATCGTCGTTGAAGAGATAGCCTGGCGTGACCAACTTTTGCGCCCACGCGCCTGCAAGTTGGCTGAGGCAGACCGCCACCCACACGGTTCCAGTGCGGACCATTCGGTTTACGGTGTTCTGCGATTTCATCTTCGATGTCCTCTCTACTGTGGTTCAGTACCTTTCACTTGAGCAGAGGCTGCAATTGAGCAGCAGATTGCGAGGATTGCGCATCTTGCTTTCACGCAAGGACTTTACACCCAGACGAAGCCTTGAGAACAACTAGTTGTGGAGATCCTGGTGGGTTCGTAAGCTGCGAGCCAGGGGATCGAGGAGCGGAAAGAGAGAAAGGGATGAGTCGCAATTTATTGGGAACTATGCGCCGGTTGCAGTCGTACTTTTGTTGCAAGGGCGGCCGATGTGGCAAGCAATGTGCGAATTGCGTTTCGGAAATTGAGGAAGTCGCCGGGATTTGCGGTGACGGCGATGCTGACGCTGGCATTGGGGATTGGCGCCAACGCTGTGGTGTTCAGCGTGTTGAACGCGGTGGTGCTGCGGCCGGTGGACGTGCCGAATGCTCAGAATCTCTACATGGTGCAGCGCTTTCAGTATCCGTCGCAGTCGTATCCCGATTATTTGGATCTTCGGGATCGAAATCGGAGCTTCGAGAGCCTGTTCTCCTACAACATCATCGGTCCCGTTGGGGTGAATACCGGCGGGAATCCGTCGACCGCATGGCCGTATGTGGCGAGTGGAAACTACTTTGACGCGCTGGGTATTCAGCCGTATCTTGGACGGTTTTATCACGCCGCCGATGAGCACGGGATGAACAGCGCCCCTTATGTGGTGCTGAGCTACGCCTACTGGCATAGCCATTTTCACGACGATGCGGGCGTGGTGGGGCGGACGATCGAGATCAACAAACACCAGCTCACGATCATCGGTGTGGCGCCGCCAGGGTTTCGGGGAACGGAGCTCTTCTTTGCGCCGGCAATGTGGATTCCGATGGTCGAGCAGCCCACCATCCAAGGCACCGACTCGCTGAAGTACCGCGGCAATCACTCCGGGTTCGTTGTGGGACGGCTGAAGCCGGGTGTTACGCCGGCGCAGGCGACGGAGGAGTTGAATGCAATTGGGGCGTGGCTGGCAAAGGCCTATCCATCAGACGACGACGGTTTGAAGCTCACGCTGGCTCGTCCGGGGTTGGTGGGTGACATGCTGGGCGGACCGGCGCGGGCCTTCATGGCGGGCTTGATGATGCTGGCTGGACTTATTTTGCTGGCTGCGTGCGCGAACCTAGGAAGCCTGTTCGCGGCGCGGGCGGCGGATCGTGCGAAGGAGACGGCGCTGCGGCTGGCGCTGGGGTCGCGGCGCGGGTCGATCCTGCAGCAGATGCTGACCGAGGCGGTGATGGTTTCGCTGGCCGGGGGAGCGCTGGGGCTGGCGGGAGGTGTAGTGATTCTTCACTGGCTAAGCGCGTGGCAGCCGATTCCTGATACTCCGATCAATGTGCCGGTGAATCCGGATGCCGGCACGTACATTGTGGCGCTGGTGCTGGCGGTGGCGAGCGGCCTGCTCTTCGGGATTATGCCGGTGCGGCAGGTGATGCGGTCCGATCCGTGGCAGGTGATTCGGACCGGTGCTGCAGGTGTGGCCGGGCTGCGGCGCTTTACCTTGCGGGACGTTTTGCTGGCGGTGCAAATTGCGATCTGTGCGGTGCTGGTGACTTCATCGCTGGTGGCGGTGCGCGGGATGGCGCGTTCGCTGCACAGCAACTTCGGATTTGTGCCGCAGAACGTGATGCTGGTGGAGAGCGACTTGCAGATGGCAGGCTATGCCGGTGAGCGCACTCCGCAGATGCAGCGGCGCATGCTGGATGCGGCGGCGTCCATTCCGGGTGTGACGGCGGTCGGGTATTCGGACCACTTGCCGCTCAGCATAAGCGGTGGCGACTCGGATGTTTACACCGACAGCACGACCGATTTCCGGCCCACGAACCAGGCCGCGGACGCGATGGACTATACCGTTTCGCCCGGCTTTCTGCAGGCTGCGGGCACGAGGCTGCTGGAGGGAAGAGATCTGACGCTGAACGACGACAAAAAGGCGCCGAATGTAGTTTTGGTGAATCGGCAGTTTGCGGTTAAAGTCTTTGGGTCAGTGAACAGAGCGATCGGCGGGCATTTCAAGTACTGGGGCGGAAAGCGGACCGAGGTGGTGGGCGTTCTGGAAGACGGGAAATACCGGACGCTCACAGAGGATCAGCAACCGGCAATGTTCTTTTCATTTCAGCAGCAGCCGTCGAACGGCACATATCTGCTGGTGCGGTCGGGGCGCGATCCGGAAGAGATGGCCAAGGCGCTGGAGCGCACGCTGCGCGGCTTGGACCCTGGGTTGCCTTTTGTTGTGAGGACGTGGAACCAGGAGATGAGCTCCGCGTTGTTTGCCGCGCGTGTGGCCACGGTGGCTTTGGGCGTGTTGGGGCTGCTGGGCGCGATGCTGGCGGTGACGGGAATCTTCGGCATGGCTTCGTATACGGTGAGCAAACGGCTGCGCGAGCTGGGGATTCGCATGGCGCTGGGGGCGCGGCGGACGCAAGTGCTGCGAGCGGCGCTGGGACGGGCGTTCGTGTTGCTGTCGGCAGGCTCGGCGGCGGGATTGGTGCTGGGCATTCTGGCGACGAAGGTACTGTCGTACATCGTGTACCAGGCGGGGCCGAAGGATCCGGTGGTGCTGGGCGGCGTGGTGCTGACGATGCTGGTGCTCGGCCTCGCGGCTGCGTGGATTCCGGCGCAAAAAGCGCTGGCGGTTGATCCGATGATTCTGCTGCGGGAGGAATGACGGAGAGAGGCATCTGGCGGTTTGGGTTCGTGGTATCCCACCCTTCGCCAGAAAAAAGGCGAAGGATGGGGCACCCTCGTTTCTTGGTTCGTTTGGGGCGGAGTGCCCTGCAACCTGAACAACAATGCTGGGTAGCGGTGAGTGGCTTACGGGTGCAGCGGGGTGTCGGCGCCGACGGTGGCGATCAGGGGCATGCCGGGTTCGATCTGGGCTTCTTCTCCGCGAGGGAGCGCGCCGGCGATATGGACCTGCGAGGGATCTGCGATTCTCTGGGATTGCGCGGCGAGGTCGGGCGCGGCCAACGTTACGCTTGCACTGAGCGGGATGGTGACTCCCTGAGCTTCGAGCGCCTGCACCTGAAACGTAAGCACGCCGGGCTTGCCGCCTAGTCCGGCCTGATCGACGCTGGTAATGATGGCTTTCACCCGTGATCCTTTGCGCGCTACGAGCGCATCGCCGGCCATCACGTTCTCATCGAGCAGCAGCAGAATTGGGTCGCCGGATTGCGCCGTTTCAGAGCTGACCAGAACTCCAGTTATCAGGCGCAAAGGTGTGCCTTTGAGCAGGACGCCGTCAATGGCCAGCGCCGCCTTCGTCTTAGGCGCCTGCGGACCCTGCACGGCGTAGTTGGCCTCGACAATGGCGCTGGGAAGCTTGTTGGGTTCTACGGCAAATGCCTGCAGGCGGGTAAAGGCTTTCATAGTGATGGGCCCGGTGTAGTGAATCGATGCTTCGGTCGGCGTCCAGCCGTCGGTGGTGTAGTAGATCAGCGCGTCCGGCGAGGGGCTGACGATAGTCACCGGAGTTCCCGCAGGCACATAGCCGGCATCGACAGGAAAGACCGGCCGCTTTGCACAACCGCAATCCGCAAAGCTTTGGGGCGCGGGCGCGTAGTCATAATCGGCGGCTTCGTGAATTTGCCCCGGCTGTTGCTGCTGAGGTGCGGGCCGGCTTGGCTGGGATGGTTGCTGGTTGGAGTCTCCGACACTTTGCATGGACTGCTGGTTGAGCAGGACCGCGGACCCTATGGCCTGGGCTGTTGACCCTCGGCCACTGACCAGGACGCACGCAAAAAGAATGACAAGAGAACCGGCTTTCATATTCCCCCCTGGCTGGGACTGATATGAACAGTTAATCAGTGTGGATGCGGCGGGACAAGGGCGAGTTTGCCGGGTGGGCTACCACTAAGGTGGGATGCAGAGCGGAAATGTTGGGTCAGGGACCAGGGTTGGGTTCGACGCCCGTCACTTCAGATGCCCGGTCAGGGAGAAACTGGACCGCGGAACCTGTAGGTGAAGCTCACACTTGCATAGGAGGGGATTCGGACGCCGGTAACGACCGAAAGAACGGATGGATAGAAGTTCTCCAATGTCTGGCCGGTGAATCCTTTTGCGACCAGCAGATTCATCGCGATGTTGAAACGGCCCTCTGCAAATGGACGCGCGACGGCGGCACGGAATTCTTTTACCGGAACGCCGACGCATTGCACGTTCGGGTTGGGGTTACAGCCTGTGCCGAGCGGCTTTGCGCCGACGTATTCGAATTCGCCCTTGGCCTGCAGATGAAGGGGCAGTTTCTGTGTGACGCCGAGGGCATCGAAGATGGTGCGCGGGGCCTCTGCTGTGGGTTGTCCTGAGACTATGTCGCGTGCATCTGCCTTTGAGAACGTCACCTGAAGGGATCCAGCGCTGAAGTTCTGCCGCAGGGCTGCTGTGGCAAAGCGCAAACGGCCCGGGCCCTGGTTCTCCTGCAAGCCTGTATCCGGATCGATCTTGGCCAACTGCTCGGCGGTGGTCACATGTCCCAGCGTCAGCTTCAAATCGGTACGCGCAATCACTTTGCTGGTGACCAACTGGTAGGAGTGTGCGCGGCTCACGGGAGTTGGGTTTGCGGTTCCGGTTCCAATTCTCGGGTCTTCGGTGAAAAACGATTCGCCGGCGCTCGCCGACACAAGAGGCGCCCACTTGATTGATCCGGGAATGACGGAGACGGTGGCCTTGGGGGAGTTGACGCCGATCCACTTTTGAAACGAGTTCTGCGGCAACAGCAGGTCCTGGTTGTCGAAGTCGATCTGATCGCGCCGCCAGCCCGCGTAGTAGCGGAGGTGAACTCCCATTGCGCCCTGGGCTGCAATATATGGAGTGATGGGCGTAATCGTCACGTTGCTGCCATCCACCTTGGTGAATGGCCCGTAGGTCATGTTAGGGGGCGTGTACAAGTTGTAGTGATCGAGATTGTCGCGGCGCGGCGCTTCGCGTTCGAAGTCGAGGCCAGCAAGCCATGAGAGCTTGTCGCTGAACCCGTCCGCATAGTTTGCACTGCTGCCGGCAACGGTGCGGAACTCGCTTTGCCGGATGAGGCCCTGGCCGAAATCGGAGTAGAGCGCGAGATTATAGGTGCGGAAGAATCCCGAAAGCTGGACTTGCTGCCGGCCACTCATTGTCCAGTCATCGTTGAGCGCGATGAGCGCTGTGTGCGTTTGGTCCTTCTGACGCGGGTCGATCGTGTCGCCGACGTCAGGATACGCGGCGCTTGCCGTGCCGACAGGGACGAGTCCGGGAATAAAGGAGAAGCCGTAATAGCCGGCGCCGACGAGAGTGATGCTGTGTTGGCCGGCCTCGAAGACGCGTTCTCCGTTGATTTTGAACTGCTGCCGATGCTCTAGGCGCTTGAGGAAGCCGTTGCCGTACGAGCCTTCGATTGCCACCCAGGAGGTATTGCCGGGGCTCGCGCCCGCCGCGAAATCGATGTCGCGATAGTCGCCTGCGACGGTGACGAACGGATCGATCTTCGAACGGAGCGCATAGGTGGCTGCGACGTTGACCGCATGATTGCCTTCGAGGACGTTGAAGGAGCCTCCATCAACCTGCACGTCGGCGAGTATGGCTGGAATGAGGATGTTGGGATCGGCATACCCGTTGCCGTGCGCGTTGGCGGAAAGGTTGTTGGGCAGCAGATAACCGCCGATGGCAATGAACTGGGCGATTGGCTCGCCATGATCTCCGGCAACCCCGGGTGCGAAATACTGCGGCGCCTTGATGCCTCCGGATGCGGTCTCGATGGGGTAGCCGGGAATGGAAACGGGCGCTCCGGGACGGCCGGGGTTGGCGTCGATCAGGTCCTGCTGAACGAAGACTTTTTCCGCGGGATCGGGAGAAAACAGATCAACCTGATTTACGTCGGAGGTGACGGTGACCGTTTCGCTGGTGGCGATCATCAGCCGGAAGTTGACGTTGCACTGCTCTTCGTCTGTGGCGACTACGAGCCTTCTGGTGGCGGTTTGAAATCCTGCCGCTTTCACGACGAGCTGATACGCGCCGACTGACGCTATCGGGAGTTGAAAAATTCCTTCTGCGTTGGTGGACGTACGGGTTCGTATGGCTCCGTTTTCCTGAGTGAGTTCAATGGTGGCGCTTGTGATTGGCCGGCCGGTGGAACCGGAGACAGATCCACAAACAGCCAAGCTGCGCGCCAAAGCGGCGATGGGCAGCAGTGCGAGGGCGATGATGAGAAGCAGCGCTTTGGTGCGAATTCGCGCCTGCGCTGGTTGGCTCACGTAATTGAAAAAAGCGCGCTGGTGCGAGCCAAATGCGCGCAGCTCAAATCGCTGCATTCCGAATCACTGATCCTCTGAGACCATTATCTACTCTGAGGGGAATCCTGGTGATGGAACCATGGATTTGGGTTGGCCGGCCAATGCAGCGAAGCCGGAGCAGCGAAAACTGAATCGTCGTCCGCAGTTGTTTGTAGGTTCGTTGCGTCAAGTCAATGCGTCTAGCCGATGGGGTGATCGATGCGAAGGATGCGCTTTGCGTCTTCAGAGGCTGGGTTGATGCTGTCTGTTTCCGGGATGTTGGCCGGTGCGGATGAACTGCGATGGGAGATGGGCCATCGGCAGTCGAAGCGCCACAGGTTGAGGGGCCGCGTTTCTCCCATGTGGCCGAGGACGAGCGTGGCCTTGGGGCAGCGCTGGAAAACTCCGGCTGCTTCCATGTGGCAAGGCAGAGCCAAATGTTCTAGCCTCAAGAGGTGCTCTGGACCAACCCAGCCGAAGTAGCTCTCACCGAGATCAGCCGTGCGCCGATCGTGCGCTTTTCGTTGCTGGCGCTGAGCTCCATCTTTTTTCTGGTCGATCCATTTGCGGCGATTCCATCGTTCCTGGCGATTACGCAGAGCGCGGACCCGGTGCGGCGCAAGCGGATGGCGCGCAAAGGTGCGATAACGTGCTTCATTGTGCTGACCAGTTTTGCCGTCGCAGGGCAACTGATCTTCAGACTGTTTGGGATCACGCTGCCGGCCTTTGAGATCGCCGGCGGGCTGATTCTATTGCTGATCGGCCTGGACATGCTGCAGGCGAGGCGCTCGCAGACGCAGGAGACCCTGGGCGATGCCGAGGAGGCAGCTGCGAAGGAAGACGCGGGAATCGTTCCGCTGGGAGTGCCGATGCTGGCCGGGCCGGGTGCTATTTCGTCGGTAATGGTGCTGGTGGGCCAGGCGCCCTCGCTGTGGCACTGGCAGATGGGTGCCATTCTTGGTTCCATCGCGATTACGGCACTGGCCAGTTACTGGGTGCTTGCCGGAGCCAGCCGGGTGCGCCAGGTGATGGGCGAAACCGGCATACGAATCCTGGTGCGCATCATGGGGTTGTTGCTGGTTGCTCTGGCTATGCAGCTTTTTATCAATGGGCTGACGGATCTGGGGCTAATTGCGAGGCCCTGAAAACGGCCATTCGCAGGCGTTTCCCACAGATTCCGGGGGCTTTCCACAGGCACTGCGCTTGCATTCCACGCACCGTGTTGCTATTCTCGGGAAGTTGCAGCAAGGCCAGCACGTTTCGTGTGCGCACAGCTTGCAATAGGAAGTAGCGTGTGCTACTCTTTGAAAGTTGCAGTTGGGACGATGATGTAGCAGTAAAGCCTCCCGGTGGCCTGATGGCCTGCCCCGAATGAGGGAAGTGGGAAGCCAAGTAATGGAACTAGTTCGCTGGGTCAGGTGAGGCAAGTGCCCCTGAACCCCTGTAGGGAATCCCGCAGAGAACAAGCCATTGCATGACCCAGGAGTTTATCTCCTGCGAACCCTAGTGGTTCGGGCGAGTATTGCTGGCCGTTATTTGATATTTTGCGCAGCGCGATGCTTCAGCATGGGACTTGATCTTCCCGGCCGATCGGAATTCGCAACTGAGGAAGACTCAGACGAGTAAAGATAATGGCTTGACGCGAAGAAGCAAGTTCGATATGTTCGAAAGGTTCGCGCAAAAACGACGATGTGTGCATGGAAGTGCACAGATCTGAGTGCGCAGACAAGTTCGAGGACACCCCGGCGTAACAGCCTGGGCCTCGATCCAACGAGTCCGCTCAGGCGGTAACTCGAAAGGATCTTTGACAAATTGGTTGAACATGCCAGTCGTGAGAAGGGATCAAGTTTGGCTTGATCATTCTCACAAGGTAAGAGTATCTGCGCGCACCCTGTTCTTAGGAACAGATGCGCAGATGCCGTCGAACCAACTCTGACCTCCGTCAGAGAAGGTAAGACATCAGGTTTCAAACGAGAGTTTGATCCTGGCTCAGAATCAACGCTGGCGGCGTGCCTAACACATGCAAGTCGAACGAGAAAGTGGTAGCAATACCACTAGTAAAGTGGCGCACGGGTGAGTAACACGTGACTAACCTACCCTGGAGTGGGGGATAACTGAGGGAAACCTTAGCTAATACCGCATAACACCTACGGGTCAAAGGAGCAAT
>PKXI01000315.1 GCA_003133425.1 Acidobacteriaceae bacterium
GATCGCAACATACAAGGGACGGGCCGAACCTGCCCAATTCAACCTGCGATTAGCCGGGAATGCCCTCGTCAAGAAGCCGATCAAAGGCAATCTCCGGATGTGCGACAACCCCAGAACTCCCCATTTCCCGACACTGGAGCGTGTGTGGGAACTGGTCTCGGAACCCGGAATCGTACCCGTGAGGCGAGGCGGTGGCATCACCGATCAAGAGAGCCGGCTGATGCTGGATCAGGCCATTGTGACTGGACGGGGCGGGGTGTTCCTAAACCTGACGGCCGAGCAGTACGCCAAACTGGAGCGTTAATGGAGACGACAAAGGCCTTGGGATCCAAAGCCCCAAGGCCTTTGCCTTGCTCAGTCTGTGAGAAAGAAGCTCACGCTTCACGTGCCAAAAGCGTAGCACCATTCGCACCTTGGTGGGTGCGGCACAGGCAGGAAATCCAGACTTGTGTTTTGACCTAATGAAAATAGACCGGAATGCCCCTCAGTCGCGGGTGGACGGCGCGAGTTCGCTCATGCCTGAGGTCGGCAAGTATCCGGGACCAATGGAGGATGCTTCGCTCGGCCCGAGACAGTCGCCGCTGCGCCTCAAGGAGCTTACGTTCGGCGTATCGCATACGCCGGCGCCGGGCTTGGTCGAGTTGTGGATCGTCGTGCATGCAGGGTCTCAAACCTGAACGTGCAGAATAGTACGTAGACGCGCACCCAGCACGGTTCCATTGCCGGTCTGGTTCATTCGTGTCGTCAGGCAGCCTCAGAACTACAGACTGGATCCCTTCAAATTAGATAGGAGCCCCGAATACCTCTTTCGCGACTGGTCGTTCCTTACGGCGAGGCCCAGAGCCTTCTTCTGTCCGACCACCACCAGTAGCCGCTTGGCGCGGGTGATACCGGTATAGATCAAGTTGCGCTGCAATAACATGTAATGCTGCATGGCCATCGGGATGACCACCGCAGGGAACTCAGAGCCCTGCGCCTTGTGGATAGTTACGGCGTAGGCCAGCGAGACTTCATCCAACTCGCCGTAGTCGTAGGTCACCAACCGGTCGTCGTACCGGATGAAGACCTCCTGCTCGACAGGATCGATCTTCTCAATGGTGCCGATGTCGCCATTGAAGACCTCCTTCTTGTAGTCGTTCTCCGTCTGAATCACCTTGTCCCGAACCTGGAACCGCCATCCAAATCGCTCCGCGGCGGGCTCACCAGGACGAACAGGGTTCAGAGCGCCCTGGAGCACTGTGTTCAACTCGCGGACTCCGATCGAGCCCCGATTCATCGGACACAGGACCTGTATGTCACGGATGGGGTCGAGACGATGGCCCTTGGGGATTCTGTCCTGAACCAGCCTCACCAGTGTCGCGACGATCTCCTCAGGCGTGTCGCGCTCGATGAAATGGAAGTCGGAGCCAGACTCCGCCGTGCGAAGCTCCGGCATCTTCCCCTGGCGGATGAGGTGAGCGCTGGTGATGATCTTGCTGGTGGCCGCCTGCCGGAACACTTCGGTCAGGCGCACCACAGGCACCACACCGCTATCGATCAGGTCCCGCAAGGCATTGCCCGGCCCCACGGAGGGAAGCTGATCGACATCGCCGACCAAGATCAGTGCGGAGGTTTTCGGCAGGGCACGGAACAGGGCGTACATCAGGAGCACGTCCACCATCGAGGTCTCATCAACAATGAGAAGATCGCAATCGAGCGGCTTGTCTTCGTTGCGGGAGAACTTTCCTGTGGCCGGATCGACCTCCAGCAGCCGATGAATGGTTTTCGCCTCCATTCCAGTTGTCTCTGCGAGGCGCTTCTCCTTCATTCCGTGCAGCGGCGCAACCAAAGAGCCAAAACCCAGTCCGTTGCCCACCCGTGTTCGCGCTCTCGATAGCCGTAGCGCATGCGAGATCAGCTTCCCTCGCCTGGTGGGCTATCGATATGACATCCAAGGAGAGCGGCTGACAGCCAGGTTTACCGACGAATCCGTCTTGTCGCTCTCGACCGCCGATCTGCCTACCGAAACAGAGAGCGCTCCCATTGCCGGCGAAACCGTGATCCACACGCTCGACGACCTCAAGCGTTTTCGGTTGAATGGAGTCGCGTTTAACCTGGCCAAGCTGACCCTTGAGAAATACTTCCGCGACGACGATGGCAACGAGAAGCCCTGGCTTTTTCCGCAACTGCTCGGCATCGCAAAGCGCTGGCTGGAGGAGTGCGTTGTCCTTAAGGACAACACATTCGCGCAGCTGCTCCTGCTCTCGCGCCACAAATACGATGCGGCAGACAGAATCTACAAATCCATCGTCGCGTCCACGGACGGTACGCTGGCGCTCAAACCCATCCTGCGGCGTTACGATGCCACCGGCTTTACGCGCTATGTTGACTTCGATACCCTTTGGCTCCTGACGGAATTGGGCTCCGCCTATTGTTTATCAGTAATATTGATTCTTCCCGCGATGCTGTAACCTGACATGAAGCCGGGAAGCCAAGATGGAAATCCCGGATGGCGCGGAGGAAGCATGTCGACACCCTATGATGTGGCCATCGCCGGCGGCGGCCTGGGCGGCGCGGCTCTCGCCAAGAACATGGCGGAGCGTGTGGCGCCAGCGTGCTGGTGATCGAGCACGAGCGGCAATTCAAGGACCGCGTTCGCGGCGAAATGATGTTTCCGTGGGGCCATGCGGAGGTTCAAGCCCTGGGAGTCGCCGGATGTCTGGCCGAAGCAGGAGGGCATCCGATCGGCTGGGTGGATTCTTATGTTGTGAATGACCGCGTGGCCCATCGCGAAGTGGTCTCCACCACGCCGCAGCAACTCCCTTGCCTGGCCTGCTATCACCCCGCCATGCAGGAGTCGCTGCTGAGAAGTGCGGCTGCAGCGGGCGCCACGGTGCGCCGCGGCGCGTCAGTTCGCGAAGCACGGCCGGGCGTACCGCCCGCCTTGGTCATTGAGGAAGATGGCCGCACTGAAACTATCTCCGCACGCCTGGTAGTGGGGGCCGAGGGACGATCTTCCGCGGTGCGCTCCTCAGCTCGCTTTCTTGTCCTGCGCGATCCTGAAGACATGATGATCGCCGGGATTCTGCTCGAAAACGTGCCGGCGGCGGAAAACACTTGCCAGGCCATTTACCACTTCGCGCTGGGGCAACTCGTTGTCATTGCGCCCCAGGGCGGTGGACGAGTGCGTATGTATTTGTGCTACCACGACGCGACGCAAGCGCGCTTCCAGGGGCCCGGCGACTTGGCGAGATTCGTTGAAGGCTGCAAGAAGACGGGCACAAACGCCGCGCTCTTCGAGGACGCGAGGCAGGCCGGTCCGCTGGCGACCTTCAGTTGCGCGCACAGCGGGGTCGATCACCCGTACCGCGACGGAGTGGCACTTCTGGGCGACTCGGCCACATCGAGCGATCCCACGCACGGCCAAGGTCTCTCCCTCACCTTGCGTGACGCCCGGGTGCTGCGCGATCACCTGATGTGCTCCGACGATTGGGATGCTGCCGGGCATGCCTACGCCGATGAGCATGATGGTTATGCCGGCCGACTCCACACCTTTAACCGGTGGTTCACCGAGATGTATCTCGCCACAGGGCCGGATGCCGATGCCCGCCGCGCGCGGGCCATGCCGCTCATCGCGGAAGATCCCAGCCGCCAGCCGGACTCGCTGTTCAGCGGGCCCGATCTCGCTGCGGATGAAGCAACCAGGAAACGATTCTTCGCCGAAGCCTGACAGCGTACCTGTCCCCTAAGAGTGACCCGTGCCGCCACCTGCCGGCGGTTAGT
>PKXI01000200.1 GCA_003133425.1 Acidobacteriaceae bacterium
ATTTCGCGACGAACTTCGGCTACGGTTCGACTGATCTCACGTTGCCGCGAATGCTAATCTAATCAGCGCGTGCCGCGACCGCGACACGCGCTTTGCGGCGCTGGTTCCAGGCCAGCAGCGGCCTCGCGCCCAGCAGCACCAGAATCACCAGCGTGTACGGCGCAGGCTCTAATACCCCTGTCTTCACCTTCCACCAGTAGTGCACCATGGCGGTGATCGCGGCCAGATACACCAGCATATGCAGGCGGTTCCAGTTCTTGCCGCCAAGTTTGCGGATTGACCATGTGGTGGAAGTGGCGGCCAGCGGCAGCAGCAGCAGCCACGTAGTAACGCCCATGATGATGAACCGCCGCTTGGTTATGTCGACCTTGATGGTGGTCAGGTCGAAGCCCGCGTACAGCCCCAACCAGGTGAGCATGTGCAGCGTAGCGTAGAAGAACACGAACAGCCCCAGAAGCCGCCTGAACTTGATGAGCCAACTGAGCCGCGGCGAAAGCGCGCGCACTGGCGAAATCGCAAGCCCGCCTGCCAGCAGCCACAGAGCCGTCAACCCGGTGATGGAAGCAAGCTCCGCCGTCGGATCAGGCCCAAGCGTATTGGTCACTGCCTCGTAAACCGCTATCCCAAGCGGCATCAGGCAGCCAATCCATACCAGCGTCTTAAGAACAATTAAAGTCGAGCGATTCATGATTTCCAATCAAGCGGAGTTAGCGAGTGACTTGATCTCAGCGAATCTCAGGTCTTCCGCCGCGGTCCGCCTCGGCGGAAGACCTCGGGCACCCGCATTTCACTGTCCACTGTCCACTGTCCACTGCTCGCTGTTCACTAACTAGTAGTTCTTCTTCAAATCCATTCCGGAATACATCGAGGCCACCTGGTCTCCATAGCCGTTGAACATGAGAGTGGTGCGGCGCTGCTGATAAAAGGGCAGCCCGATGCGGCGTTCGGTCTTCTGGCTCCAGCGGGGGTGGTCCACGTTGGGGTTCACGTTGGAGTAGAAGCCGTATTCGTTGGGGGCCTGATCGTTCCAGGTGGTGGGGGGCATCTTCTCTACAAACTTCACGCTCACGATCGACTTCGCGGATTTGAAGCCGTACTTCCACGGCACTACGATGCGGACCGGCGCGCCATCCTGATTGGGCAGCACATCGCCATAGAGTCCAAACGTGAGCAGCGTGAGCGGATTCATAGCTTCGTCCATACGCAGGCCTTCGGAGTAGGGCCAGGTGATCGTTGCGTCCTGGCTGGCCCATTTCTCCACGTGGCGGTCGTAGTAAGAAATGAACTGCACAAACTTGGCTGACGGAAGCGGATCGCACTGGTTAATGAACTCCGAAAGCGCGTAGCCGACCCAGGGCATGACCATGCTCCAGCCCTCGACGCAGCGATGGCGGTAGACGCGGTCTTCGAGAGGGCGCAGCTTGAGCAGCGCCTCGATGTCGAAGGTCTTCGGAGTCTTCACCTTTCCCTCGATCTTGATCGTCCATGGGCGCGTGGGCAGGCCGCCGGCATTCTTTGCGGGCTGGTCCTTTTCCACGCCGAACTCGTAAAAGTTGTTGTAGTGGGTGATGTCTTCAAGGCTGGTGAGCTGCTCGCCGGTCGTGGTGAGCGGGCTCTTGACGGTCTGGAGTTTGGTGTCGGCCCTGGCAGCTATGCGGGGGTCGATGATGTTCCCGGCCAGATCGGCGAGGCGGCCGGCGCCGAGGGCCATGGCTCCCGTGGCTAACGCACCACGAAGGAAGCGGCGGCGGTTGAAGTATTCCTCGTAGGCGGCTCGGGAAGTGATCTCCGAGGAGGGGATATCTGACAGTTTGCCGATGAGCATGACTTGACCTCGCGTGGGGAAACGAACGCTTGCACACATTAGACACCGTGAAGGGGGTAGGCGTTACAGGAATATGAGCCCTTCTCCGACCAGCCCCTCCACCATCCTAAGTACGCAATTCAGGACCTGATCGGATGGGAGCGAAGGATAGCCGGATTCTACAAGCGGCGGAAAAGAGCTTCGGGTGTCCCAGGTCTTCCACCGTGGCGGACCGCGGCGGAAGACCTGGAATTTCAAGACCCTAATTCTCCGTTGGCCATCCGCAGGAACGGCCACTGCCCCAGCCGCCGCGCCCGGATGAGATAAATCCCCGTCCCCGAAACTCCGATCAACCCCGCGACTGCCAGTCCTTCAAGCGCATGGTTCCGGTTAAGCAGGATGAACAAGAACCCGGCAATAGCGGCCAGCGGCGGCAGCGGGTAGAGCGGAATCTTGAACGGCCGCTCCAACTCCGGCCTCTGCAAGCGCAGCAGCATCACTCCCGCCTGCTGCAAAAAGAACTGCAGCAGGATGCGGGTGATGACCAGCATGGTGATCACCTGTGCCAGCGAGAAGAAGCAGAAGGCCGCGCCCACCAATCCCAGCGCCACCAGCGACCGGTGCGGAATGTGGTGCTTCGGATGAATAGCCGCAAGATAGCTGAAGTAGTTGCCATCCCGCGCGGCGGCATAAGGCACGCGCGAGTAGCCGAGCAGCAGCGAAAACACCGACGCAAACGCGGTCCAGATAATCAGCGCCGCCATCAGGTATCCGGCCCAACTGCCAAAGGCTGAGTGAGCAATCTCCGCCACCAGGCGTATCCGTACCAGCACGCTATCCGCTGTGTGCGCCGCTGCATCGCGAAACGACGGCAGCACAGCGAGATTCATCGTGACATAGAACAGGAAAACAAAAAGCACCGACAGCAGAATGGCTCGCGGAATAGTACGCTCCGGCCGCTTCACTTCCGCGCCAAGAAAGCAGATGTTGTAGTAGCCCCAGAAGCAGTAAGTGGTGAGCAGTGTACCCTGCGCCAGCCCGCTGATGGCAAGATGCGCGGGCAGCGAAGGCGCAACCGGCAGATGAAAACCGCCATTGGCGGCAGCATGCGCGAAGCCGGAGACGATGACACCTGCAATGGACACCAGTACGCCGGCAAACATCACCCATGCCATCCATGTCACTGTCTTCAGGTTGCGATAGAGCAGCCAGGTCATCATCAGGCATGCGGCAGCAGCGGCAAAATTCGAGTAGTGCAGCATCGGCCACGCTGCTACCGGCGTCCCATCCAGTCCCGGCCAGAACATTCCCAGAAAACTCGACAGGCCGATGCAGCCCGAGGCAATCGACAGCGGAGCGGAAAAACTCAACTGCCAGACATAGAGAAAGCTCAGCCAGTTGCCGGCGCGATCGGGACCGTAAATCTCCCGCAAAAAAGCATAGGAACCGCCTGCGCGTGGAAAGGCTGCGCCCAGTTCGGCCCACACCAGCCCATCGGTCACGGCTATGGCCGCTCCCAAAACCCAGGCCCAGACGGAGAGCCGGAAGCCCGCCGCTGCAATCACCAGCGGCAGCGTAATAAACGGCCCAACCCCGATCATCTCCAGCATGTTGAAGAGGACGGCGGAGCGCAGGCCGATGCGGCGCTCGAGGGTTGCGGGGTTGGCGGACTTGGTTGACGGCAAAGACATGAGGCGGAGGCGCTCACCGGATTGTACACTGACAGCAGATTATGTTTCTTTCCGAGAAGGTCCATCCAACATCCCCGAGATTCCATCAAGCGGCAATTCCTCTGGCTATTGCAGCGCTTGTTGCATTGGCGAGCGCTGCGCCGGTTCGGCTTGCCGCGCAGGAACAGGCGCAGACGGCTGCGTCGCACGTCGAGCTTCCACCCATGGAGCCCAGCGCGATCGCGCTTCCCTTGCCCGAAGACCGTGGCCAGGCAGATCTCGTGCAGACGCTCAAGCGCCTGGGAACAACTGCCAGCGTGATGTATATAGTGGCGCATCCGGACGATGAGGATGGCGCGCTGCTCACTTATCTGTCGCGCGGAATGGGCGCACGGGTGACGCTCTACACGCTTACACGCGGCGAGGGAGGGCAGAACGCCATGTCTGCCGACACCGACGACGCGCTCGGCCTAATGCGCACCAACGAGTTGCTGAAGGCGAACGAGTACATCGGCGCAAAACAACTGTGGAGCACTCAAGCAGACTTTGGCTTCTCAAAAACTCAAGAGGAAGCGTTCAAGCAATGGGGACACGACCGCGTGCTCTACGACGCGGTGCTGGCGGTGCGGCAGGTCAGGCCCCAGGTAATTCTGGCCACATTTGTTGGCGGAGTTTCTGACGGCCACGGGCAACACCAGGTCTCCGGCGAGATTGCGCAGGAGGTCTTCAAGGCGGCCGGCGATCCAACGGTCTTTCCCGAGCAGCTCAAAGACGGATTGCAGCCCTGGCAGCCGCTGGCCATGTACTCCAGAGCCCCGTTTGCGCGTGTCACCGCTAAGGGAATCTTCGACTACGCAACCGGCAAGTGGGCTCCGGCGCGCTTTCATAACTACATCACCGGCGAATGGATCGATGGCGCTCCCTCGACCGACGCAACCATTCCGGTAGGGACGTGGGATCCGGCACTCGGGCGGAGTTATGCGCAGATCGCGCGCGAGGGATGGGGCCAGCAGAAATCGCAGAACGGCGGCGCAAATCCAACGCTGAGCGGGCCGTCTTCATCGAGTTACCACCTGTGGGCGGTGGCGCCTGCAGCGGCGGCATCCAGCAGCAACGGCGATGCGAGCCTGTTCGACAATCGCAAGGTAAAGATCGACACCAGTCTCGAAGGGCTCACCGGACTTGTGAAGGGCACTCCACCGGTATGGCTCGCGGAAGGACTGCGACAGATTGATGAACACCTCGACGAGTACGAAAGCGATTGCCGCAATGAGATTGGCGTGGAGGGCGCGCAAAAGCTGGCGCCGATTTACCGGCAGACGCTGGACCTTTATGCGAAAGTGAAAGGCTCCGATCTGGATGCCGAGGCCAAGGCCGGTTTGGAGTTGGAACTGGGCGCAAAGATCGAACAGTTTCAATCGGCGCTGAAGGACTTGCTGGGCCTGGACCTGGTGGCCATTACCTCCTCAGGCGCCATTGACCGCAACCCATTTGGCGGCGGCGCGGATGAAACTCGCCGCAGCGTATCTCCAGGCGAGGAGTTTCGAGTGCGTGTGCACGCGGCTCAAGCTGCAGGCGAAGCGCGACTGACCCGGGTCTGGCTTGAGAGCCAGAGCGGTTCTCCATGGAAGGCAGAGGACACGGGCGGAGCGATCGATCCAGCAGCACCTGTGAACGACCGGCTCTTCAAAGTGAAGACGGCCGAAGACGCAGCACCTACAGCACCCTTCTTTACCAGGCCCTCAGTCGAGCAGCCTTACTACGACATTTCCAACCAAGCATGGCGGAATCGCTCGTTTGCTCCGTGGCCGCTGGCGGCGTGGGCCGAGTTTACATTCGACGGCCTGCCCATCCGCCTGGGCCAGGTGGTGCAGACGCTGCAGCGTGTCACTGGGCCGGGCGGCATCTACGAGCCCCTCGTAGTGACTCCGGCAATCGGTGTGCGCATGGAGCCAGAGGCGCGAATCCTGCCGCTCGACGGTTCGAAGCTGCCGGTGAAAGTGACAGTCCACGCGCAAGCCGCGGCCGAGGGAACAGTGACGCTGAAGCTGCCGGAAGGCTGGCGCGCAGAGCCGGCAACGGCGCAGTTCCATTTGAAGAGCGCCGGCGAATCGGAGCCGCTGATGTTTTCCGTTACCGCTGACGGAGCTGCAGCGGGCGTTTACAACGTGGATGCGATTGCGCAGTCAGGCGGACGAAGCTACCAGACGGGCTGGCGAAGCATAGGCTACGCTTGTCTGCTGCCATACAACCAATACAAGCCTGCCGAATTGAAAGCGCGCAAGGTAGACGTGAAGCTGGTGCCGGGATTGCGTGTGGGTTACGTGATGGGAACCGGTGACCTGGTTCCAGATGCGATTGAGGAACTTGGCATTGTGCCCCACGTGCTGAACCAGCAGGAGCTTGGTTCCGGCGACTTTTCCGCATTCAATGTTCTGCTGATCGGAATTCGCGCTTACTCCACGCGGCCTGAGCTGGCCGCAATCCAGCCGCGGCTCGATGAGTTTGTGCGTCGCGGAGGAACGCTGATCGTGCAATACCAGAGCGAGAACTTCCCTGCGCCGCTGCCGCTGGGGATGGGCCGCGTTCCGGAGCGTGTCGTTGATGAGCAGTCGCCGGTGAAACTCTTGAACACTGACAATGCGCTGCTGAACTGGCCCAACAAGATCACCACCGCAGATTTCGACGGATGGGTTGAAGAGCGCGGCCACTCGTTTCTCGATTCGTGGGACCCCGGCTACACGGCGCTGACCGAAACCGCCGACGCAGGCCAGGACCCGCAACGCGGGGGTTTACTTGTGACTCATCCAGGCAAGGGGACCTATATCTATGTTGCCTATGCTTTGTACCGGCAGTTACCCGAGTTAGTGCCCGGCTCTTACCGGATTCTGGCTAACTTGTTAAGTGCGGGCAAGAGCGCGGCGAAGTAGAACAACGCTCTCAACGGCAATATCCATGGACCATCAAGGCGTTCAAATACTATTTTGAGCGCCAGTAGGTCTATTGTTAAAAATGGATAAATTCGCATG
>PKXI01000135.1:0-937 GCA_003133425.1 Acidobacteriaceae bacterium
TAGTCCGGAAACCAACCGTACTTCGAGAAAAATGATCGCGACTGCATAACTGCGCGTCATCCACTGGCGGTGCAGTTGGATCTTGCCCCTCATAGCGAACATGAGTGCAATCAGTGAGGTCGACATCAAGAGCGTTGCATCCACGATCGTGGCAATGGTAAAGCCGCGCGTCATTCCCAAATGCTCGTCGAATCGGTACTGAATATAGGCACCGAGCGGTGCGCCGATCAGCGCGCCGGCCACATAGATCCGCCCCACCACGCGATGCAGTTTGGTGAAGCGTTTACGAAGTCGGTCGGAAAACTGCATGGGTCCCAGCAGCAGCGCGCATGCTGCTGTCAAGCCATGGGGCAGCAGCCACCACTTGAACGTCTGGTAGTGGTCCCACACGGGATCGTGCGCATCGATAATGAACCGCTCATTGTGGTTCAGAACATAGGCCATCATTAGAAAGATGGCGCCAAAGACAAAGTACTTCGGACGCAGCGAAAACCCCGCTTGCGGTGGCGTAGTCGGATTGGGCATTAGCAACCGTTGACCCCCAGGGGAAGATGTCTCATTTGTATATCACCCCTCGGAAATTCAAGCCACCAAATTTGCGCGCACGATGGCCCCGGAACAACGCGGCCATCAAGATCGGTCGCTGGAGCAACCCGCCCCCATCCTGCTACCCTTTTTTGAGCGAGGCCAGCCAGTCGTCCGCCTCCATTCGCCTCAGTCGATCACACTCCGCAATCGGAACTGGTCACTGACAACTGATCACTGACCACTGACAACTGGTTTTTCAGGAGCCCCCCGTGCAGCGCATCTGTGTCGATATGGACGAGGTCATGGCAGACACCCTCGCCGAGCACCTGCGCCGCTACAACCAGACCTTCGACGAAGAAGTGACCCCCAAGGATCTGGCCGGCAAAGGCCTTTGGGAAGTCACGCCAGC
>PKXI01000135.1:1039-2760 GCA_003133425.1 Acidobacteriaceae bacterium
ACTACGTCTTCTGCGGCAACAAGTCCATCCTGCGCGCCGATTTCCTCATCGACGACCAACCGCGCAATCTCCTTACTTTTGAGGGCCAGGGCCTGCTTTACACCGCACCGCACAACCTGACAACTACAGGCTTCATCCGAGTAGATAACTGGCAGCAGGTTGCCGACTACTTCGCCACCGTCAAGGACTAACGGCCATTCTTTTGGACCTTGCCAAGTGTGCAATCGGGCTCATTTCTGGCGGCAGCCTTTCAGCTAACATGAACCCACGATGGGCTCCCTCCGGCTGCGAACGATTCTCGCCCTTCTGCTCTTGCTCGTGCTGCCATGGCATCGGCGTGCGGAAGCCTATTCCCTTCTAACTCACGAACAGCTCATCGATCTCGCCTGGCAGGACTCCATCGTTCCCCTGCTGCTCAGCCGCTATCCTGACCTGACTCCAGCCCAGCTCGATGAAGCCCGCGCCTACGCCTATGGCGGCTGCGTCATTCAGGACATCGGCTATTACCCCTTCGGCGACATGATGTATTCCAACCTGACCCACTACGTCCGTGCCGGCGACTTCGTGGTGAGCCTGTTCCGTAATGCCGAAAACGCCGATGAGCTTGCCTTTGCCGTTGGTGCGCTTTCCCACTACATCGGCGACACCATTGGCCACCCTGGTGCAACAAACGTCGCCGTCCCAGTCCAATTCCCCAAGCTCCGCGCCAAATACGGCCCGGTCGTCAACTACGCCCAGGGGAAACACCAGCACGTGCAAATCGAGTTCGGGTTCGACATCGGTGAGATCGCGCATCACCGCGTAGCCCCTCTTCAATATCTCCGCCACATCGGGCTTCAGGTTTCCGTTCGCCAGTTGGCGGTGGCGTATTACCAGACTTACGGCATCACCGAAGATTTCACTGGCGCGCGCAAGCACCGCTTCAACGTCAGCGGATATCGTTTCGCGGTCCGTTACTTCATTCCCCGCACCGCCTATGCGGTCACGCTCCTGCATCGCAACCACCAGCCCGCCGAGGCTCTTAGCCCTGAGCGCGTTCAAATGGACAAGGACGTGGCCGCGATGGCCCTGGCAAACAACTGGCAGGCCTACCGCAGAAAGGCGGGGATCGGAACCTACATGTTGGCGGGAATCATCTTCATTGTCCCCAAGATCGGTGCGCTGAAATTAGTCGCGATCAAAGACCCCACCCAGACTACTGAAGTCGATTACCTGCACAGCGTCGTGCTCTCCACCGCCGCTCTCCGGCAACGGCTGGCCAGCTTCACTCCGCCGGCCAGTGAGCGTTCATCAACTGCGCAGGCCATTTCCAAGTCGACTGCGGCCCCGCTTCCGCACCCGCAGCCATTGCCCGTCAGCACCGTCACCGGCCAAGCGACGCACCCGTTGCGGGACCCCTCCCATCCACTTCCCAACCGCGATCTTGACACTGGGTACGTTGTCCAACCCGGAGGTTATTCGCTTACTGACTCCACGTATGCCGATCTTCTTCATCGCCTGACTCGCAAGCCCGAGCAGCCCGTTCCTCCCGGCATCAAAGAAGACATTCAGATCTACTATTCCAACCCGGCCGCGCCCATCACCACAAAGAAGGATGCATCCGCGTGGGCACAGGTGCAGGCCGACCTTGTAACTCTGGCCGCCATGCCGACCAGCACCGCGCCCGAGCCCTACCCCACCTATGGCAATGTCGCGGACAGCACCCAGTAAATATCCTCCGG
>PKXI01000376.1:0-3361 GCA_003133425.1 Acidobacteriaceae bacterium
GAAGGAAGACATCCTGCGCCATCTGAGCCAGCAAGAGGCCAGGAATGCGCCATCCGCAGCTCCGCCGGTGGCTGAAGCTCCTACGACCAAACCTGCCTCTGCGGCTGCACCGCCGGAGCAAGCCGCAGTTCCGCCAGAGGTCCGCCCATCCGATTGGACAACATCGGCCATACCACCCTTGCCCGGAGCACTGGTACCGCTCACCAAGATGCGGGCCATTATCGCCCAGCGCATGGCCGAGAGTGCGCAGATCAGCCCGCACGTCCACACCGTCTTCAAGGTAGACATGACTCGAATCGTGCGGATTCGCGAGCGCGAGAAAGGCAAATACGAGCAGCGCAACGGCGTCAAGCTTACCTACATGCCATTTATCGGCATTGCCGTTGTTGAGGCGCTGCGCAAGTTTCCAATCGTCAACGCTTCGCTGGAGGGCGGCTCGATCCGCTATCACGAGAACATCAACCTGGGCATTGCTGTCGCNNGTTGACCTGGCCGAACGCGCCCGTGCCAAGCGTCTCAAGCCCGACGAGGCCTCGGGTTCCACGTTCACGCTTACTAACTCCGGTATTTTCGGCGAAGAGTTCGGTACTCCGATCATCAACCAGCCAGAGGCGGCCATCCTGGCTATTGGCGGCCTGAAAAAGGAACCAGTGATTGTTACCGACGCCGAGGGCAACGACACCATTGCGATCCGCTCCGTGCAGCACTTCTGCCTCGGCTTCGACCACCGCATCATTGACGGCGCCGACGCGGGCAAATTCATGAGTGAGTTTAAGAAGACACTGGAAAACTGGGATCGAGAGATTGGGTAATCCTGACTTTCTAGGTGGTCGCCTCGGCAATCAGATCTCTCTCAGCAGCGGTTGCACCTTCTGAGAGCAAAATCACCTCGCGAGCCCGGCCGGATTCGGGAGATTCTGCTTCTGCGATCTCTTGTAAAAAGGTAAATCGAGCTGAACAATCTCGGCCCAACACGAAGGGTGGTATGTGCCTGCAGCGACAGAACGCACCAACCTCTTTCGAGCAGTACCGAAGTCTGCGCTATGCAGTGAATCGCTTCGGCGCTGGTAGGCTCCCCCGGCTCTCTTCTGGGATTAAGGAAGAACGTCACGCATGATCTGTGGCCGTTACCTCTGGCCATGCGATGGTGAGCAGGAACGCGCTTTCTTCGAGTGCTTCGACGTCGTGTTCAAGGCAGCGTTCAAGTGTCAGGAGGTCTCCTGGACCAAGGTCCTCCATGCGATCGTCCGGAAGGTGAATTCGAACCTTTCCCAGAATCACCTGGACGGAGATCGGACCTTCGGCGCGGTGGTGGCTCATGTAACTTCCCGGCTTCATTCGTACGAGGACGATGCGGAACTCCGCATACTTCACGATGGTCTCGGAGCTCCGGCCAGCATCGCGCTTCCACGTTGGAGCGTCCTTTAACTTTTCAAGCTCCTCGCTGATGTTCTTTCTGATCACCTCTTCCGCCAGTTCAGGAAGACGTGTCAGACTCTGGTGGTGACTGGTCTTCTGGCAATTTTCTTCAGATCTTTTCATCGGGTACCTCCGCCTTCAATAACTTGTTGTACGGCAAGAATTGTCGTTGCTCCGGAATGACACAGAGCTTATGACACTTGAGAGAGAAATGAAATGATCCGCCTGTCATTGCCGCTGTGACAGCCATACCTCACAGTCCAGAGAACCCGCGGACTGATCGTCCCTCTTTTACCTTTGCCTTCGACGCGTGCATGACCAGCACGCCGATTCTCGCGACCGCTCCAATGGATCCACAATTTGACGCTTCGTAGCAGCGAGCCTAAAAATGCCTGTCTCAAACATCGACCGATTCCTCATGCTTTCCGGGGTGGCTGGAAGGGACGGATCTCCATACGGCTTACGAGCGCGAGGCCGGGATAACGATAGATATCGATCACCGCCTGGGCGATATCTTCTCCCGAAAGTTTCCACGATTCATGGAGATTGCTACCATCTTCGCCTCCAAAATCGGTGGCAACGCTACCTGGCATGATGGTACTGACACGGATGCCGTCATAGCGAACATCTTGCATCATTGCCTCAGCAAGGCCATTTACGCCGAATTTGGAAGCGCAGTACGCGGAGCCTCCGGCAACACCATGGATGCCAAGCAGGCTTGAGATGTTGAAGATGTGGCCACCGCCGCCCTGGCGCATGACCGGAATGGCCTCGCGGCAACAATAGAAGACACCGGAAAGATTTGTCTGAATGGCAGCATCCCATTCCTCGACTGTCAGTTGGTCAATGGGCTTGAAAATGCCAACGCCTGCGTTGTTCACCAGGATATCGAGCCGCCCGAATCGCGTGACTGCCTCTTGAACCACGCGGCGACACTCCTCGTACTGGCGAACATCCGCCACCGCTCCATCTGCCACATTCTCGTCCCGGAGCGCGTGGAGATGGCCCAGTGCCATTCTCAGCATTACTGGATTGCGGCCGCAAATGAACACGCTGGCGCCCTCTCTAACCAAAGCCTGGGCAATGCTCAATCCGATGCCCCGGGCGCCGCCTGTTACCAGCGCTACCTTCTTCTCAAATTCCACAGACACAGACCCTCCAGTTGCAAATCCCGGATTTAGAAGATCTCATTTGTGACGGCAAATGATCGGTACTTGGGAAAAGAGACATAGGGGGCTTTCAAGCTAATACCTCCCGCGTCTAAGAGTTTGCCGGCTCGAGATTTGGNNATCAAGGTCAACGCTGCTGTCTAGCTCTGTACAAAACGTCTTATATTGCCATTGCGCCATTTGGACGCCTCCTCACTATCGTTTGAACGTCTGTTATTCATCCACGATGACTTTAAAATCAAACCCACCACGCTGGCCGCATTGTCGCGGTCCGGCAGTGGTCAGAAACCGCTGCAAATGGAGTTGCGCAGCGTGGATCGAACCGCGCCTCGCTAGTAGCCCGCAAACTCTTCAATGCGGATGTTGTCGTCATCCACTCCGGAATCCGCGAGCATCAGGTGCATGGCGTTGACCATCGCCGGCGGTCCAGTGATGTAATAGACAGGCGAAGCAACTCCCTTGAGGTACTTTTCGAGCATCGCAGAGTTGATCGTGCCCCTCTCCCCTGTCCAGGACTGCGACGATTTCTGCATCTCGGTCATGCAAGCTATCAATTTGAAATCCTGGATCTGTTTCTCCAACTGCCGAAGCTCAACGAGGAACGCGGCATCTTCGGGGCGCCGGTTGGCATAAAAGAGAATGATGCGCTGAGGCAACTTCTCTTTTGCGACATGCAAAAGAATACTGCGAAAGGGAGTGATGCCGATTCCTCCCGTCAGAACGACTGCCGCTCGCGACCTGTCATTGTGGAGCCTTAAGTTTCCAAATGGCCC
>PKXI01000376.1:3388-3554 GCA_003133425.1 Acidobacteriaceae bacterium
GGAATCTGTTTCTGGCGGATTCCGTAGGGTGATATCAATAAATTGGCCGGGAGTGAATTTGAAGTCGGCTGGCTTTTCGAAGTGAAAGGTAAATGTGTCTTCAGCTATTTCCTGCCGATCCTTGAGTTTTATGAGAACTTTGGACGATTCAGCCACCGCTGTGCTC
>PKXI01000327.1 GCA_003133425.1 Acidobacteriaceae bacterium
CTTAACGTTGTAATACTAGAGCTTGTTGCATAAATGATTGCTGATCAGCAAGGGATGTCCCTCAGGGGCTAAAGCCCCTGACTTATCGCGCCTGTAGCGGCGCGGGACCCAGAGGGTGCCCTGCCGCGCCCTTTCAAAGGGCTATTCATGCAACCAATTCTAGCCCGTGCGGTGGTTCGATCAATCCTTGTCGGCGGTGGAGTCTCCGGCGTCGATCAGCGGGCGGAAGCGGTGCACGGGAGGCGGCATGGGGACGTCGGCACCCTTGATGCTCTTCCAGATGATCTCGTTGAGGGCGTGCATGGGAGCGCGGTCAACATCGGAGAAGTCCATCTTCATGCTCTGCTGCGCGCCGTAGGATTTAGCGGTGTTCTTTGCGTTCACGTCTATCTCTGGAGGGATGACAGTGAAAGGCGTGACTACCGGCTCGGTGCCGAAGGACGCATACAACGGCATGGCCGCTGCGTCGTACTGGCTCATGGGCGGCATGCCAAGCAGCAGTTCTATTGAGCGCACGAAAGAGCTGGTGGAGTAGAGGGTGCTGTCGACGATGCCCCGCTTGACGTAGGGGCTGACGACGAGGCCGACGGTGCGACGCGCGTCAACGTGATCGGAGCCGTCCTGGGCGTCGTCTTCAATGATGAAGATGGCGGTCGAGGGCCAGTAGCGGCTGTGGGTTACTGCGTCGACGAGCTGGCCGATGGCGTAGTCGTTGTTGGCCACTGAAGCCTGTGGGGTGAATGCACCGGGCTGGGTGCCTTTGGTGTGATCCTCGGGCATGCTCATGACGGTGAAGTTAGGTAGGCGCTTGTTGGCGTCATCACTGTCGAAGTTATTCTCGTACTCCTTGAACTCGCGCAGGAAGACGGCGACGTTGGCGGTGTCCCGCTGGCGCGATCCGAGGTAATCCTTTGCAACATGGCCGACAAGGCCGGATGCACCGGGCGCGGCTTCCATGGTGGTTCCAGTGCTGGCGCGGGCGGCGTATTCGCCATAGGAGCGATAAGTGAGGCCTTTGCGCTGGGCTACGTCCCACAGCGCGCCGGCCGAGGGCACGTAGGCACGCGACGGGACGGCATCGCTGCGGCCAGCATAGGTGGGCGGCCAGTAGCGCTCGTTGAAATCCGTGGCATAGGCGGAGTCGGACCACGAGTGGCCGTCGACACTGACTTCGCCGTCGCAGTAGAGATTGTCGAGGATGACATATTGACGCGCGAGAGCATGCTGGTTGGGCGTGACCTTCTCGCCAAAGACGGTGATCTCGGGATCGCCGTTCGCTTCTTTCAGGTCGCCGAACTCCTGATCGTAGGTGCGATTTTCTTTGATGATGTAGATGACGTGCTGGATTGGAGTGGGCACGCCGACGCCCTGTGGAATGATGGTGGGCGCGAGAGGCGGCCGGGCCTCGGCAAGCATGGAGTCTGTGTAGGGCGTGTTCTGAACGACCATGTGGGTCCAGCGGGGCAGGTCGGTCTGCAGTGTTGTTACGTTGAGGATCTCGAGGCTGCTCTTCTGCACCGTTTTGACGGTCTCATCGCCGTTCCAATTGGATGCGAGCGGACTGGTGGGGCCTTTACGGTCGGGATGCCCGGATTCGCCCTTGCTGTTGCCGATGTAGAGCTGGGTGCCGCCGCGCGTGAGCGCGAGCGCCGATGGATACCAGCCGGTGGGGATGAAGCCGACGACGGCGCTATGGGCGCGGTTGGCGATGCGGATCACGGTGATGGAGTTGTTGTCGGCGTTGGCGACATAGACCAGCTTGCGCACATTGTCGATTTCGAGGGCGTCGGGCGTGGAGCCTTCCGGAGCTAGTGGGGTGAGGGTGGTGGAGAGCCGTTCGATGACCTCTAGTTTGTGCGTATCGATAACGTGAACGGTGTTGTCGTTGGAGCAGGCGACGAAGAGGCGTCCGTCGGAGGAGAGCTTCATGTCGTTGGGATTCATTCCGACGCGCAGCGTGCGAATTACTTTGTTGGTCGCGGTGTCGATAACACTGACCGACTCGCTTGCCCAGTTGGAGACGAAGAGACGGGAGCCGTCGGGCGTAAGGACGAGCTGGTAGGGATTGATGTCGACGGGGATGCGGGTGATGATCTGGCGGGTCTTCGCATCGAAGACTACGACGTTGCTGGGGCCGGGGCCAGTTCCGCGATTGGCGGCATAAAGCAAGTTCTTGCCGGGTAAATAGGCAACTCCGGACCACCAGACCTTCTTGGAATCGATGGTCTCAACGAATTGGCCCGTGGGCTGATCGCTTAGCCGGCCGTTGCTGTAGGTAAACTCGTAGATGGGCGAGGGGCTGGCGGCAATGTTCTTAGCGCCGGTGGAATTGCCGCCGGAGACATACAGTGTCTTGCCGTCTGGCGACCAGGCAAGGCCGAGCCACGTGGTTTTGAGCTCGATGTGCTGAGTGAGCGTCTCTGTTTTTACGTCGAATACGTCGATGCCATGAGGCTGGTAGCCGGAGTGGGTGGCAACGACGATTCTTCCGTCTTTCGACACGACCATGTTCAGGACCAGGTCGTTGAGCTCTGCGATGGGCTTGCCCGCAGGGGTGATGCGCCAGCCATTGGGCAGGTCGAAGCCACCCTGGATGAAGTGGGGGAGTTGCTTTGTTGGCTGGCCGATGATGCGCGGCGGAGTAGCGGGCTTGGCGTTGTCGGACGTCTGCGCGGGGGCCTGGGCAGAAACTGACATGGATGCGGATAAGCCAATGGCAATGAGAGTAGCGAGACGGCAAGCCCGGGTTGTGGGAAACATGATGATCCTTTCGCGGGGAATCTGAACGGCAGCGATTCTTTCAGACGCGTGGCCTGCGAGCATAAGCCTGCCGCTGCTCATTTTACGATGCGGATGTGAATGCCTGTTGAAGGACACTGCCGGGTGCTGGATGGCCGATGGTTGCGCGACCGGCTATGTGATTCCCTTTCGCAGGAACCAGCGAGACTCCAAGGGAGCGCCCTAGAGGCTCAGCTCAGCGTTGCCGGAGAATTCGCCGGGGTGCGAGGCGCGAGCAGGCCTTGCGCCGTGGAGCTCGCCGCCGTGTGACCGCGAGAGAACGTTTCCGGGCGAGAGGTACGCTTCGCCGTGTCCGCAGCAAGTGCACTGCACGGCGGCCGTTTCCATGCGCGAGTCCTGCTCGCCGACCTGTCAGGCCAATGCGATCACTGCTGCATCTCTAGCGGGAACATCCACCTTGACTTCGCGGCCGTCGAGGGTGACATGCAGTTTTCCCCAGATATCTTCCGCGGATTTGAAGCTGCCCGCATTCGCGGATAGGCTGGCCGTTACCGATTGGCTGGCCCTGGTTGGGTTTGTTACCCAGAGATAAGCGCCTCCGGCTCCCTGGTGAAGCCTTGCCTGCACGCTTGAGTTGTTGATCTTCACCTGTGGGTCGACATCTGCCATTTTCAAAAGGTCCCCAAAGAGTGTTTTTGTGGCGGGAGCATGGTGCAGATAATAGCCTGCTCCGGGGAAAGAGCCCATCAGCAGTGTCCTGCCCTTCCCGAATTTGTGCTCCACTGCGGCGATGGTTCCGTCAGAAAAGGCGCCGGCCTGGGTGCCTCCGTGTAACTCATATTCCTGGCGGAAGTAACGGCCGTAGATGCTGGCGCCTTTCAGTTGAAACGTTAATTGATCTGAAATGTCGGGCATGAATTCGACGTTGGATTCTCGTGCGCCGAATAACTCGTCGAGCCCGTAGTTAGGCTGGACGGTTCCTATGTGACCGTGATCGCCGAAGTAGGCTGGTAGTCCTTCGCTGACCAGCGTGCCTCCCTGTTCAACAAAGGCGCGCAGTTTTGCAACTGTCTCATTCTTCAACATCACGGGGTAAGGAAGGTAGATGATCTTGTACTCGCCGATGTTATCGACGGAGACAAAATCGGGCTGGATGTTCGAATCGAAAAAGGACTGATAGGCACCGCGAACCGATTGCGCGTAGAAGGCGGTGTCGCCCTGCTGCACGTAATTGAAGATTTCGGATTCGGGAGCGAAGACGATGCCGATGTCGCCTTTGACGGGATTCGATTTCCATATCTCCGGATGAGCATTCGTCCATTGAGCCAGGCGACCCGCCATCTCAGATCGCGGAGTCATTGAGCCATCCATCGCGAACGGGCCGAATGCTCCGAAGAGCGGGCCGTCGAGGAGCGGGCGCCAGCGACAGTACAAAATACCTTTGGTTCCAGCGGCGCAGGAGACGAGATTCCAGATACGGACATCTTCGGCTTCGGGAATGCGGCCGTCTTCTTTCGGCCGGCCGATAACCTGGGGCTGCATCCAAAGCGGGCCGCCTTCCGCTTCAGCATGCCAGAACGGCTTGCCCCGCGCACCGGCACGGACGAGATCGATTGCATGAAACTGCCGCCAGGGCTCGCTGCCTTTTCTTGCGGCGATCCATGTGAGTCCCCAGACATCGACTTGCGCTGCTGAGCGCCACTCATTGTGTGAGGAGGAAGGCAAGTCCTCGAGCGTGCCGGATACACCGTGCGCAGTGACCTTGTGGTTGGGGTCAAGCTTCCTGACTAACTTGATTCGCCAATCGAACAGGCTGTAGGCATTGTCGACGCGAAACTCGAGCCAGTCGATGCTATCCGGATAACCTGAGAATGACCGGGGCGGTTCAACGTCGTCCCATGATGTGTAGCTATAACGATGCCAGGTCTCTCCAAGTTTTCCAAGTGTGCCATAGCGAGCACGGAGCCATTCTCTGAGTTTTTGTTTGGAGGCTTCGCAATAGCAATACATCTTGTTAGGGCTGCCACCGAACGACGAGTTCTCGTTCCATAGGTCGTACCCGAAAAGTGCTGGATGATTGCGATAGTGCTCAGCGAGGGCTGTGAGGAATGTCTCGGCGGCCACGTGGACATCGGGATTGTCGAGGCAGAGCCCGGGAAAGCCTCCCGTCGCGCTGCTTTCCGAGATGGTACTGTTTGCAACCGTGCCATCGCTCGCCTGAAGGCGCGCGTGAGGATATTTACGAAATGCCCACTCCGGCGCGCAGTTGTCCAGTGCGGCGATGACGACCTTGATTCCGTTCTTTGCCGCGAGGTCCATCATCTGGTCGTAATCTGACCAATCGTACTTGCCCGGAGCAACTTCAATTGCCGACCACATGAACCAGTGGCGGAATATGTTCATGCCGATGCGAGCGGCTGTTTGGTGATCGCGTGCCCAGTCTTCGGCGGGCGGGTTCGACTTGCGGAAGTAGACGGCGCCATAGGGAAAGACCGGCGACTTAACGTTTGGTATTTCTGCTGCTCCGAGTGGGCTGAGTACCGGCAATCCGGACGCATGAGCAACCGAGGTAGCGGCGCTAAGAAGCACCGAGTTGGAGATGAAGTCTCTGCGCGTAATTCCGAAATTATCTGCCATATATTCCCTCACTGCTGCGAGTACACAGGCAATAACTTGATGATGCAAGTTATTGCCTGTGAGTTTATGGGCCGTTCCAGTTAGAGGCGGTTCAGGACACGTTTAAACGGAAAGATCGAGTGCAATTACCTCGTGCGACCCGATGGTTGGCACCTCAATGACGATAGCGCCGCCCTCTTCGCGGTACGGAACTTCGCGGCCGGCTACAAGGAGATGCGCCTTGGTAATGTGCCTGCCATTCCGGGGTGCCCGAATGCGAACTACCTGACTGGATAGCGGAATTACTTCGCGAATAGGTCCCTTCATCATCATCGGATTGGTGAGGTTCACCAGGTGCGCAGTGATGGAGTTCTTCTGTCCCCAGATGGACACGTCGAGGATACCCTTCCCTTCGACCGACAGAGGTGCGGGCTCGTTGGTGGCCCACAAAACTGCGTTGCGCAAAAGATGGGCATGGTCCACATTCAGCACTTCCCAGAAAGTGCTGTCGATATCCCATGGGAAGTAGACGACGCGGCCCAAGCCTACCTTGCGCGCGAAGACTCCGGGTTCATGGGTTGCCTGGGCGGGTGGAAAACACTCTTCCATGGGCAGGTCAGGGTAAGTGGGGATCACGACGAGCGGCGCGTACTCGGCGCTTGACGCAGGGACTACGTGCAGCCTGTGGATGCCGTTGATGATGCGGCCCGCGTCTTCAAATCCGGCAAGTAATGGATGAAATTGCCCGGTCGCGGAATCTTTCTCCAGTGCTAGATAGGAATTGAGCATCGGGCCTTCTTTCTTGCCCGCGAAAGAAGCTCCAAACAGCGAGGCCAGCCCGAAGTCTTTCCGCTGCACGCCCCACTCATCGTAGAGAGAAGTCTCGTGGGTAGCGATCACGCTTCCGCCGCGCTCTACGAACTCCTGAATTTGTTTGCACTGTTCGGTTGAGAGTGCCGCGATATTGGGAAGAATCAGGGTACGATATTGGTCGACATGCTCACGATCGAGCATATGATCGTGAACCATTTCAAACGGAATCCTCGCTTCAACCAGCGCGTGGTAGAAGCCGAGAATGGGCTCTTCTACTTTGGTCGCCGCTTCAGGACCGCCATAGTAGGCGGCGGTTTGCTGCGAATAGACGATGCCCACGCGCGCGAAGGATTTTTCGTTCCGGAAATAGTTCTGGTTTGTGTAGTGCCATTCAAAGACCTCCTCGACAACAGGCAACCAGCGCTTGTCAAAGAGTTTTGCGTTGAATTTTGTGAAGGTGGGACGAAAGTCCTGGGCAATTCCATCGGCCATCCAAATGCGCAGCTCGTCGCCGCTCTGGACGGAATCTTTCCAGCGGTATTTATCTTCGAGTCCAACGCTGGTAATCCCTGCAATGGCTTTCCTTCCCATCGTGGAACGGAATTCCTTGGCATTTTTTCCGGCGGCCCAGGGAGCTGTGAGGCCGGCTCTGCCCTGCCGATCTGCACAGGCAGTGGGCGCCAGGGAACCGAATGTTTTCATGTCGAGATCACTCAGCGCCCCGCCACCGCCATTGGCGAGATAACTCGCGTTGGGGTTGATGGACTGAATCTTGTCATTCCAGACATGCCAGAGCTCAAACAGCCGCTTTTGGTGCCAAACAATATATTCGCGACGGGCCGGGTCCTGGGGGTTGCTGGTCCGAGGCAGATCCATGCCTGAAAAGGTATGAAAGTTGCTTTGGCAGTGTTCGCAGTAACACATGCCGTTGCCCGCCCATCGGTTGGTGAAGATTCCGTCCGGCATGTACTTGGTCATGATCTCGGCGTGGACTGCGGTCATGAATTCAAAGTTGTAGGGTCCGAGGGCGCATGTGAGCCAGAAGTCGGGATCGGAGGCATGCTGTCTCTTGTTTCCATTTTCATCGACCGCCAGCCAGTCAGGATGCGCGTCGTAGACATCGCGATGGCACGCATGGGGATCGGTTCGTGCAACCACGTTCATGCCAAGGTTGCGGCAGCCCTTCATGAGATCCCCAAACGTGTCCATATCGCCAAGCCACTTGCTTCGATAATGGAACGGAACCTTTGTGGGATAGAACGCCACGCATCCGCCCGCGTTAAGGATTGTTGCGTCTGCGTGAATACTCTTGAAGTAGTCCAACCAGAATTGCTGATCGTAGTTTCCCGGATCGTCCTCGACGAAGCTCAATTGTGCCCAGCGCATGGGCCGGTCATACCAGCCTGCTGCCTTGGCGGCAGAATCGGCTCCAGCAATCGGGGCTACGGCGGCTTCGGCAATCCGCTCGGCGTCGAGGCCGACAAGACAAGCAGCGGACAGACCTGCCGCGTGCTTGAGAAATGTTCTTCTTGTGCTCTCCATGGAATCTCCTAAGAACGGCAACGTCGGATTATACGCACGAAGGCCTCCAACCTGGAGCGACTTATTGCGTGAGGTAGGGTGGCTTTGGCCACAGGCAATTGCTGCCTGTGGCCAAAGCCGGAAGGGTAAGGCCAATCATGGAATGGTGAATGAAGTTAAACCGTGTCAAAAGTAAAGTTTGCCCGCGAACTGAATTTGCCTGCCGGTCGCGGTGCCATTCACCAATGCTCCGAAGGCTGAGTTACCCGAATTGCAGAGCGTTCCGGGGTTGCCCTTGCAGGTAAGAGTCGCGTCGCTGGCCGCAGGCAGAGAGAATGCGGGAGTGTTGGTGGTGTTGAATGCCTCGACGCGGAATTGTAGGTAGATGCGCTGCGAATCCGAGAAGTAGAAATTCTTGAAGAGCGAGGAATCTAGGTTCTTGGACGTCGGCCCGGTAATGATGTTCTTACCGCAGTTGCCCCACTCCGTTTCTGTGCCGCCCGTTGAAGTCGGTAGGCTCTGAGGTATGGTGAACGCAGCGGGATTAAAGTAGTGATCAACGCTGTGGTTCGGAAGCAACTTCGGTACTCCCACTACACAATCCGGAACATTGAATGAGGCATTGATTCCCCCCGGAATAACACTAGTGTGAACATCCGATGGGAAGCCAGTCCGGATCGAGAGAATGCCATTGACGACCCATCCCCCAAGGGCGGCGTTGACGGGACCTTTGGTGTTGAGAAAGCGCTGTCCGGAACCGACCGGAAGTTGGTAGAGAGCACTGCCGGTGAGCGTCTGAGCGATATTCATATCGGCCACCGAGTACGATGCTTTCACGTCGTAGGTGTTCATCACAATGCTCGTTCCCGTCTGATTGATTGACGCGGGCCCATCTCCACCGTATTGCAGGTCCTTTTGCCAGGTATAGTTTGCGAGAAACTCCAGCCCGTGCGACATCTGGTTTTGCACCTTGACGTTCAGCGCGTTGTAGTTTGACGTCGCAATGGACATCAGCGTGAGAATATTCGATGCCATATTGGGGAAAGGCCTGTTGGCCTGGGTGTTTGTGTTATTCAATGCAGATGAGATGGGTGCCTGGTTTTGGTCAATGTTGCCTGAGGTAAAGTGAGTTCCCTTGGCGCCACTATAGGACGCCTCAACCAGAAGCGTGCGTGCGAGTTGATACTGCAGATCGAGGTTGTATTGCTGTAGCTGGGGCATAAGCCCGTTCTGCAGGCTTTGGGTCTTGATTTGGACGTTATAGGGTTTCGCTGCCGTGAAGCCCGCCAGCGAACTGATTGAAGGCACGGTCTGGATCGGCGTGCTGATGGTGTACGGCGGCGTGATGGTTCCTTGCGGGGTGATCGCAGGAAGTATGAGCGTGGGAATATTCGGAACGTTTTCAGAGAACAACGTCGCCTGTTGACCCTGCGCACGCATCGCATAGAAAATGCCGTATCCGCCGCGCACCACGAGCTTGGGAGAAACCTGGTAGGCCAGGCCTACACGCGGACCCCAGTCTTTATGGTCGCCATGCACCATTGCCCGGCTGTACCCGTTCTGGCCGGGAATGGCGAAGTTGCCAGTCGATATATCGAACAACGAACCCAAATTGTTTTGATCGATGGGCTGCGTATAGAGCTCATAGCGCAAGCCTGCATTGATCGTCAGCTTATTAGAGAATTTCCAATCGTCCTGGATATAGCCGCCAAAATAAGCCTCACGCTGGCGCCCTTTTTGGAGCGTGGAGGAGCCGGGGCTCATTACGGTTGGATATCCCATAAGGAAGTCGGCCAACGGAAGACCTGAATTGGCTGAATCGGAACTGGCGGAGAAGGTGTTGCCGAAGATGGTCTGGCCAAGTCCATCCAGCAAAACCTCAAAAAGCGACTTGCGAACATCCACGCCCCACTTGACGGAGTGACGGCCATGAGTCCAACTCATGTTGTCGGCCAGTTGCTGGGTTTGTAAGTCGTTGAACTCTGGACCGCCACCACCGAAGGTTGAGAACTCAGCAGTGCCGTTGGTCGCGCCGGAGTAGTTCATTGAGATGCTCGGAAATCCTTGGGGCGTTACCGGGTACATCGCAAGACCAATTGAATTTGCAGTGGATGCGCCTTGCGTACCGACTCCCGTCTGGGTGCTGTTGTTGTAGAGATAACCCACCCTGAATTCATTGACCAGGGATGGAGTGAAAATGTGAACATCAGCGATGGTCGCTTGATCATTATGGTTAATTCCGGCGGTCCCGCCTCCAATCCAACTCGGGAAAACACCGATGGCCGGATTGTGGCCATTGCTGAAGGAGTATGTGCCAATGAGATGGTTCTTCTGTGTGAGCGTTGCATCGACGCGGCCATCGGCCTGGTCAAAATTGGTAAACGACTTGGGCGCAAAGAAATAGTTGCTTGCGATGGCGCCGGCAGCGCCGTAGTTTGGCAGAGGAACCAAAGCCATGATGGCCGCGGACGTTTTATTGATGTAGCTTGCGGGGATTTTGTTCACTCCCGTTTCGGCTAGGAAGGAAGTGGCAACGACAGTTCCGCTCGGCCCTATGTGGCGTGTCGCCGGGTCGAAGATGAGGGCGGTTTGCCCGGTGAAATCGCCAGAGACCATGGCAGCGGTCGGTACGCTCGAAATGGAACTGCCAGACTGAATAGACTGCCTTTGTCCCTGGTAATCGCCGAAGAAGAAAATCCGGTCGTGCCGGATCGGTCCGCCAATGACCCCACCAAATTGGTTCTGGTGAAATGGGGTTCTGGGCAGCCCCTTGCGATTCGAGAAGTAGTTGTTGGCGTCGAAATCGTCGTTGCGCACGAATTCAAAGACAGTGCCGTGAAACTGGTTCGTGCCCGTCTTGATGGTTGCGGCGACGATGTAGCCTGCGGCATGTCCGTATTCCGCAGAGGCACTATTCGTCATCACCTTGAATTCCTGCACTGCGTCTACGGATGGAAAGATGGCAATGCCTTGCCGGCCAATATTGCCGGCAGTCGCAAAAAGGTTGTTATCAATGCCGTTCAATAAGACGTCGTTGCTGGTGAATTGCCCGCCCCCGCCGACGAAGGGCAGGTTGGATGCCACTCCAGCTACTGGAGCAGTGCCCCCAACCAGCAAGCCGAGAGCGAAGGGGTTGCGTCCGTTCAGCGGCATGCTCAGGACTTCGTGGTTGTCGATCACTTGCCCCAAAGAAGACGTGGTCGTATCAACGAGAGGCGCTGCGCTGGTGACTTCGACCGTTTGACTTACTGAACCAATTTCCAATTTGATGGTCAGGTTGGCGGTCTGGTCGACCTGAAGCGTGATACCGGAAAGCACCTTGGTTTGGTAGCCAGGGGCGGTTACGGCTACGGAGTAGGTGCCGAGGGGCATGAACTGCGCATTGAACTCACCTTGGTCGTTGGTGTGAGTTGTACGTATCTGGCCGGTAGCGAGATGGGTGACCGTTACGGTCGCGCCGGAGAGAACACCGCCAGTGTTGTCCTGGACGACTCCGACAATGGTTCCGGTGGAAACTTGTGCCCCCGCGAAGCCTAAGCCAAAAAGCATTAGGAGCAGGAGACTTGCACATTTCGAGAGCAAAGACATGGAACGCCTCACTTGAGTTCTGGTTAATTCGACTCGGCAGCGGTTGCCGGCGAGTCACTTCTCTGGCAGGTAGTCTCGCGCCAGAGTTCTTCATGAGCATCTATCTGGGGCATCCAATACCAGATCGAGCCGGCTCGACGCGTTCATATTTAGGGCGCGGTGGACTTGGCATTTTCAGTCGCAGGTCATGGTAATATGGTAGGACCATACTGTCAAGAACTCGTTTTCCATCAGCACATGGGGGGGCAGGCGGGTTTGTTGCATTGCTTTCAAAAGCAGTTGCAAATCAGGTGCTTGGAAGGTGGGATTTTGGGGCGCAAAGTCATCTATAGGGCGACTGGAGTTCCCTGCCCCAGGCGAAGCGAGTCTGCGCGGCTGGCAGCAATGCGCCCGGCCAAAGGCTTCGTTAAGGATCAGGTAAATCTGAAGCCAAGAGAACCGATTTGGAGCGCGTGCCCGTGGGCTTAACTATAGTCTGACCATCCAATTGGCATTCGCTTGCCCCCGCAATCTCATCCTCTTGCGTACTGCATTGCGCGCAAACCAGGAGCGTGTTGGGCGAAAGAAAGGTGTAAATGAACCGGCGCGATTTTATTGCAGTTTCAGCGGCTTCGCTTATTGCTACTTCTACCGGCAAACTCAGTGCAGAGGATCTCAGCCCAGGCAAGCCCTGGTATTCCACAATGCTCCGATGCGGGCAGATCAACATCAACGAGCAGGACCCGCTCACCATGGATGCGGGAGCATGGATGGACTATTTCGCCTCTCTGAAGGTGGACGCGGTGCAGCTGAATGGCGGCGGCATTATGGCTTTCTACCCGACGATGGTTCCATCTCATCACCGCAGCGAATTTCTGGGCGCGAGGGATCTGTTTGGAGAAGTGGTAACTGCCGCGCGCACGCGGAATCTTCGCGTAGTGGCGCGAATGGATTGCAATTATGCCTATGAAGAAGCATTCAATGCTCACCCTGAATGGTTTGCATTCAATGCGGACGGGGCTCCGAGGCGTCACGGTGAGTGTCCCTGGCTTTATAAGACCTGCATGTTCAGCACCTACTTTACCGAGCAGATGCCGGCAATCTATCGCGAGATCAACAAGCTCTATGCTCCGGATGGATTTTATACGAATGGCTGGCCGGGCACCGAAGGTCTTGACGTGTGCCATTGCGCGAACTGCCAGAAGATCTATCGCGAGAAGACTGGGGGCACACCGCCGGAGACGACGGATGTCCGCAGTGCTGTTTACAGAAAGTATTACGAAGTTTATATGGACCGCATCTCGGAGGTTTGGAAGCTTTGGCACGACACGGCCAAGGAAGAATCTGCCAACTCTGTTTATGTGGGCAACCTGGGCGGCGGAATCAGGACAGTGAAGGATGTAAAGCGCCTGAGCGAGGTTGCGGCCTGGTTCAACGCCGACAACCAGGGCCGGCAGGGAGAAGCACCGATATGGTCGTGTGCGCAGCAGGGGCGCGTGGCGCGGTCGGTGATGAATGGCCGCACGGTCACGAATGTCATCGGCTCCTACGATACGGGCCGTCCCGGTTGGCGGCACACCAGCAAGACAAAAGAAGAGACGAACCTCTGGATGGCTCAGGCTGCTGCCAGTGGGATGGTGCCATGGTTTCATTGGCTGGGTGGGCAACCGGAAGACACGCGGTGGAAGGAGACTGGCCGGTCGTTCTTCGATTGGCTGGCCACGAACCAGACACATTTCCGGAATCGCAGCTCGGTCGCGAATCTAGCTGTGCTGTATCCGCAAAGCACGATTGCATTCTATGGATCAAACGGAACGCGGGATCGCAAGCTGAATGGCGAGACGATTGATGCAGCCGATTATCTGGAAGGTATGTACGCAGCCCTGCTGGAAGGGCGCTTCCTGTTCGATTTTGTTCACCAGGAGAACCTGACCGCTGCAGCGTTGAAGCCTTACCGTGCGCTGCTTATTCCAAATGCGGCATATTTGCGCGACAGTGAGTGTGAGGCAATCCGTGAATATGTAGCGGCTGGCGGCTCTGTGCTGGCGACGTTTGAAACCTCTAGATACAACGAATGGGGACAGCCACGGGAAGATTTTGGATTGCGAGATCTTTTCGGAGTCAGCGCGACCGGTAATGCGATCGGGCCGAACGGGAACAGTTACATGCACATGGAACAGGCGCATCCTGTGCTTGACGGTTACAAGGGAACGACAATGCTGCCCGGTCCGGAGTTTCGTGTTCCGGTAAGCCGACTAGGTACTGGAGCCCTTCATCTGAGCGTTATCCCGGCCTATCCCGCGTTTCCGCCTGAGATGGTTTTCCCTCGCGTTCGGCGCACGGACGAGCCGGCTGCGGTGTTCAAGCAGAACGGAGCTTCGCGCATCGTTTATTTCCCTGGTGATATCGACCGGACGTTCTGGCGCTCGGGCCATCCCGACTTCAGCAACCTGCTTATCAATTCTGTGAAGTGGCTTATGAATGGGCAGCAGATGCCCGCAACGGTTGAGGGAGCCGGACTGCTGGAACTGTTTGCGTGGGAGACCGAGCCAGGGTTTGCACTGCACATCCTCAACTACACCAACCCTCGCATGATGCACCCGTTTATTTCTCAGTTCTATCCGACCGGAGCTCTGCAAGCGAGATTCCAAGTACCCGCAGGGCACAGAATCGCATCAGTGCGCGCGTTGCGAGCAAATCGCGATTTGGCTTTCAAGCAATCGGTGGGGACTGTGACGTTTGAAGTGCCCTCGGTGGTGGACTACGAGGTAATAGCGTTGGCTTAATGAAGAATGAGCGTCCCCGCCAGGCTATTTGGGTGCAAGCTCGGCAGCCTGGCGGAGTGCTTCAAGCATGCTTCTTTCGTCTGCCTTTCCTGTGCCGGCAATGTCGAATGCCGTACCATGATCGACCGATGTCCGGATGACGGGAAGTCCGATGGTGATATTCACGCCGGCTTCAATTCCGAGCACCTTGACGGGGCCATGGCCCTGGTCGTGATACATGGCGATCACCATATCGTAGTCGCCGCGCTGCGCGAGGAAGAAGAGCGTATCGGCCGGCAGCGGTCCAACTACATTCCATCCCTTTTTGCAGCAAGCTTCGATGGCGGGTGCAATTTTCTCGGCTTCTTCTCCGTGACCGAAGAGTCCATTTTCTCCGGCATGGGGATTGATACCGCACACACCTATCTTCGGATTCGCGTTGCCCGACTTGACAAGCACCGCATGCGCACGCGCGATAGTTCGCTCGACGAGTCCTGGCTCAATCTTTGCAATCGCATCGATGAGGCCGATGTGGGTTGTGACATGCGTGACCTTCAGCTTCGGCGTGCTTAGCATCATCGACACTTCTTCGGTGCCGGTGAGTGCGGCTAACAATTCTGTGTGTCCTGGAAAGTTGTGCCCGGCCAGGTGCAATGCGGCCTTGTTCAGCGGTGCAGTGCAAATAGCTGCAACCTTCCCGCTCACTGCGAGTTCACAAGCTTGCTTCACATATTGATAAGCGCCATTTCCAGCTACGGCTGAAAGGGTTCCCCAAGGAAGGCCTACGGGGATGAGCTTCAGATCGATGCAGTCTACCGTGTCCCTGGCGAATAGCGCCTTATCCAACTCCGCGGGGGCAAGACTACGCACAGCCAAGGTGCTTCCCACGATTCGTCCCGCTTCCTCGAGACGAGTTGCATCGCCAATCACAAGGGGACGACACTGTTCATGCAGTTCTGGGTGCGCGAGGCTCTTCATGATTACTTCAGGACCAACGCCGGCGGCGTCCCCCATGGTGATGGCAATAATCGGACGAGTCATTGAATTGCCTTCCTTGTAAGATGTTGCGAGACCAGGCTCAGGTCTGCGTTGTGTAGAAACTGCGAACATTCGAGCAATGCGTCTGACCGGCCGAAATCGCCGGCCTTGGTGATCACCGGCAATTGCCTAATCCAATTCTCAGTTACCGAAACTGGAATGCCTCTTTGAAGTTCGCCAAGGAGCCTTAGTCGATTGACACCCCAACTCTGCAACACCGCGCGCGCTGTTTCGCCGCCCGCAGAGATCAAGGCGCCTATTCCCTCACCTGCCGATGTGGCAAGACGCGCCAGTGCTGCCGCCAGGAGCGGCCGCTGGTCCAAGTCTACTCGTGGTTCAGGCGCGGGGTTGAGCACTACGTCGCGGTTCGTACGAATCGCATTTTGTAGTTGGTGTGCATACTCTTGCAAGCTTGGTGAATCAACTGGCGCAAGCAGAACTTCAGGCGGCACGGAGAGTTCAAACGTATCCGACGATGAAGTGAGAACGCGCACCTGCTCGACGGAGTTGCGCGATAAGCTTCCGATGACGAAGAGGAGAGGTCCCCGGCTGGCAGGCATCATTACCGGCTCAACGCCCGTGACTGAGCCAATCCCAGCAGCGTGCGGCAGTTGGTACGCCAGTCCTGCGGAGCCTACCCAGATTGGCCTGCGTTCCAGTTCCATCGACGCAGAGGCAATTGCCAGCAGGTCCTCGTCGGTCTCCGCATCGCATATCAGCACATCAGCCTGGGTCGCGGTTAACTTCATTCGATCAGAAAGTGAACTTCGCGCAGACCGGATCGCGTCGAGTTGCAGGAGCGCGCATTTCAGGCCCGCGTTCGCCAGCATGTCCGGAATGTGAGCCCGGCCGGTCATGTTCTGGTGGCGCCAGACGTCCAGATCGTGAATGGGCTTTCCGTGCGCCAACTGAATTCCATTCACGGTGGTACGCCCGATCGCCGGAAACGCAGGCGCCATTACTGCGATAGTGTCGGCCATGAGCGGATCGGCACCGCGATGCGCGTCAAGCGCCGCAGCGAGTTCTATCGCAACGTTACCGCGTAAGGTGGAATCGATCTTTTTATAGAGAAACAGATTCTGGTTGGAGGTGTAGTTACGGACTATTCTGCCGACTTCTCGTGCGGCGGCTTCCGGATCCATGCGGCGCGTATCGGCATCGAGGGACAGAACGTCTGCGGCCAGTTCACCGGCAGTTTCCTGGAGCGCGACGACAGTGCTCAGGCCAGCGCAGACGCATGCAACTCCGCAGTCGGCGGCACCTGATAAATCGTCTGCAAGGATCAACATACGGAGCACTCAGTTTTCTCCCTGCAATGGCGCTGCGGTGCCGCTGCCTGCGGCCATTGGCGCAGCAATGACAGCAGCCCCTTGATGGCCAAATAATCGGTTTAGAAGAATCAATTCGACCTCTGACACGATCAGGATATCAAGTCCGAGGGCGAGTCCGATAATGCCAGCGGCCCACATTTTGTGCGGGCCGCATGCCAGATTGCTTAATGCTGCTAGCTTGAATGCATCGCGGCAATCTCATAGTCGAGAACGCTGGGGATGGTGAACTCGATTTTGCCATTCGCTATCTTGAATGGCACATCCTTGCCGGCACGAAGCAGTTCCACGCGTGACACTTTCTTTCCCGCAGGAAGAGCCATTGTTATGCGCTGCTCGCCGATGGGATAGTACTCGCGAATCCAACCTTTGAACGCGTTGGGATTTGTGTAGTTGAGGATGTGGATGGCATATCCGGCCTGAGTCTCCCACGCGAAGGTTTCAATCAAACCTTTCCCTTCAACCGTGACTGGAGACTCTCCCTTCGAGATCCATTGAACGGCATTTCGGAGGAGCTTGCTGAGGTCGGTGTTGCCTGATCGCCACGTTGTACGCTCGATGTCGCCGGCAAAGTAGACCAGCCTGCTTTGCCCCATTTCCTTTGCTACAAGATCCGGCATGTCTGTCTTCTCGACGGGCGGATACGCTAGTTCCGGAGGATAGTTTACAAACGGAGGGATCACTGTCATAACGGGATTCTCGACCGGTGCAATGGGCTGAAGCCACTTGGCGCCGGGAAGCCAGTCAGTGTTTGAAAAACCGTCCAGGATAGGGTGCTTGCGCTCGATGCGGCCCATGAAGCCGTTGCCTACGCGCGTGCGCCGTTCGCCTGCGACATGAATACCAAACAGATCTGCAATGCCGAAGTCCTTGCGGCGTTCGTTCCGCTCGTTAAAGAGGCTGGTCTCGAACGATGCCATGATGGACCCACCACCCTCCGCGAAGCGCTTTAGCGCCGCGCACTCCTCGTCGCTGAGCAAGGCGATGTTGGGCAGGATCACGGTCTTGTACTTCTTCAGCTTATCTGTCAGCAGATCCTGTTCGTGGAGGAAGTCGAAGAAGAAGCGCCCTTCAAGGAGCGCATAGTAGATTCCATGGATATTCCACATTGGGTCGCCCATGTCTCTGGAGCGATAGAAGTGCTGCGTATGCTGGCCCATGATCACGGCGATGTCGGCAATTGAGGCTTTGTTGGTGAGATGGGGATCGTGTTTTGCGAGCCAGTTGAAGTACTCGCGGCCCGGCTCCTGCCAGCGACGATCGGCGCCCAAGCCTTCTTCGCCGCCGATAAAGTGGTACCACGGAACCATGCCGCTGGCGACGGTTTCGTTCATCCACATCTGCGCTTCTTCGGTGGACTTGTGGATGTTACGCCAGCGCGGGTCGCCGGTGGAATAAGAAGCTGTGACGTTGGTGGCGGTATGGCCGTTCATGATTGCGTTGCAGACTCGTCCCTGCAATGTGCATCCCCAGATGGGGGTTTCGTCTCCGCCGCGGCCCTGGTTGTCACAGTTGTACCAGTAAGCAATTCCCTCCAGGGACTTCATGTTCGGTCCCCCGACAATGGCCCCACCCATATTCGCAAAGAAAAGGTTGTCCGGGCTCTTCTCCTTGGCGATGCCATCCCACATCTTCCACAGAAACAAGACCCGCTCAGTGAATTTGTCCCAGTAGGCGGGCGTGTCGAAGTGCGGCAGATCCTTGCACGCGTTGCAGTAGCACTCCGGCATTCTGCCGATGGGCGGCCAGGCGTTTGTGAACAGGCCGTCGACGGCATAGCGATCGTTGACCTCGCGCATGATGGCCGGCATGTGCTCGGTCATGTAGCTCGAGAACATGCAGGTTTCGTAGAGGCGCGGCTCTTCCTTGCTGGTGATGGGATTCCCCTGCTTATCGCGCTTGAACCACTCGGGGTGGGCCTCGAGGGCATCGGCCCAGTTCAGATCGGGGCTGAAGCGGGCAATGACGCGGATGTTGCGCTTCTTGGCCGCAGCGACCAACTCGCCGGTAAAGTCGCGGCCGTTGAGAAATTTTCCTGGCTTGTGGAATGGGACTTTGGATGGATAAAAAGCCAGTATGCCGGTGACGGACACCATCACGACATCGGTCTTGAGACTAGCCCAGTAGTCTGCCCACTCTTCTACATTGAGGACGGCCGGATCGTGTTCGGTGGAATTGACTTGGCCGGCACGGCGGATCTTTTGATGCCAGGGAATGATCTTTGTTCCTTCGGTGTCGGCAATCAGATTTCCCGGCATGGACGCCGCTGCCACGGCTGCGGCAGAGATCGCTACAAATTCGCGACGATTGATTTTCATCAGTCTTCCCTTCCCTTTGATCATGTAGGAACTTATCAAGCTACAAAGACAGACCGGGGCCTGCTCACATCGCTGGGACGGAGTCTCAGCTGTTCGCAGGCCCTGGCTGCTTAGCCGCGGCATTAGAAAACGAATCGCGCAGCCACCTGGATTGTGCGCGCCACGTTACTCTGTCCGCTGGCGCGGTTCAGCTGTCCAAACAGCGAGTTCGAGTAGGTGATGTTAGGATCCCCGCCGAAAATCGGATGGTTCAATGCGTTCAGGAGCTCCACCCGAAGCTGGAGGTTCATTGTCTCGTGAATGTAATTGTTCTTTGAAACATTGATGTTGGTCTCCGTTCCCCAGCGGTCGCGAACCTGACCGAGGTGAAGCGGAAGTGTTCTCAATGCGTTAGGGGGCAGGACGCGCCACGCGGGAGCCAGCCCGGCAATTGGGTTGGTTGTGGTCGTCAGAGTTGGGTTGAACATCAGTCCCCAACTCTTGTTGGGAACATTCGGATTGCCGACAAGAGCCACCCCAGCTGGAGCAGTCATCGGTGCACCGGTCTGCCAGATGATGTGGCCTGAACACTGCCAGCCGGCGATGAGCGTGTTGACAACCCGGTTTGTGTTGGCAAGGAACATCTTATTTCTGCCAAGCGGTAGTTCATACACTGGCGCAATGTCAACACGGTGCTTGCGGTCATAGGGCGCGAAGTCGTGCGCAGGGCCCGTGAGCGCGCTGTCTGCAAACATGCCTGCGGTGGGAACGGAAACGCCCGTCTGAGACGTAGCTGTTGTCACAAATGCATCCTGTGGATTCAGATACGTGATCGCATCCATGGTCTTGGAAAAGGTGTATGCAACGGTTGTATCCAGATTGTGCCAAGTACGCTGCTGCAAATTCGCCTGGAGCGCGTTGTACCAGTAATGGCCAACAGGAACGTCGTTCTCCGTGACAGACGTGAACTCCGGGAACGGCAGTAAAGACTGTTGCCGGCTGATCGTGGAGGTGTTGAGCGACGTGCCCGGCAGCAGGTTCTGGAACGGATTTGCCACCTTCGCTGTGAGATAGCTCGATGTTCCTCCAAGGTCGCTGTTTCCCAGGGCGAGATTCGCCGCGGAGAGTGCGTCGATATTCAAGCCTTGGACCGGAATCTGGCTGGCGCGCCCGCCTGCGTACGACACGTCCAATGTCATCTGCGCCGGAAGCTGCTTCTGGAGTCCAAACGAGAAGTCCTGCAAATGTGCGATTCTGCCGGTGAGGTCTGAGAAGGAGGGAGCGCCGCCATTCATGGTGGCGAGGCCGGCCGCCGACCCAGTCGGAGGCAGTACGCCCGACGGAAACGGATTGGAGACCGGACTCGCAATGGTCTCGCCGCTGTCCAGGGTGCCGACGTAGGGAGTGATCTGGTTGAAGCCATTGGTGGTCGCCTGGGAATACTGGGGAAGGAAGAAGATGCCCCAGCCGCCGCGAACGACGAGGTCGTTTCTGACCCGGTATGCCGCGCCGAAGCGAGGCTGGAAGTTGGTCAGTTCAATGTTGAACGGCGAGCGCGAATTGCCGCCGACGTTCACGAAGCCCAGACCGCCGTAGACGCTGCCGGAGAGAACCGACTGGTTCATGGTTGCGCTGATCGGGTTCACAGACGTGAAGTTAAAGCCGCGGGTGAGCTGGTTATGGCGCTCGGTGATCGGCACCTGGATGTCAAACCGGAGACCGGCGTTGACGGTCAGCCTGGGCGTGACCTTGATGTCATCCTGGAACCAGAGGCCGTAGTACGGCAAGCTGAAGTAAGCCTTCGGCAGCACATCGACTTCGCCCGTATTGGCGCCGCCAATGAGCATGGAGGCAATGCTGTTGCCGCTCGACGAGTCGGCCGTGAGGTAATTCTTCTGCGTGAACCCTGGGGTGAACCCAAAGGTTCCGCCTCCATAAGCTCCGGTGAAGTTGAGAAAACGCGTCCAGCGCCAATCCAGCCCAAATTTGATGGTTTGGCGCCCTTTAGTGAGGATCATGGTCGGTTCCCCGGTGATTGCCGTGGTGGGCTCAAACTCGATGTTACCCGACGAACTGCCAATGTACTGATAGCTGGTTGCCGTGACGTATGGGAAGCGTTGCGACTCCTGGAACTGGGCAACAGTGGCGCTAGGCAGGCCGAGTTGCGTACCGTTGAACGCCCCCCAGTTGGTGGGGATGTAATTCAAGGTCCAGCGAGTTATCGATGCGCGCAGATCAAGAACCATGTTGGGAGTAAGTACGGTAACAGAGTCCGCAACGACGTCGTTGTTGGTCTTGCTGCCCTCACGCGGATCCGCACCAGCACTGGCAAGATTGTTCGAGTTCCCGACCAGGATTTGCTCGTTCCATGCGTAGCGAACGTACACCTTCTCACGCTCTGAGAAAACATGATCCACGCGGGCAAGAACATTATGGAAGTCGTAGGTGGTGACGTTCTGGCCGAGGTAGTTGTTCTGCCAGTTGACGGTGGCGGTCGAATTCGTGTTTGGCAGTGGGTAGGCATTCGCCAAGGCTTGGCCGACCGCATCGATTCTGCCGGCGGGGATCTTGTTGCCTGGGAACGCAGTGCGGGTCCAGGTGCCATTCACATTCTTGCCAGTTGCCGGATCGTAGATCGTAATGAGCGCGCCGCTGCTGCTGAAGGTCTGCGAAAAGTCGCCTGCGCGCTGCAATGCGGTTGGCACGGAGGTGCCGGTTACGAGGTTGGTAGCTTGTTGGTAGCTTTCCCAACTATTGAAAAAGAAGGTCTTGTCCTTGCCGTTGTACAGGCGAGGGATGCGAACCGACCCGCCCACGGTGTAGCCGTATTCATCGAGCGACTGGGTGCTCTTGACGATAGCGGCGGCATCGTTGGCCCAGGAGTTGGCGAACAGAGGTGTGCGCTCAATGAAATCGTACGCGGTGCCATGGAAAGTATTGGTGCCGCTCTTGGTGACGACAGAGATAATGCCGCCGCCGCTGCGGCCATACTGCGCATCGAACGGCGTGGTCAGGGCCTTGAACTCGGCGACCGCGTCGACGGCCGGAATGTAGGCGATGGTGTTCAGTCCCGAGTAAAGCATGTCATTGGGCGCGCCATCCAGCAGGTTTTCCGTCGCGTCTCCATTCATGCCATTGAACGCATAGGCCGAGTTGCCATTGTTGGTGAAAGGCGTCAGGTCATACCGTTGCGTGATCTGCGTCACGCCAGGGACAATCTCCACCAACTCGATGGGGTTGCGCACGCCGAGAGGAACTTCTTCCACTGTGCGCAACGACAATACAGCGCCGCGGTCGGATTTTTCCGTCTCGAGCAGGGGTGCTTCGCTGGTCACCGTGACCGTATCGGATTGGGATCCCAGCTTCATCTTGATGTCGATCGTCGCAGCCTGGCTCATATTCAGAACGATTTCCTTCTGAACGTAAGACTCGAAGCCCTTGGCCTCGACCGCCAGATTGTAGTTGCCCGGATCGACAAAAAGAAAGCGATACTGTCCGTCGCCATTCGTTTTTGCGGTGGCCGTGCTTCCTGTAGCAGTGTTGGTGAGCCTGAGCGTTGCACCCACGATGTTCGCAGGACTGGGGTCGGTGACAGTACCGCTTAACGTGGCGCGGGTTTCTTGCGCGGTCAACGGGCACAGCACCAGCATGGCGAACGCGATGAAAGCGGTTACATTCAGGACAACGCGATTTCTTCCTGGGGAGACTACGGGGTTCTCCCGCGCTTCCTTGCAAAGCGAAACAGTCCGCCGAGTCTTCGATTTCGGCCTCTGGCTCGCCACATCTTCAACAAATACTGCTTGGGTTGTTTCGTGAAGCATTTCGATTAGCCTCCTTCAGTAAGTTCGCGATTCCGCGAACTAAAGTATTGGCAAAGCTACTCCCATACAAGAAGCACTTTGCTGCATCCAAACAGGCACACGAGTGAGCCCTGAAATCATCTGCTCACCAGACGTGTTTCGATGGTCGGGAGAATCATAGGCACATGGTCATACCATTGTCAATGGAATCCCACAAGAAAACAGCGCGCGACGCAGCAGAGCGCCAAATCACTGAAACATGAGAGGCATAGAGGCGGTCGATAAGTTCCCTTCGACCATCATTCCAGCCTGTCTTGGGGTGCTCCCCTGCCGCTTTCGCGGAGAAGGCGGGAGTCATTCATCCGCGCCGGCGGCAGTTGTCAGCTTCATTCGGGCGATCCGGAGGTTCAACCGGAGCAAACACCATCCGGCTTCGCCGTCAGTTCTTCACACACGTCGAGTTTCTGGCCGGCTTTTGTCGCTTTATGGATTCAATCCGGAAACATCCTGCGGCACAATGCCCGGCACGACGTATGCCTGGAGGACGATTAGAACGATGATCAAGAGAAGTAGCAAGAGCGAGTACTTCCATGTCCTTCTGAAGATATCTGTCTCGCCGCCAACCATGCCCGTGGCCGCACAGGCAATTGCTAGTGATTGAGGAGAGATAAGCTTGCCCGCTACGCCTCCGGCGAGGTTGGCCGATGTGGTCAGGACAGGATTGATACCGATCTGCATGGCCGTGACTTGCTGCAATTTCCCAAACAGGACGGCAGAGGAGGTAACCGAGCCGGTGAGGAAAACCCCCAGCCATCCAATGACTGGGGAGAATACGGGAAAGGCCTTGCCTGTGTAATGAGCGAACGCGAGCGCGAGGGTGTAGGACATTCCCGAATAATTTGCAACATAGGCAATGCCGACTACGGATGCGAGGGTGATGAGTGCAAATCTCAACTGCTTGAGGGTCGCTACAAATACCCTCACTCCGGTCGCTGGAGCGATCCTGAGAACGGCCATGGAGATCAGCGAAGACAGGAACATGGCTGAACCGGCGGCGGTACCGAACTCCCAGCGAAAACTCGCCGCATACACCGACGGCTTTGAAACGATAGGCGCGGTTCTAAAAACGATTCCATCGAGGAAGGGCCAACTGGAGATGTTCATGACCAGATGACAGACATTGGCAGCCCATAGCTTGAGCGCCGGGATGGTGCAAATGCCGAGCGTAACCATCAAGATTGCGAAAGGAAGCCAGGCTTTGATGATTTGGCCCGCGCTGTAATGCGTTCTGGTCTCGCTTGCGGTGTCGGGATCGTTCTTAAACCGAAAGATCGTCTTTGGTTTCCACAGCTTTAAAAACGCCACGAGGCAAACGATGGAAACAAGAGAAGACGCCAGGGCTGGTAACTCTGCGCCGATGTAATGGCTCACTAGCAAGCAGGTAATGGCATAGCTGCCGCCGGCTACCAGTGCCGCCGGCAGAGCGCCCATTGCTTTCTTCCAGCCCGCCAACACAACCAGCATGAAGATGGGAACAATCAACGCCACCACCATCATGTCGACGCCTACTGCCTTGGCGAGAACCCGATCGCCGATTCGCGTGACGCTTGCCATCATCAGGGTTGGCACGCCCAACGGCCCAAATGGTACCGGCGCCGTGTTGCCGACAAGACAGATGAGCGCGGCAGGCAAGGGAGAGAACCCGAGACCGATCAACATGGCCGCGCAGACTGCAACCGGGGCGCCCATGCCCGACGTACTTTCAAGGAAGGCCGAGAAGCAAAACGCGATGAGCAGGGCCTGCAGCCTTCGGTCGGTAGATAAAGAGGAGATTGAGCTTTTGACAATCTCCAACTGTCCCGAATCCACTACAAGGTTATAGAGGAAGACCGCGGCCAGAATGATCCAGCCAATTTGAATCAAGCCACTGACCATGCCGAGCGCCGCTGCCGATAATGCGACAGGAACCGGCATTCTGTAACCAACGATGGTAATTACCAGAGTCAACAGCAACGTGAGCAACCCTGCGATGTGTCCCTTCATCCTCTTTACGGACAGGGCCCAGAAGAGAAAGAGGATCGGGATCGAGACAACAGAGGCAGTCAGGCCAAGGCTGCCTCCGACCGCAGAGTAGTTATGGAACCATTGCGTTTGCACAGAGATTCACCTTTGGGCTTTGACTCAGATTCAACTCACTTGGGCAGGCCGGGCATCGACAGCTGGACTGGCGATGACCGGTTGATTTGGCTTCGAACTTCGCGCTAAACGAATTCGCGAACGGCGTTGATTGCTCCACCCATCGAACAATCGGCTTCACGCGAGACGATTACATCAATCAGGTAAGGAACCTTCGACTTCATCGCCCGATCAAACGCTGTGGACAGATTCCCGGGCTCAAAGACTCTTTCGCCCCTTCCTCCGAAAGCCTCCACGAGTTTCACATTGTCGGGGTAGATGTGGCCCTTTTCTCCGTCCTTTGAATACCACAGGCTGACTCCATGCTCGTAGCCATAGGCATACTTCTGATTCTGGCGGATCAATCCGAGGTAGCCATTGTTGACTACCACGACGATGACAGGCAGGTCGTATTGCCCGGCCATGGCCAGCTCTTCCACCATGAAGAGCAATCCTGCGTCGCCCACCACAACGACGCATGGGTCGTTGGGACAGGCTACCTTGGCGCCAATTGCAGCCGGCAGTTCATAGCCGAGCGTGCCCGCTCCACCTGAAGGAATATAGCGGCGCGGCAGTTCGATGTCCTGTAGCTGGCCCGACCATATCTGCGTAATGCCGCAGCCGGCGGTGAAGATCGTGTTAGGCGGGAAGAACTTGTTGAGTTCCTGGAAAACCCGGTGCGGACGAATCGGCACCTCGTCGAGTTCCATGGGGCGATGCAACTGGGTGCGGGTTTCAGGCAGTTTCTTGACCCGCTCCGACGGCTGCGGATGATAGCCGCGCTTCTTTGCTTCTTCAAGCAGCGCAACCAAGGCGCTCTTTGCGTCAGAAACGATGCCTACATCCGCCGGGATCACATTGCCGATCTGATGAGGTTCAATGTCGATGTGGATGAATTTGCGGTTTCCCTTGTACACATCGAGCTTGCCCGTGTGCCGGTCGGTGAAGCGACAGCCGACACCAATCACAAGGTCAGATTCGAGGAACGTCTTATTGCCGATCGGCTGGCCGACTTGAATGCCGGCGTGCCCTGCGTTCAGCGGATGCTCGTAGGGAAGGCCGCCCTTGCCCATGTAAGTCATGATCACCGGGATCTGAAGGTACTCGGCCAACTCACGAAATTCCGCAGTTGCGTCGGAAAGAATTACGCCGCCACCCAAAATCATGAGCGGGGCCTTGGCTTCCATAATCAGATCCATGGCCTGGCTGATGGCTTTTGGTTCCGCTGTTGGCCTGGTCCAGGGCAATGGGCCATCTTTCGCCGGATCATAGTCAATCTCCGCCATCTGCACGTCGAGTGGCAGATCGATGAGCACAGGGCCCGGACGCCCGCTACACGCTGTGCGAAACGCCTCGCGCATGACACCGGGGACGTCAGCCGGGTTGGTAACGCACCAGGTCGCTTTTGAAACCGTCTTTGCGATGGTCGCAATGTCGACACACTGGAAGGCACCTTTGCCAAACGAACTTACGTTGGCGTTGCCGGTAATGGCGATCAGAGGAATTGAATCCGCCTGTGCCGTGTAAAGGCCGGTAACGAAGTTCGTAGCACCCGGGCCGGAGGTGCAAATTGCGAGTGCCAGCTTTCCGGAGACTCGGAAGTATCCGTCTGCTGCGTGCAATGCACCCTCTTCGTGGCGGGCAATATAGTGCTTGATCTTTGACTTTTGTAAAAATCCGTAAACCGGATTAATTGCGGCGCCGGGTATACCAAATGCAACGCGGATACCCTCATCTTCAAGAATCCTAACAACTACTTCTGCAACCTTCATGGCTAATCCTCTTAGTACAAATTCTGATAACGGTATTGCCTTGCGCGAACGCACACGTTGGTTACCGCTTGACTTCTACATGTGCAAGCTTTTCGTAGAACTGCACCATGGCTCCGTGATCAAGGTCACCCATCCCATCAGCTTTGAGTGCTTGCATGATCTCCATCACGACAGCCGATAGCGGCAGCGACACGCCGATTTCGTGACTGGTTTCCAGCACATTCCCCAGATCTTTGATGTGCAGGTTGATGCGGAAGCCGGGATTGAATTTCCGGTCCATCATGAGCGGGGCCTTGGCATCGAGGACTGTGCTTCCAGCCAGACCGCCGCGGATCGCCTTGTACACAAGGTCCGGGTCAACGCCAGCTTTGGTTGCCATCACCAGCGCTTCTGAAACCGCTGCGATGTTAATGGCGACGATGATCTGATTGGCGAGCTTGGTGACATTGCCGGCTCCTACGGTTCCTGTCAGCACAGCCGAAGATCCCATCGCTTTGAAGATTGGGAGTATCTCGTCGAAATCCGCTTGCGCTCCTCCGACCATGATGGAAAGGGTTCCATCGATAGCTTTGGGCTGACCGCCGCTTACCGGCGCGTCGAGCATGCGGATGCCTTTCTGAGATAGTGCCGCGGAAACTTCCCTGGCGACTAGAGGAGCGATCGAACTCATATCAACAACGATCGAACCCTTCTGTGCACCTTCAATGACACCGTCTTTGCCCAGAACTACCGTCTTCACCTGCGGTGAATTAGGCAGCATGGTGATGATGGTGTTGGCTTTTGAAGCCGCATCTCTGGGCGAGACGGCGACTTCGGCCCCGGCCTGCTTCAACTCTTCCAAAGCTGCCTTGTCAATGTCGAAGACAACCAGTTCGTGTCCGGCCTTGATGAGGTTTTTGCTCATGGGTTTGCCCATGATCCCTAATCCGATGAATGCAATCTTGCTCATTTTTGAGTGCCCAACTTTCTTTACAGCAAATGAGAATCCAGAGGATCCCGGTTCACTAAAACTGCCCTGCGTTTGCCAGCTCTGCCAGTGATTCGGTAATTGACTGGTCTTCGTTCAGGGCCAGACCGCTTACTCCAATTGCACCCAGCACTTTGCCCTTCGGATCGGTCAGCAGGTTTCCACCGGGAAGCGGCGTCATGCGCTTTCCAAAATAGCTGGCTTCAAGGTGGTCGCGCTCAAGGCGTGCCTGAAACTTATCTGTAGATACGCCCATGCGGACTGCCGTAAACGCCTTGTTCTGCGAAATCTCGATGCTGCGCAGTGGCGCTCCTTCCATGCGCGCAAAGCCAACAAGGAATCCGCATTCGTCGCACACTGAAACACAGATTGGCCGATGAAAGTCCGCCGTTGCTTTTGTGACTGCTGCGCCAATCAGTTTCTGGACTCCTTCAAGAGTCAGCATTTCCATCGCATTCTCCTTCTCCGCCTTGTGGCAACAAAACTTCCTGCGCTACATCTTCAAATGGAATTGGTCGTAGGAGGATACGAGGTTCGGCCTCGCTGGCCTTATTCCCCAGATTGAGGAGTCCTTGCCAATTCCGATCTGCAAGTGAAATTATTCCTGGCGGCAATGGTAGTTTGGTCAGACCATCTTGTCAATTCCATCGCTCCTTTCGATCCGTACAGTAAATACCTGGCAAACTTCCTGGGCTGTGCTTTCCCTGAAAAAGGCGTTCTTCGGCCTTAACTCCCTCTCAAGGCTCTTCGGAGAAGATCGGAAGGTCTTGCCGCCCCCCTTCTCTTCAAGGAAAGGCCCATGCGAATCGCGAGATGGGTTCTCTGGGAAATGTGATTTCGGGGCATCGCGCGGGGCTGGCGCCCAGCCTGCGACCTCCGTGTTTATTTTCAGATACTTGCGATGTGTTTCGATATGTTCCCGCCGTGGTTTGGATTCGTCGTCAGCTGCGCTGCCTTTGGATTTCTTCAATGGAACCGCTTTCCCCTCAGCCTATTGAGCCCGCAGTCTTCAAACTCATCCACTTCCGAGTCCGGCAAGCCTGGAAACGAGCCTGATTTGCACATACCCGATTCCCCCGATTCGCGCGATACTGTGTGCATGGCTACCATGACCTACCAGGGGCTTGAAGTTCTTTTTTCGCGCCAGCAGATCGCCGAACGCGTCACCGAAATGGGCGCGCAGATAACCAATGACCTCAGCGGCGAGAAACTGGTCATGATTGGCGTCCTCAAGGGCGCGGCGCCTTTTCTGGCCGACCTTTCGCGAGCTATTCAGGTTGACGCAACCTTCGACTTTGTCGCAACGACCAGCTACGGCAAGGGGCAGCGTTCCTCCGGCGCGGTCAAGCTCATCAAGGACCTTGACCACTCCATCGAGGGGAAGAATGTGCTGGTAGTCGAGGATATTCTCGACACCGGCCTCACGCTCTCTTACCTGCGCAAGCTTTTTTTGCAGCAGCACCCGAAGAGCCTGCGCATCGCCACGCTGCTCGACAAACCCTCGCGGCGCATTGAAAAGATCGAGGCCGACTATGTGGGTTTCTCCATTCCCAACCTTTTCGTCATCGGCTACGGAATGGATTACGCTGAGCGCTACCGGAATCTGCCTGATATCTGCGTGATGCCTCCTGGGGACCAGGAATAGCTGCTCTGGGATAACCGCGCCGGCGCGACCGGTTGTAAACCCTACCCGAACTTTGGCATCCAAACGTTTGGTCCCGACGTCCGGGAAGCACTATACTCATCTCCCGGAGAGTGCGCGGCGAGCCGGCCGTGGCGAGTGGCATTCCGCAACCCAGGAGCAATAACCATGACTGTGCCGATTCCCATTGAGCAAGCGGACCTTGAATTTGACAACGGCACATTCGATTCGGCTGCGTTCGCCGCCAATGCTCTCAGCTGCTGGCAAGCGCTGGCCGGGGTGATTGACCACACTCTGCTGGAGCCCGACGCAACGCGCTCGCAAGTGGAACGCCTTTGCGACGAGGCCATCCGCTATCGATTTGCCTGCGCCATGGTCAACCCGGTCTGGGCCTCAACGGCTGTGGGCGTGCTTTCGGGGACCGGCATTCCCGTCGGCGCGGTTATCGGGTTCCCCTTCGGTGCTTCACTGGTCTCCACACTACGCCAGGAAGCGGCCGCCCTGATTCGGTTGGGTGCGCGCGAGTTGGACATGGTGATCCCCATTGGCCAGCTCAAGAGCGGCAACCACCAGGCCGTCCACCACACTATCCACGCGGCGGTGACCGTCGCCCACCATCACGGTGCTCTGCTCAAGGTGATTCTTGAGACATCACTCTTGAGTATGGAAGAAAAACTACGGGGCGCGGAGATCGCTATCCAGGCTGAAGCGGACTTCATCAAGACCTCGACTGGATTCCGCGGCGGCGCGACCCCGGCCGACGTTGCCCTGATGCGTGGTGTGGCTGGGGGGCGCTGCGGAGTCAAGGCATCGGGTGGAATTCACACCCTGGCGGGCGTGAAGGCCCTGCTTGAGGCCGGCGCCAACCGCATTGGAGCGTCGGCGTCAGTTGCGATCGTGCGAGAGTTGGGAGCGGAATAAGAACAGTGGTCAGTTTTCAGTTGTCAGTTGTCAGTTTTCCCGCGGCGGCTCCTGAACCGACCCGAGCTGAGATTTTCTCCCCACCGATTTTACGTCCGAAATCCAGAGTCCAAGGGACCATCCTGCCGTTCACGAAGCAACGACCTTGAATGGGTGGCAACTGACAACTGAGAACTGACCACTGACAACTGTCCTTTGCGTTATCATTCCCTTCGACACATATGACCGAAATTCCCCAATCTCCGCCGCATGGAACCGAGTTCGAGGGCGACTATCGCCCCGCCAGCGATGTGCTTCTCGACCCCATCAACCCGCGCGTTGAACCTGCCGACGTCGCGTACCTGATGAAGCTAACAGACGCGCTGAACACTACGCTGGACCTGCAAACGCTGCTCAATCGAACGTCTGAGCTTGTGCGCGCCGTAATTCATTACCGGATATTCGCCATTTTTCTGCTCAACGACCGCACCCACGAGTTGCGCATGCGGTTCCAGATCGGCCACACGCCCCAGGTGGAACGGACGCGCATCCCGGTCGGCAAGGGCGTAGTTGGGCAAGTCGCCCTCACGCGCCTACCCGTGCTTCTTAACGATGTCACCAGCGAAGAGCACTACGTCAGCGCCAATCCGGACGTCCGCTCCGAGCTCGCGGTGCCGCTGATTGCCAAGAACCGCCTCATCGGAGTCATGGATCTGGAGAGCACAGAGACGGGCTACTTCAAACCAGAGCATCTCCGCGTGCTCACTGTCACTGCCTCACGCATCGCCCAGGCCATCGAGAACGCCAGGCTTTACGCCCGTGTCTCCCGCCAGGCGCAGACGCTCGAGGTGCTCAACGAGATCTCCGTCGAACTGGCATCGATTCTGGAACTGGGCCCGCTGCTGGAACGCGTGGGCCAGCTTCTGCGCCGCCTCATCGATTACCAGATGTTCACCATCATGCTGCTGGACGAGAAGGGTGAAACGCTGATCACCCGCTACGCATGGCGGTTCGGTTCCGCCCATGCGCCACTGCGCCGCATCCCCGTGAACAGCGGACTGGTGGGCGCAGCGGTGCGTGAATGGCGCCACGTGAATGTCCCTGATGTAAGCAAGGACCCGCGCTATCTGCCCATGAACGAGGAGACCCGATCCGAGTTGGTGATGCCTCTCTTTTACAAGGGCCGCATCATCGGCGTGCTCGACCTGGAACACACACGCCCCCATTTCTTCACGGAAGAACATGAGCGCGTACTGACGACGCTGGCCGCACAGGTAGCGATCGCAATTGAAAACGCCCGGCTGTACCAGGCTGTCCGCACCCAGGAACGTCAACTTGAACGCGATATCGCCATGGCACGTGAGGTGCAGCTGCGCCTGCTGCCCTCGGCCGCGACTTCGCATCCACACGCTGAGATGGCGGTCCGTTTTCTACCGGCACGCACCATCGGCGGCGATCTCTACGACTTTCTCGATTACGGCGATGGACGAACCGCCATCGTGCTTGGCGACGTGAGCGGAAAAGCTGCGCCCGCGGCGCTGTTTGCTGCGCTGGTCAGCGGCATCATGCGCGCAGCGGCCGCACAGCAGCCGGAGCCTGCGCAGATGTTGAAGCTGCTCAACGATGCTCTTCAGGAGCGCAAGCTCGAGTCGCAATATGTCACCATGCTTTTCGCGCTTTGGAACGACCAGAACCAGACGTTGACGGTGGCCAACTCCGGCGCAGTTCAGCCGGTCTTCTGCCGCTCCGGCCAGTCTGTGACCGTTAAGGTTGAGGGCTTCCCGCTTGGGCTGTTTCCGGATGTCACGTATGAGGAGTTCAACCTGGCCACTCAGCCTGGGGACGCTATTGTCTTCGTGTCGGATGGAATCCTTGACGCCGAAAACGGAAAGGAAGAGATGTACGGAGAGGAACGGCTAGCCGGCCTGCTCTGCGCCCACCGCGAACAGCCCGCACTCGAGATTGCCGACGCGATCCTCGAAGACGTGTCGCGTTTCCAGGGCACGAAGGACCGCTTCGATGACGAAACTATCATCGTGCTGCGCGTCCGCTAACTCGCTAACTCATCGTCATTCTATTCCCCAGAACTGAGTCTCTGTTCTCTGATCCGATAGACTTAAGGAAGCGACCAGCCACTCCGGAGCCCCCTTGGATACCACCACCGAAGAACGCCTGATCCGCCCAGCCCGCAACGTCTCCGGAAGCCTGCGCCTGCCTGGAGACAAGTCGATCAGCCACCGCTACGCCATGCTGGGCGCTTTCGCTGAAGGGACTTCGCGCTTCACCAACTTTTCGACAGGCGCGGACTGCGCCTCAACGCTTGCCTGCATGGAAGGTCTGGGCGCGACGGTAAACAGAATTGGTAACGAGGCCGTGGAAATCACCGGTGTGGCAGGACGAGTGACACCCTCCGGCAGTCCGCTCGACTGCGGCAATTCCGGATCGACGATGCGCATGATTTCCGGACTGCTTTCTCCCCAACAGGGCAGCTTCACGCTGATTGGAGATGCCTCGCTGTCCCGCCGCCCGATGGAGCGCATCCGCAAGCCGCTGGAAGCGATGGGAGCCAAGCTCACGCTCACTGACGGCCACGCGCCGCTGACCATTGAGGGAACGTCGCTCAAGCCAATTGACTACACCACGCCGGTTCCGAGCGCGCAGGTGAAGACGTGCGTACTGCTGGCCGGCCTGCAAACCGCCGGGACAACAACGGTGCGAGAGGCTGTCCGCACCCGTGATCACAGCGAGCTGGCCCTGCGCGCATTTGGAGCAACGCTGACGCGCACGCTGGACTCAGTTTCGATCATCGGCCCGCAGAAGCTTCATGCCATCGAGGCCGCTGTACCGGGCGATCTTTCGTCCGCCGCTTTCTTTCTCTGCGCCGCTGCGCTCTTTCCGGGATCAGGGCTGTTGCTCGATTCTCTTGGGCTTAATCCTACGCGCGCCGCACTGCTCGACGTGTTGACCGCGCTGGGCGCGAAGATCGCAGTTCTCCACCTTGAGGAGAAACACGCTGAACTGGTGGGCACAGTGCAGGTCTCAGCACCAGACGAAGGACTTGGAACGACGGAGATAAGTGGCGCGCTTGCCGCACAGCTCATTGATGAATTGCCGGCGCTGGCGGCCATTGCACCATATACGAGTGGCGGCATTCGCATCCGCGACGCAAAGGAGTTGCGCGTCAAGGAGTCTGACCGCATTGCACTGGTGGCGAAGAATCTGCGCGCCATGGGGGCCGAGGTGGCCGAGTTCGAAGACGGCTTGGATGTACCGGGCGGCCAGACTCTGCACGGCGCGGTGATTGACTCCGGCGGCGACCACCGTATTGCCATGGCCTTCAGCGTGGCTGCGCTTCGCGCCGACGGCGATACGCTGATTCAGGGTGCGGAATCGGCGGCCATCAGCTTCCCTGAGTTCTTCGATTTGCTTGACCAGGTCGCGGAACGATAGAGGTTTCCCCGCAAGAGCTGCCCACCGCAAACAAAAATGCCCGGCCGGGAATTTCAGACTGCTGGCATCTCTCGGGTTTCCCAGCGAAGCCGGCGAAAAGCATACCTCAGGGGCTAAAGCCCACGCTTATTTGAGCGCATTTGCGGCACGGCTAAAGCCATGCCCTTTCAAAGCAATGCCACAATACGATTTTTCCAGCAAGCTGAGCAAAAATGCCCGGCACACGGCCGGGCATTTTTGTTTCTTCCAGCAGAAAGCTACCGGCCCGAAGGCGGAGTCATCGAGGGTTCCTTGCTCGGCGGAGCCGCTTGCACACCAGGCACCGCCGGGGTGGTCTTAATCTCCCCGGTAGCCGCTTCAGGCAGGTTGATGCCGTAATGCTGCAAGGTGGTCGCGAGCGTCTGATATAGTCCGGCGCGATCCTTGGCATAGGCGGCATTCGCTGCAATGAGATTGTCTTCCGCCACAGCCAGATTGCGCTCCTGCAACAGCACGTTGGCAGTGGTGGATGCGCCCAACCTCAGCTTCTTCTCTTCGGAGTCGAGGCTTTGCTGGTTGTAGTCCCTGGCTGCAAGGTCCGCCTGCACCTGGGCACGATCGTTGGTGAGCGCGAACTTGGCATTTACAACCTGCATCCGGATCTGCGTATAAAGCTGCGCCAGCCGCAATTCTGCCTGGCGATACTCCATCAGCGACCGCTCCTGAACCGACTGTGCGTAGCGGTTGCGCAAGGGAATGTTCAACGAGAACCCAATGCCCTTGTCTGGAGCCGTGCTGTTAAACTCCTGGCTGAACGCCGTTCCATAGCCGCTGGCGCCGGTCGGGCAGGGGCCGCCGCAATAAATAGTGCTGAGGTTGGGATTTGCTGACCCGGCGACGCCTTGGCCTTGATAGTACCCGTATGCGTCCAGAGTGGGCAGCAACGCATTGCGTGCGCCCTTCAGCGTAATCTCGTCGTTGCGGAGCGTAAGCACGGCTTGCTCCAGCTCCGGTCTGCGCTGAAAAGCCTCCTGTACCAGAGCCTCCGCCGGTTGACCTTCTTCGGGAATCACATCGAGGCTGACGCGATCAGTGGGAATCACAGGCGCAGCAGAAAGCGCGGGATCGTTCAGGTTGCGGGCGATGGCCTGCTTGATGATCTGTTGTTGATAGTTCAAGGCGCTCTGAGAACTGATGAGGGCCTGCCTGTCAGTCGCAACTGTCGATTGGGCGTTGACCACGTCCAGCGGGGCCATGGTGCCGATCTCCAACTGCTTTTGGTTGTCTCCCAAAAGCTTGCTGCTCTGGTTGAGCGCGCGCTCCTTGGCTTGCACATCCTCATACGCTTGCACCAGGCCCCAGTAAATGGACTCGACCTGGTTGACGGTGTAGAGAATCTGCTGACGGAACGAAGAATCGACTATGCGCCGGTCGTTCAACGCCTGGTAGATGAAGCGCTTGTTGACCCATATACCTGCGCCTTGCAGCAGATGTTGGGTTACTGTCGCTCTGAAGTTGGAAAGATACTCGGGACTAAAGCGCGAAGTCGGATTGGTAGTTGCGGTGCGGTTGTTATTGAAACCAAACTGGAACATCGAGCCGGTCACGAAGCCCTGGTTGAAGGTGAAATTATATTGGTCGCTCGTGGTGGAACCCACCGAGAAGAAGCTCGTAGTAGGCAGATGGTCGCGGTCGAACAAAATGGTGGCGCCAAGAAAGGGATCGAGAGACTCCGGTGTTGGCCCGGCGCCAGCTGTGGTCAGCGACAAGCCGCTCACGCCGGAACCTGCGCCACCTGAGCCTACCGTGGTCCCGCCGGGTCCGCCGCCCGTGCTCAGAATCGTGGCCGATCCGCCCAGCGTATTAGCCACAAGTCCCGTCGGCACGCCCAGCGGCGCGGCTCCAGTTTTCGTGCGCAGAATGTCGGTGTCCGCGATGCTCAGATCATAGCGGGCAATGGCGATGTCATAATTGTTCTCAAGAGCCAGCGCGATGGCATCAGAGAGGCTGAGGTAGATCTTGCCGTCTTTCACCATATCGCTGAGTCGCACCGAGTTTGCGAAGCTTGCCTTTTCAATGTTCGTCGGTCGGAACTTGTTGATCGGATTGCTGAGAAACCCGGCATAGGGCTTGGTAAAATCCCGTGCGGACCTGTTGAGGGCAAAAGGCTCGGTCGGAATCGGAGCCGGCGCCGACGGCAGGTCGGACGCAGCTTTATCCGGACCATTTGTTCCAGCCGGGGTCTGTGCGGCCATACCTGAAGGCATGCAAGAAGCCATCGTCAGCATCAGCGCCGCGATTGCGCGCAGCTTTCCGGCTGACTGCCTGCGTCCTGTGATTTCAGAATTGTCCTGCGCGGTCACTTCTTGCCCATCGAACACACGTGTACGGTGCAAATGCATGGTTCCTCTCCACGAATAGCTGAGGCATGTGGGTTGCCATTCTTCAAGACGTCCGGAGAGCCTCTCCGGACGCAAATTTGTGATGATCCGGGGCGATTTTCGAGTCCGGATCGCTGCTTGGCTCATCCAGCACTACGAGTTCTTCGCCAATTTCGTTCCATGCACCCCGGAATGCACTCTCTGCAGCAGCCTGATAGCGATCAAATGCAGAAAGCTGAGTATATCTTACTGACGCTTATTTCTTCTTCGAGCGGGTGGGTCGGGTACCCTTAGATGCACGTGGAAATTGATGAACGAATTCGCTGAAAATGTGCCGGAGCTGCGGACCTGGAAGGTTACGCTGGCCTATGACGGGACGGATTTTCGGGGCTGGCAGGTGCAGCCCGGAGAGACCACCGTTCAGGGCGAGCTGCAGGCGGCTCTGGGACGCGTTACGGGCGAGTCTCCGCTGCCGCAGGGATCCGGCCGAACGGACGCCGGGGTCCACGCATTGGGGCAAGTTGCGAGCTTCACTTTAGAGGCTCCCATTCCGCCACAGAATTTGCTGCGCGCGCTCAATCGGACGCTGCCTCCATCGATCCGCATCGTCGAGACGAGAATTGTGCCGGATACATTTCATGCGCGGCACTCGGCGGTGGCGAAGACCTACGAGTATCGAATTTTTCGAGAGGAGATCTGCCTGCCGGTTCTGGCGCGCTACGTGCTCGCATGCCCATGGCCATTGGACTTGGATGCCATGCAAACCGCGGGAAGGTTGTTTGAGGGAGAGCATGACTTCCTCAGCTTTGCGGCTACCGATCCTGACCTGAGCAGCAGGAACTCTGAGTTGAGCCTGGACGATGAAGAGGGAGCAAAGGCGACTGCGATTCGGACGATCTTCTCCTCTACTTGGGAGCGGCAGCGTGGGGAGGCAGGAGAGTTGCTGGTGTATCGCGTGAGGGGAAACGGGTTCCTGCACCACATGGTTCGCAACCTGGTGGGAACGCTGGTGGACGTGGGGCGAGGGCGGCTGAAGGCTGGAGATATTCCGGGGATTCTGGCGGCGCGGGCGCGGGCCGCGGCGGGACCTACGGCCCCGGCGCGGGGGCTGTTTTTGCACTCCGTGGAATATGGCGAGGATGCTTAAAACGGGCGTTGAGAGGTTGGCCCAGGTGGTGCGTCGAAAGCGCTCAACGATCGCTTACAAGGTTGCGAAACAGGGCCAAATGTTCGCCTATAAGGTTGTACTTTCTTGAGCACTTGACCTTTTCAGCAACCCAATTCGGCGATTTGGCTGCTGGAAAGGTGCCGAAAGTAGCCAAAGGGTTGTCGGGGATTACCCGAAAAGTGCGCAAAAGAGGCCTAAATGGGGCTAAAAGATGGAGTAATGTGCTGAAAAAGCATAGTTTCTTTGCGTTTTTGCTGACTGTGGAGCAGGGGGCATTTGTCGATCGTCTGTTCCCGGTGGCAAGAGGTCGTGGAGAGACCACGGAGGAGCAATCCCAGGTCCCAAAATCGGGACCGATTCGACTTCGCTCACGGCAGGCTCTGGGGCACCCGACCGAACCGATGTGATTGGCATGGTGCTGCTAACCTGAAACCACTGGCATGCCCCTCTTTTTCCGCAGCTCGTCTTTCTCACGCGTCACTGCCTTGGCGGCGCAGAGGCCTGTACACGAGGCATTCGCCTGGCTGCACGGAAACCCAAAGACGATCATGGACTGGCAGGCGGGGCTGGTGGTTATTCCTGCGCCTCCTTTCGGCGAGCAGGCGCGGTCAGATTGGCTCGCGGCTAAGTTTGCAGAGGCCGGGTTGACCGATGTTCAGACTGACGCGGTTGGGAATGTGTATGGGACGCTGGCGGCTGTGAAACTGCCTCCCGAAAGCTCAGGGCCGGTGGTGGTGCTCTCCGCGCATCTCGACACGGTGTTCCCTGCGGAGACGCCGCTGCATCCTGTGATGGACGGCGACAGGCTGCAGGCTCCGGGGTCTTGCGACAATGGCGCCGGAGTGGCGGGGATGCTGGCGATTGCCCGGGCGCTGGTGGAGGCAAAGATCACATTGCCTGCGCCGCTGATCTTTCTTGGCAATGTGGGCGAAGAGGGCGAAGGCGATCTGCGCGGGGTGCGCCACTTCTATAACCAGAGATCTCTGGCCGGGCGCGTTGCGGCGCATATTGTGCTGGACGGCGCAGGCGCGGACTCGGCAGTAACCCGGGCACTGGGGAGCCGGCGTTACCAGGTGACGATCAACGGGCCCGGTGGGCACAGCTTTACCGATGCGGGTACGGCTAACCCGATTGCCGCGCTGGCTACGGCGCTGGCGACGCTGGCGGAAGTCTCATTGCCCGAGGAGCCGCGCACCACTCTAAATGTGGGCACCATTCGCGGCGGCACCAGCGTGAACTCGATTCCGGAGAGCGCACAGGCGGCGATTGATCTGCGCTCTACCGATCCGGGACAGTTGCTGCGGCTTGAGGTGGCATTACATCGGGCAGTTGAAGATGCGGTGTCGCACTGGAACGGCCGGGCAAAGGTGGGCACGGCGAATGGGGAAAAGCCTCTCAGCTTCACCATCGTCAAGATTGGAGACCGGCCCGCTGCCAACTTGCCGGCCGACTCTCCCCTGCTTGATGCTTTGCGGGCAGTGGACCGGCATCTGAGACTGCGGACAGATCTGCGCTTGGGATCGACGGACGCCAATATTCCTCTATCACTGGGCGTTCCTGCGTTGTCAATGGGAGCGGGGGGCGACGGCGGCGGTGCGCATACGCAGGCTGAATGGTATTCAGCCAAGGATCGCGAGTCGGGGCTGAGGCGGGTGTTGCTGCTGACGCTGGCGATGCTGGAGTGGGCGGCGGAGCAGTAGGGCGGCGGGGGTGGTCTTTCAAAGCAGTTCGAAATGAAATTCTGAGGCTTCCCACCCTTCCGCAAGGAGCGCGGAAAGGATGGGGCACCCAGCATTTGTGGGGAGTCGGCTGAGAGCGAATTTGGTGTATTGAATTCCCAGGTTCCGAAATCGGGACCCATTCGACTTCGCTCAGGGCAGGCTCTGGGGCACCCAATTCTTACGTAGTCGATGAAAATGCTCTACACTCCGCGCATGCGTGTTTTGGCTGCCTTGTTCGCCGTGACTCTTGCGGGCGCCTCTCTCTGTTCCGCGCAAAATGCGCAGGGGCTAAAGCCCATCGATTTTATTAGCTTTAGCGGCACGACTGAAGTCGTGCCCTTCCCAAAANNGTCGTGCCCTGTTACAAAGCTCTCGCGGAGGAATGAAATGCCGATGGCGGCTGACGCTATGCCGATAGCGGCCGGTGCGATGCGATTGCTGGCGGATGCAAGGATGCCGGTGAACGACGCCTTAAAGGATTCTCCAACTTCTCCGGCGGAAGTCATTTTCTTCAATGGGGTTATCTACACGGGCGAGGGGCTTGCTGAAGGTAAGCCGCGAACTGTTGAGGCGATGGCGGTTGGCGGGGGCAAGGTGTTGGCCGTGGGCAGCAACGAAGAGATCAAGCGGCTGGCGGGGCCGAAGACGCAGATGCGCGATTTGAAGGGCGGTGGAAAAAGCGTGTTCGTGTTTCCCGGTTTCAATGACGCGCACACTCACCTGGGAATGGCCGCGCGCACCAAGATGAATCTGGACTTGAGAGGCGTGGAGTCGCTGGCTGCGATGCTGGCGAAAATTGCCGACTTTGCTAAAGATGCGCCTGCGGGCCACTGGTTGACGGGCGGGCGATGGGACCACACGCTGTGGGCGCAGAAGAAACTGCCTACACGGCAGGAGCTGGACAAAGTTTCGGGGGATCATCCTGCGTTTCTGCAGCGCATCGACGGACACATCGCGATTGCAAATACAGCGGCGCTGAAGGCGGCAGGCATTACGGGCAAGACGGTTGCGCCGCAGGGGGCGGCGATTGATTTGGATGCGCGCGGCGAGCCTACGGGGATTCTGCGCGAGTCGGCGCAGAATCTGGTTGCAAGAGTGATTCCGCCGCCGAGCCAGGACGAGCGGATGCGCGGCGACGAGCTGGCGATTGCCGACGCGTTGATGCACGGCGTGACCAGTGTGCAGGACAACAGCGACTGGGAGGATTTTCTGGTCTTCGAGGAGTTGGAGAAGGCGGGCAAGCTCAACCTGCGGGTTACGGAGTGGCTGCCGTTTGCAGATTCTCTTGATGAGCTGAGGAAGATGCGCGTCCACCATGACCTGAACGATCCCATGCTGCATACGGGAATGCTGAAAGGATTTATGGACGGGTCCCTGGGATCGCGGACGGCGGCGCTAAAGGAGCCGTACGCCGATGATCTGGGGAATACGGGGCTGCCACAGTTTACACAGGCGGAGTTGAACAAGATGGCAGTGGAACGGGCGCAGGCGGACTTTCAGTTGGGGTTCCACGCTATCGGCGACAAGGCAGTATCAATGGCGTTGGACGCTTATTCGCAGGATGGAGTTTTGAAGAATTCGCGCAACCGCATTGAGCATGCGCAGGTGGCGGATCCTGCCGATGTTTCGCGTTTTGCGCAACTGGGCGTGATTGCATCGATGCAGCCGAGCCACCTGCTGACGGATATGAACTGGGCCGAGGCGAGGCTGGGTCCGAAGCGGGCAGCTTATTCCTATGCGTGGAAGGCTTTTCTCGATGTTGGTGTGCGGTTGGCTTTTGGTACCGACTACCCGGTGGAACCGATTACGCCGTTTCGCGGGCTGTATGCGGCGGTAACGCGGATGAATGAGGCGGGGACCAAGAGCTATTTTCCGGAGAACAGGATTACGCGCGGGCAGGCGCTTTATGCGTACACGCAGGGGTCGGCCTACGCGGAGTTTGCGGAGGGGCGCAAGGGGAAACTTGTGGCCGGGTTCGATGCGGACTTTATTTTGGTGGATCGGGATTTGTATCCGGTGGCGGCGGCGGAGATTTTAAAGACTAAAGTGTTGGAGACGTTTGTGGCGGGACAGCAGGTTTATGCGGGCGGGATGAGGATTCAATGAACCGCAAGTGGACACATGATCGTTTTCAATTGCATACGCAAACGATCCATCTGGGGCGAAACCCCACATTCGCATGGATACATTCCGGCGGGGGCTGAAACTGCGAAGGGGGATGTGACCAGCCGCAACTCTTTTCAGTTCAATCGCGTCTAAAGCGGAGGGGCAGGGCGAAGCAACAGTGCTAAGGGGCGGGTTGCCGCAGCGCCGCTTATCGGCCTGGGCTCGGTAAACGCTCCTTTGGGCCAGCCAGACGGGATTGCCCGCGACTGGCTATACTAAGAGTTGGTGAATTCAACATCCCAGCCGCGAGGTTGGTCACCTTACGAGGTCAAGGAATCCATGAAATCGCTCTTCGCACGGCTGCGCTCACGCCGTCTCGCTTCGACGTTTGCCGTGCTTGCCACCCTTTCGGCCGCGATTGTGGCCGGTTCCTTTGCTGCGCATGGAGTAAGCGGGCAGGAGCAGCAGAGCGACAGCGCCGATGCCACACCTTTGAAGGTGGTGAACTCCACTACCCCTCCCAATGAATTTGTGAAGATAGCCCGCCAGGTAGGGCCGGCGGTGGTGAACATCAACACCGAGACTTTGCCCAAGCAATCCGCAGACAAGGGGCATCGCAACTTCCACTTCAAGGTTCAGCCGAACCAGAAGAATCCGGGCAACGGCGACGATGGCGACGACGATCAGCAGCCGGGACAAGGTCAGGGCCAGGGGCAGAGCCAGGGGCCGGACAACTTCCAGGATTTCTTCAACAGGTTCTTTGGCGGCCAGGTTCCCTCGCCTGATGGCGGCGACCAGGGCGGAGGCGTGCAGGAATCGCTCGGGTCGGGATTCATTGTCGATGCGAAGGGCTACATCATCACGAACTACCACGTGGTGGAGAAGGCCGACAAGATTTATGTGAAGCTTTCGACCGATCCTGACACCCAGGATCTGGGGCGTCCGGCGCGGGTTATCGGCACCGACAAGGCTACAGACCTGGCGGTGATCAAGATTGACACGAGCACGGCGCTGCCGACGGTGAAGCTGGGCAACTCGGACACCCCCGCGGTGGGCGACTGGGTGGAGGCGATCGGCAGTCCGTTTGCGCTGTCGCAGACCGTCACTGCGGGCATTATCTCGGCGAAGAACCGGACGATCGATCCAGGCGCGAGTGGGCAGTTCCAGCACTTTATTCAGACAGACGCGGCGATTAATCCGGGCAACTCCGGCGGCCCTTTGCTGAACATGAATGGCGAGGTTATCGGGGTGAATACGGCTATCTATACGCAGTCGGCCGGTTACCAGGGCATCGGGTTCGCAATGCCGTCGAATACCGTGGTGAAGGTGTACAACGACTTGATCAGCTCGACCCACAAGGTTACGCGCGGGTCCATCGGAATTCAGTTCCGTGAAGGGCTCTCCGGCGCGGTCAATCGCGTGTATGGATTCAAGAATGGCGTGCTGGTGCAGGAAGTTCAGCCAAGCGGGCCGGCGGACAAGTCGGGGCTGAAGCCGGGCGATATTATTACGACGATCGATGGGAAGAACATCAAGGACGGCAACGACCTGGTGGNNGGCTCGACTGTTCGCCTGGGTTACATGCGGGACGGCAAGCCGGCCGACACAACGGTGACCATTGGCGATCGCGAAAAAGTGTTTGCAGACCTGGGAAACAGTCCGGCCGAAGCCAACCCTGACAACCAGGGGGATGTAGGCGAAACCAAGCTGGGGCTGGTGGTTCGTGAGGTATCGCAGGCAACCGCGGCCAAGCTGCACAGCCAGGGCGTGCTGATCGAATCGGTTCGTACCGGGTCGTTTGCCGATCTGCAGGGACTTTCTCCGGGGCTGGTAGTTACGCGGGTTAACAAGCAGGCCACCGGGACCAAGGACCAGTTTGATGCCGTGGTAAAGAAACTGAAGACAGGCGACGATGTGGTGTTCGAGGTATTGGACCCGCGCCATCCCGACCAGGGAATCAACTACGTGGGCGGGACGTTGCAGTAGGGTCAGAAAGGGCGCCGGCCGCTTATTTCAGCGGCCGGCGCAACATTACTTTAGGTGGTCAAGAACTGGATACAATATCGATTTTTCTCTTGCCGAATTGGGGGAATTTCCGCTAAACTGCACGGAATCGCCTTGGATAATACAATTTATTTCAATGAGGTAGCTTGATCGTGTTGATTTTTCGCGCAAGCGTGGCATTCGTAATATCCGCGGCCCTTATTACACCGGCGGCGTTCGCGTCGCGCATTCACCGCGCGCCGACCAGCGGCCAAACGCAACCCCACAAGTCCAAGAAGGGCACAAAAAAGGCCGCGCAAAAGAAGGGCCGGCTGCACGGTCAGCAAGCTATTGATCCGGAGCGAGTTACGCAGATTCAGCAGGCTTTGATCCGCGAGCACTACATGAACGGCGAAGCTACGGGCAAGTGGGACACTACGACCGAGGCCGCGATGCAGAAGTTCCAAGGCGATCAGGGCTGGCAGACCAAGCTGATGCCCGACTCCCGCGCGCTCAAGAAGCTGGGCCTTGGCCCCGATTATTCGGGCGCCATCAATGCCAAGGATTCCTCGTTCGCCGCGCCGCCTCCGATCAGCACCATTCCCCAGGAACAGGCTTCGGGTTTTGCAGCGGCGGCAGGCGTCAACCAGTAGGCGAGCCNNGATGCCGGCAAATCACTGCCGCGCGGGCGGCATTCCTTTCAGCAAGAACTCATAGCGTGGCTCAACCGTGGATGGGCTTGAGGTGATGGTGCTGTCCAGGTGCATGACCATGTTGTCTGCGCCGAGCTTTGGCCATTCAGGAAGGCCCGGGCCGTTGGGGTCGCCGGTTTTGGCAAAGTTGGTCCAGTAGC
>PKXI01000198.1:0-5416 GCA_003133425.1 Acidobacteriaceae bacterium
AGGGACGGCGCAAGGACATTTCTTTTGCAGGAACCAATAGCCCCTGAGGGAATGCGCTCTCAAATTGCCCCCTACCCAATTCCCCCACCTGCGCGAGCGTTGTCGTAATCTCTTGTCTATGCGATTCTCCACTTCGCGATTTCTGACTTCAATCAGCCTTGCACTCGCATTGTTCTCGCNNCGCACAGCAAAAGGAGATCCCCATGACGCACCATGCACACGGCACCTTCACTGTGAAAGTGCAGCCACTCCCGTCACCGCCCGCCGAGGGCCTCAGCCGCTATTCCCTCGACAAGCAGATTCACGGCGATCTTGAAGCAACTTCAAAAGGCGAAATGATTGGGGGTGGTGACCCGAAGCAGGGAGTTGCCGGCTACGTCGCCGTCGAACTCATAACTGGGACGCTCAATGGAAAGCATGGCAGCTTCGCACTGCAGCACTCGAGCACGATGGACCAGAACGGGATGAAAATGTCCATCGTCGCTGTGCCGGGCTCCGGAACCGGAGAATTGAAAGGTATCTCCGGCACCTTCACCATCAAGATCGAAAACGNNTGGACAGTGAACAGTGGACAGAAGGGGACCTTGACCAGACGAGACTCATCTCCGGCCCAATTGTGAGGAACGAGCTGCTTGGTCCTGATCACTGCCCACTGCCCATTGCCCACTGACCACTGACAATTGACCCCTGACGACTGACCCCTGACAGCTTCCGTCTGTTACCCTGAACCTTCACCCTCCATGTTTGCCACCTCCCAGCACGCGCACTTCATCGNNATCGGCGGCATCGGCATGAGCGGCATTGCCGAGATCCTGCTCAACCTCGGCATGAAGGTCTCGGGTTCCGATCTGCGCCGTGGGCCGGTCACCGACCGCCTCGCTCAACTGGGCGCCACCGTCTACGAGGGCCACGATTCCAGCCACGTCGCCGGAGCCACTGTCGTCGTCACCAGTTCCGCGGTCAGCGCTGCAAACCCTGAAGTCATCGAAGCCCACTTCCGCAAGATTCCCGTCATCCAGCGTGCTGAAATGCTGGCCGAGCTCATGCGGCTCAAGTACGGCATCGCCATCGCCGGCATGCACGGCAAGACCACAACCACTTCAATGGTGGCCAGTGTTCTCTCTGCCGGCGGCCTCGACCCCACCGTCGTAGTGGGAGGCCGCGTTGACGCGCTGGGCTCCAACGCGCGCCTGGGGACAACGCAGTATCTGGTGGCCGAGGCCGACGAAAGCGACCGCTCCTTCCTCAAGCTCTCACCCATCCTCGCAGTGGTCACCAACCTCGACCGCGAGCATATGGATTGCTACAAAGACATGGCGGATGTGGAGGGGGCCTTTCTCGAATTCATGGACCGTGTGCCGTTTTACGGTGCAGTCACCGCCTGCATCGACAACCCGCTCCTCAAAGGCATTCTGCCCCGCGTCCGCCGCCGCGTCTTCACCTACGGAGTGGCTGCGGAGTCTGACTATCGCCTCGAATTCATCGCGTCCCCCACCGCTTCAGTTGACGGTCGATTCGCGCAGTTCCTTGTGCATACGGCTGAAGGGCCGCTCGGCCCCTTCGAACTCCACGTTCCCGGCCGTCACAACGTGCTTAACGCCACCGCCACCATCGCAATAGCCCGCCAGCTCGAAGTTCCCGCCGAAAAAATTGCCGAAGGCCTAAGTCACTTTCGTGGAGTCGATCGCCGCTTCCAGCTTCGCGGCACCGCCCACGGAGTCACGGTGGTCGATGACTACGGCCACCATCCCACCGAAATTCGCGCCACGCTGGCCGCTGCCCGCGAATGTGGCCACCGCAAGATTCATGTCGTCTTCCAGCCCCACCGGTACACGCGCACACTCGACCTCATGGACCAGTTCAGTGGCGCGTTCGCGGACGCAGATACCATCATCGTTCTTCCCATCTATGCCGCCAGCGAGGAACCCATCCCCGGCGTAACCGCCGAGTGCCTGGCCGCAAAGATCGCTGGAACGCGCGTGCAATACGTTCCCGATTTTCCCGCCGCCGTTTCCGCTGTCACGGCCGAAGCCCGCGAAGGCGACCTGATCATGACCCTCGGCGCAGGCAACGTAAGCCAGCTGGCTCCGCAGATACTCGCCGTGCTGGAAGGCTCCTGACGTTCCATTTTCAGCTCGAATGCCTTTCGGAATTAGCCGTTGGCTGCTCGCACTTGGAAGCTAAGTGCTCCCGATTTCTTCTCCCTCCACAGTCAACGAAAACGCAGAAAAACTGCGCATTTTGCCTGCAAAAAGCGCACATTTAAGCCCATTTAAGCCTTATTTGGCACGTTTTTGGGCAATTACAGACAACCCTTCACTCAAAAATGGAACCTTCTGAGCAGCCAATTCGCCAGATTGGGTGGCTTAAAAGGTTAACCCCTCAAAAAATTGCAACCTCCTGAGCGAACCTTTGGCGCCAAATCGTAACCATCTAAGCGAACCTTTGGCGCTAGTGACGAACCATCTAGGCCAACGTTTCAGTTCCGTTTTTTGCCAATCCAGCCGCTTCCCGATCCCTGATTCCTGCCCGCTGATCTCCGAACTTTTCCACTCCCCGTAACCCCACGGGTTCCCCTCGAAGTACCAGCGGAATTGCTGCACCAACCCGCGAGCTATAGTGAAATCTGGCGACTCTCACGACCAAGCTCAGGCGTGATGAATCAAGGCAACACTACATCTCGGCCTCTGATCTGGGAGGATGAAGCGCCCGCGGAGTCTCGCGTCCGGCGTATGCAGCAAGGTGTGCCCCGAGCGGGGCGCGCACTGCCCGGCATGCCGCTCGAAATGCAAGACCCCGACGGCGACGATCCCCCGCGCTCCGACTGGGGACGCTTCGGTGCTGCACGCAGCAACTGGTGGCGTCCGGCCAGTACGGTGGGGCGCGTGTTCCTTGCGCTCAGCGCAATCGTCGTTCTCAGTGGATTCACCACGACTGGTGTGATGTTCAAGCACTATCTCGAGCGTGACGCGCGCTTCCGCATCGCCGGTGCCAGCCACATCCAGGCCACCGGCCTCACTGAAATAAGCCGCGCGCAGATGCTCCCCGTCTTCGGCGAAGACATCGGCCGCAACGTATTCTTCGTTCCCATCAACGAACGGCGCAAAGAGTTGGAAGCAATTCCCTGGGTAGAGCATGCGACTGTAATGCGCCTGCTTCCGGATCAGATTCGCGTCAACGTAGTCGAGCGGCAGCCAGTAGCATTTACGCGCCATGAACAGCAGATCGGCCTCGTCGACGCCAATGGAGTCTTACTCGATATGCCGGCCTCTACCATGACCGAGCATCACTACTCGTTCCCAGTCGTCACCGGCATCGATCCCGGCGACAAGCCCGCTTCGCGACAAGCGCGAATGGCGATGTACGGACGCTTGATGGCAGAGTTGGACGCCAACAACCAGCATTTTTCAGAACAAATTTCCGAGATAGATCTAACCGACCCCGAAGACGCCCGCGTACTGCTGCCCGCGCAGGGCACTGACATCCTGGCGCACTTTGGCGAAGATCATTTTCTTGAGCGCTACCAGCGCTACCAGGCTCACATCGCGGAGTGGCGGCAGCAGTATCCGAAGCTCGCTGCCGTGGATTTGCGCTACGACCGCCAGGTCGTTCTGGAGATGGCCTCAGGTGTAAGCGCAATGCAACCGACCGCGGAAGCTGACGGCGCCAAGCCATCCGATATGGCACCAACTGCGCCTGCGAATGCCGCGCCCAGCAAGCCGTCCGTCAAGGGTGCGCCGGGCAAGGTCACGCCAAACAAGAACGCCAAGACAAAGTCCGGCGCAAAGTCTTCCAGCAATAGTTCCGCGAAAGCGAAGACAACAGCCGCAAAGAACAAAGCTGCACAAGATAAGAAGCGCGCGCAGGCCAAGTCCGTCGCGCAGAACGCAAACAAGCAGAAGCCATCTCCCGCAACGCACCCGGCTGCGGCTGCAGGCCAGTGAGCGCGATGACCCAGAAGCAAGACAACCTGATCGTGGTGCTGGACATCGGAAGCGCGTGGACGCGCGTTCTGGCGGCAGACCTGATCGAAGGCGTCCCACGTTATCGCGGCCACGGCGTTGTGGAGTCAGCCGGTATGCGCAAGGGACTTATCGGCGAACTGGCCCCAGCCGCCAGGGCGGTGCGCGCCGCTAATGAACAGGCCGAGCGGATCGCGCGCATCAACATCGACGAGTGCGTGGTAGGTGTCGGCGGGCCGCATATTCGCGGGCTTAACACCAATGGCGGATTCGAGCTTGGCAATCGGATGCGCGAAATTACACGCGATGATGTCCGCACCGCCGTCGAGCGGGCGCGCGCCATCGCACTGCCGCCCGACCGCGAAATTCTGCACCTGCTGCCTCGTCAGTTCATCCTCGACGAGCAGCCCGGCATCTTCGATCCCGTAGGCATGGTAGGCGCGCGGCTTGAGGTGGATCTGCATATTGCCACCTGTGCAGGCAGTACGGTGCAAAGCACAGTCACCTGCGCAAACCGCGCAGGCCTTGAGGTTTCCGAAGCGATCCTGGAGTCCATTGCCGCTGCCGAGGGCACGCTCTCGGCCGACGAGCGCGAGCTGGGCGTTTGCCTTATGGACATCGGCGCCCACTCCACCGACCTGGTTGTGTTCTTTGAAGGTGCTGTTGCGCACACGGCGTCGGTCCCTATCGGCGGCGCGCACTTTACCAACGATCTGGCCATCGGTTTGCAAATGCCTGTCGCCCAGGCCGAGGAACTCAAGCGGCAGTATGGCAATGCCGTCGTTACATCCGTGCCCCAGTTGGCGGAGATTGAAATCGCCAACCCGCAGCCCCAAATGTTGCGCCTGCGCATGATCGCCGAGATTCTCGAGCCGCGCGCCCGCGAACTCATGTACTACGTGAAAGAAAGCCTTCGCCAGGGCGGAGTGGTTGAAGCCCTCGGTGCAGGATGCGTTCTCACTGGCGGCGGAGCCTTGCTGCCCGGTATGCTGGATGTAACTGAGAGCCAGTTGCGCGTCCCTGCACGAACCGGCATGCCCGTACGTTTATCTCACATGCCAGGCGAATTGGTTCACCCCGGTTTTGCCGCCGCCATCGGCATGCTCCTTTACGCTCACCGCACCCGTGTAACTCGTGCGGCGGAGAGCAATAGTATTCGCGCCAAACTGCGCGCCATTTTTGCAGCAAGTTATTAGTTGCTACCAGAAGCGATCCATGAACCAGGAGGCTCGAGCCCAGATGGAACAGCAGAGAAACGAAGCCGGAGAGATGCGCATTCAATATCACGACGAACCAGTGCGCGGCGCCCGCATCAAGGTAATCGGCGTGGGCGGCGGCGGAGGCAATGCCGTCAACCGCATGATCCAGGCACACATGGAAGGTGTCGAGTTTATCGCCGCCAACACCGATGTGCAGGCCCTCAAGCTTTCTCAGGCTCCGGTGAAACTGCAGCT
>PKXI01000198.1:5425-8342 GCA_003133425.1 Acidobacteriaceae bacterium
GGCACAGGCGCAGCGCCGGTCATTGCCTCGCTGGCGAGCGAGATGGGCATCCTCACCGTTGCCGTCATTACCCGCCCCTTTGCCTTCGAAGGCAAGCGCCGCCTGCAACAGGCCGAGCGCGGCCTCAAAGAACTGCTCGAGAGCGTCGACACCATGATCGTCATTCCCAATGAGAAGCTGCTGGCTGTTGCCAAGGACGCCGGCTTCTTTGAGAGCTTCCGCATTGCCGACGACGTGCTGCGCCAGGGCGTGCAGGGAATCTCCGACATCATCACCATCCCCGGCATCATCAACCGCGATTTTGCGGACGTGAAGACCACCATGGCCGGCATGGGACACGCGGTGATGGGCACGGCGGTACGTTCGGGATCCAATCGCGCCATTGAAGCGGCACAGGCGGCCATGGCGTCCCCGCTGCTTGAAGCTGGAGCCATTGACGGCGCCCGCGGCATCCTCATCAACATCACCGGCTCCAGCTCGCTCAAGCTGTCTGAGGTCAACGAAGCATCGTCGCTCATCCAGTCCTCCGCACACGAGGACGCCAACATCATCTTCGGCGCCGTGCTCGACGAAAAGATGGGCGAAGAAGTCAAGATCACCGTCATCGCCACCGGATTCCGTGACCAGATGCCAGAACGCCGCGCTCGCATGTTGAGCGTTGAGGAAGCGCCGGTGGTCTCGGTCCCCCTGGTCGCAGTGCCTTTGGAGGAGACGGCGAATTGGCTAAGCGAGAAGGCTGCCACGCCCCTGCCCCGGCCCGCACCGCCCCGCTTCAAGAGCGAGGACGAAGATGACGAAGCGGATAAAGCCGTGGCAGACGCCGCATTCTTCTTCTCGTCAAGGCCGGCTGTAGCGACCACCGTCACCCTCGCGGCGGTGCCTGCCAACGAGGAAACTCAGGCTTACGCACAGTATGAAAGGGAGCAGGAGGAGCTGGCCATGCCCGCCAGGCCGCAGTTTGAGGAACTGGCCGAGGAGCCTGTTTCCGTCCACCCTCGCAAGGACTACGCCGGGGATCTTAATGAAGGCGTGAGCGTTCAGGCAAGACAGGACGAGCAAAGCACCCAGGCCGGGGCATCGCTGTACGCGGAGGGTAGCGAGGAGCAACAGCGGGATCTGGATGTACCCGCGTTTATGCGCCGCTTGCAGTTCTAGGGGCACTTACAGCTTTCGTGGCATTTCAGTTCTAAAGGCTTGGGCTGTATAGTGCAATATAGCTCTACTTAATGAACGGGCCACTGCAGGAACCGGGTGGAACTGTTGTCTTTTGTACATCACCTTTGGAATCAACTGATGGCTTCACGGTGATCTGTATCACTTGGACTGGCCAGAGCGTATGGCATAGTAACCCAAATTGGCGGCGATGGCCTTTCGGCTGCTCGCGGGGTAGCCGATAGGCAAGCGGTAGGTCAGGCAAGATGTGCGCCGCCCGTGGGCAGACGTACAGCACGAAATCCATATTCAAGGGGACGTTTACCGGATGAAGCTGTCTTGCGTTTGCGCAGTTGGATTATTTCTTATAGGTACTGTCGCCGGATCTTCCGGGGCGTTGGCGTTGAATGCCCCGCACCCGCTGCACCGCGCCAGAACCACACCGCCTCATCTTTCTGAGACCCATCGTGCCGGCAGCCATCACTCAACGGCTCGTTCCTCAGCGAGTTCCACAACGGCTCATGGCTCCGCGATTCATTCCACGGCAAAAGCCGCGCCTGCCAAGTTAACCGCAAGAGGTCAGGCGAGAGCCAGCGCGCGCCTGGTCGCTCTCCATTCTAGCCATCATCGTTACTACGAGCGGTTCACTGCCAGTTCCTTTGCAAGCGCCGACCAGTTCTCCGGTGACATAACGGCCGGCGAAGACCCCACCGTCCGCCAGGCGGCCATTGACGCCTTGGGAGACATGAACGGCACAGCCGTTGTCATCGACCCGGCCAACGGGCGCATCCTGGCCATGGTCAACCAGAAGCTGGCTTTGTCACCGGGCGCTGAGCCCTGCTCCACCATCAAGCTCACAGTCGCCATGGCTGCCCTCTCCGAGGGCCTGGTCACGCGCGATACCCCGGTGCAACTCGCCGGCTTCCGCATGAACATGACCCAGGCGTTGGCCAAGAGCAACAACCTCTACTTCGAGGAATTAGGCCGCGAACTTGGCTTTGAGCGCGTTCGCCACTATGCCACCGAGTTCGGCCTGGGCGAACTGGCCGGTTACAACATCGCGGGCGAACAACTTGGCCAATATCCTGACAAGGAACTGCCCGCCTCAGAGGGCGGCGTAGCCCGCATGTGCAGCTTCGGCCAAGGCGTATCTCTCACCCCGCTGCAACTGGGAGCCTTTGTAGCCGCCATCGCGAACGGCGGAACGCTTTACTACCTGCAACATCCCACCACCCCGGACGAAGCCGCCAAAATGGAACCAAAGGTCAAGCGGACTCTCGACATCGCCAGGTACGTTCCAGATATGCAGGACGGCATGGCCGGCGCGGTCCAGTACGGAACCGCCCGCCGCCTCCGCGCCAACTTTACCGAACTGCCCGTATTTGGCAAGACCGGGACCTGCTCCGATAACGGCACCCGTTTCGGCTGGTTCGCCTCCTACTCCGACACTCCTCAGGGAAGCCTGGTTACGGTGTTCTTCCTCGAGGGCGGCCGCCCCACCTTTGGCCCCCGCGCAGCGGAGCTTACCGGCGAGTTCTACAAGAATCTCTGGAATCACGACTACTTTGCGCAGAAGGATTCCAATGTAGCCAGGGTCGCCACTCCGGCTGTGTCCACTCAGGGCGCCGCGCAATAGCAGCGGCTCAGCTTCATCCTCGTGTCCATCGAAAAGCCGCCCACGGGCGGTTTTTTCGTGCTATAGCATTTTCAGAATTGGTGTAGACCGAAGGCACTATGCTAAGTGTAATACTGTTCACTTAATAAT
>PKXI01000296.1 GCA_003133425.1 Acidobacteriaceae bacterium
GACTTATATGTCTCGCACCCCCGCCCGGGAGCGCACTTGCGGCTCCCAGAGCGGGGTGATAGGCTGTCGCGAGAGGGCTCCTGCCGGAACTCGCCGTGTTAAGGGCTGCGAGCAGGAGTCCTAATATTTGAGAGGAGTTGTCCATGAAGCTATCCCCTTGAAAAGGTTAGGGATAGCTGAAGATTTGGTGGGCAGTGAGGGACTCGAACCCCCGACATCCTGCTTGTAAGGCAGGCGCTCTAACCAGCTGAGCTAACCGCCCACTCGTAGCCGCAACAAAATAGCAACCTTTTCCAATGATACCAGCGCTCTTCCCCTTCCGTGGGCCATCCGCCCGACACCTCCAATATCGAACCCGAGTTGATACACTCACCCGGTGAGCCGTCTCATAGTCAACGCCGACGATTTTGGATTGACCCCCGGCGTCAACCGCGCCATTATCGAACTGCATCGAGCAGGCGTCCTCACCAGCACCACCCTCATGGCGCGCGCCGCGGCCACTGACGAGGCCATCGAACTGGCCCGCTGCACCCCTTCGCTCGGCGTCGGTTGCCACGTGCTCCTGGTGGACGGCGACCTCGTCCTTCCCCCCACCCGCATCCCCACCCTCGTCAACCAGAAGTCCGGCAGCTTCCCCCCCGCTCTCACAACGTTTCTCGCGCGCCTCTTCACCGGCCGCATCCGGTCAGCCGAAATCCAAGCCGAAGCCGCCGCGCAAATCGCCCTGCTCCAAACCCGCGGCCTGCGCCTCACCCACATCGACACCCACAAACACACCCACATGTTTCCAGCAGTCCTGCGCCCCATCCTCCGCGCCGCCCGTGCCGCCGGAATCCATGCCGTCCGCAATCCCTTCGAACCGGTATGGGCCGTCCGCGCCACAGCCGGCGCCTCGTGGGCCCGCGCCGCCGAGGTCAACGTCCTCCGCAAGCTGCAAGCCGCCTGCCGCCGAACAATCGCAGAAGAAGGCTTCTCCACCACCGACGGAACCATAGCCGTCGTCGGCACCGGAATCCTCAACGCCGCCACCGCCCGCGCTTTGCTTAGCCAACTCCCACCCGGCACATGGGAACTCGTCACGCACCCCGGCTACAACGATGCCGATCTCGATAAAGTCCGCACCCGCCTCCGCGCCTCTCGCGACATCGAGCGCGAAGCTCTCCACGCCATCAAAGAATTCCCCGCCATCGAACTCATCTCCTATTCCGGCATCTCTCCTTCCCAATCACTCGCTGATTCCGCCCGCCCCACGTCGCCCTAAACCGCGGCTCTGCATCTTCGCAGGCCCGTGCAACGTCAAATCAGCTGAGACCCATTCCAGCAAAACAGATCGAGAAAGACTCTATGCGCATCGGCATCACGTGTTACCCCACCTACGGCGGATCGGGCGTTGTAGCAACCGAGCTGGGCATCGAACTGGCGGCGCTCGGCCACCAGGTCCACTTCATCTCCTATTCGCAGCCATTCCGCCTTAACGGTCGCGAAGAGGGCATCTTCTATCACGAAGTCCCCGTCTCCAGCTATCCGCTCTTCGAGTTCCCTCCCTACGATCTCGCCCTCGCCTCGCGCATGGCCGAGGTGGCTGAATTCAACGAGCTCGATCTGCTCCACGTCCATTACGCAATCCCCCATTCGGTCAGCGCTCTGTTGGCCCGCCAAATGCTCGCAGCCAGGGGCCGCCGTCTCCCCTTTGTCACCACTCTCCATGGCACCGACATCACTCTCGTAGGCCTGGACCGCAGCTACCTCCCTATCACCCGCTATTCCATTCAGGAGAGCGACGGTGTCACCGCCATCTCCAACTACCTCAAGGAAAAAACAGTTGAAAGTTTCGAGATCACGCGCGACATCGAAGTGGTCACAAACTTCGTCAACTGCGATGTCTACACACCCATCAAGGACGACACACAGCGTGCCGAAGCGCGCCGCCGCCTGGCCTCCCCCAATGAAGCCATCCTGATGCATCTTTCAAACTTCCGCCCCGTCAAGCGCTTGGTAGACGTGGTAAAAATCTTCGCCCGAGTCGCGCGAGAGCTGCCTGCGCAACTGGTCCTCATCGGCGACGGCCCCGACCGCTCAGCAGCCGAGTGGCTGGCCCACGACCTCGGCATTCAGGCCCGCGTCCACTTCCTCGGTAAGCAGGAGCGCGTCAACGAGATTCTCCCCCTCGCCGACATCCTCCTCATGCCCAGCGAACTTGAGTCCTTCGGCCTCGCCGCACTTGAAGCCATGGCCTGCAAGGTCCCCTCAGTAGCCACGCGCGTAGGCGGCGTCCCCGAACTAATTGACGACGGCGAAACCGGCCTCCTCTACAACGTAGGCGACGTAGAGGGCATGGCCACCGGCGTATTAAGTCTGCTCAACGACCCAGCCCGGCTAAGCGCCATGCGCGAAGCCGGCCGCCGCACCGCTCAAAAACGCTTCTGCGCCTCCCTCGTCGTCCCGCAGTATGTCCGCTATTACGAGAAAGTGCTTGGTATATAGGGGTCAGCCACGCCACATACCATCCAATCAAGAAAGCTGTCATCCCGAGCGAAGCCGAGGGATCTGCGGTTGCTCTTTTCACCTTTCACTCGCACAACACTCTGGGTGCCCCAGATCCCCGGGGTCCCCACGGACAGCTCTTCGTCCGTGGGGTGGAGTTCTCGCTTCTGAGACATGGGATATCGCAAATCTCCGCGCCGTTGCTTTGTAACAGGGCATGAATTCAGTCATGCCGCCTGAGCCATCCCCCAAAAAACCAAAGGGTATATGCCCGGGACGAATCCCGGGCATATACCCGATCTCCCCATAAGCTCATTTGTCGCCAGGAAAAAGGCGAAGAATGATGGATTGGACCGCACACCCCGGGGCGTAATGAAAAATGCGGGGCGCTCAACCCACGAGAGAGTCCACAATATGCAAGGCGCCCGGCCTCATGGTAAATGCGGCAATGGGGTCCAGGGCAACGGGCGCTGGCGACACGCGGTCGCCCAAAAGGCCTTGAAATTCCTTCGCCGACACAGGGCGTCCATAAAGCCAGCCCTGGGCGTATATCTCCTGCGTCTCCGGGGAAAAATAATCGGCCTGGCCGACCGTTTCTACCCCTTCCACAACCACTTCCAGATTCAGCGATTTCGCCATCGACAGAATCTGCGGGAGAATGGCCACGGCCGGCGACTCAGTGCCGATTACCTTGGTAAACGCCTTGTCAATCTTGATGGTATCGGCAAACAGACACAGCAGCTTGTCCAGGTTTGAATAACCGGTGCCAAAGTCGTCGATATGGATACTGTGTCCCATCCGGCGCAGGGTGCGGATCGTCTCAATGGCCACCTCGCTGTCCGCGGCCGACCTTTCCGTAATCTCAATCACCAGGCTCTCCGGCTTCACCCTCATCCGCCTGAGAGATTCTTTCAGCATGGGCAAAAAATTTGGGTCCACAAGGTCCGCCGCGGCCACGTTGATGCTAATCCGAAAGTCCGGATGGTTGTGGAACGTCTCTGCAAAGTCATGCAAAGCATGTTGCAACACCGATTTCGTAATCGCTCCCATAAAGCCAAGTTCTTCGGCTATCTTGATAAAAACATCCGGTTGGATTGCCTTGCCTTCTTCATCCGTCCAGCGTGACAACACCTCCGCCCCCACGATTTGCCGGTCAGACAGATTGACGATTGGCTGATACACCAGCTTCAATTCGTCTCGTTCCACCGCTCGGCGAAGCTGCTGGCCCAGGTTCCGGTCGCGCGCGTACACAGACGAAAACGCCATTCCGAACAAGAGCCCTAAAAGCCCTCCCACGATCACCAATCCGGTAACGTAGTCGGTTTCGCCATGCAATACCTGGGAAGCAGTTGTAGTGGCCGTGACGCAGTTGAAGTGAAGTGCCGAACACCTTGTCGCATACAGAATGTCGCCCATCTGACCCGTCCCGTTCACCCGCAGATTCGGCGCATTGCCATTGGGCGCGCCGCCCGCCGCCGGGGATGCTTGATCGTGGGCAGTGTCTGATGGGGTCGCAGACATCTGCATCGGGATAGGCCCGGGACCGGCGGGCAGGTTCGAGCCAAACACAACATAGGCTGTGCCCAGTTGCAGGGCCGCCCTCTTCAGATTGGCATTTGTTATCGGGGCCAGATTACTGTAGACAATGGTGCCGTCCTCGTGTTGGAGATCCGGCTTGAACGGCCCAATGGATTGCGCCGGATGACCCGCAGTGGCAGAACAATCGATCTTTCCGCCCTGGATGCGCCCGGCGTCTTTCAGATTTTCCGAGCGGAACACAAGCCCGCGGAAATAGGCGATCTCGGCGTCTGAGCAGAAGGAATACGGTGAATCTTTCAGGACTGTCAGTACGCTGCGCGCTTCCGCAAAGGATGCATCGTCTTGAGCTCCCGCAAGGTTCGAGTACTGAACCAGCCAGTTTGTGCCCCGTTGGATCGCAAAGGCGCATCCTAGCTGATAGCCGGCAGCCAATCCACATGCCGTCACGAGGATGGTAGCCACGTGACCGACCAAAACGCGTTGTCTGAGTTTGCGGCTCATCAAACCTACCGGAAGATATCTCTGGCCCGTCGAACTCTCGATATCTTCTTCCTATTCGAGGGATAGTCCTCTGCTCCGGAACAGGCAATGGCCTTTCTTGGGAAGGGACGTACCTTTTTGGGAATATCCCGGCCTTCTGAGTAACGCTCGTTGTGGTTACTGGAGTAATGCGGAAGTGCTTCCCAGAGCCTGTTCCGGCAGCTCCCAAGGTTTGGCGGGTGGCCCAGGTCTGACCATCCCAAAATGATAGGGCAGGGCAAACGCATCTTAA
>PKXI01000212.1 GCA_003133425.1 Acidobacteriaceae bacterium
CCCAACGTGGGTAATACAACTGTGGCAGAGTAACATGCAAATTAAGAGCAACTTACATGCGTTTTGGCCGTTCTCGCAGTAAACTCCCGATAGGGCGAGGGATATGACCGTAGTCATCGGTATACCTCGTCCCACAAGCCGTCTCGTTACCGTTAATTTGCCGCAATATACCGCTGTATAACCAGGTATCCGACAGTATAGGAATGGTACCGTAGCGTGCTTTCCAGATCGCTGTGACCCATCAGGGCTTGGAGTGTCCGCATTGTTATCTCGGGGTTTCCATGCATTTTCGTGCAGAAACTCGCTCTAAACTTGTGTAGATACCAGTTCCCACACTCCCCGGATTTACTTAGGCATCCGTCACACTTGGTACAGTTCAGCCCAGCCGATCTAACCAACTGCTTAAGCGTCCTTAACATGTGGCTATCAGGTTTGCCATTCCTTCCGAAGATCAGTGAACAAGATCCCGCATGGTCGCGCTGGTAGGCCTCCAGCTGTGATAACAGCTCAGGCGATAATGGCAGTTCCCGCTCTTCAAAGTCTTTGAGGCGGAATCCCCATCGTTTCACCTTCGACTGCAGCTTCAAAACCTTCCTTTTCGGATCGGTATCGTTCCACTCGAGAAACATTGCTTCCCGTTCACGTACTCCGGTCTGGAGCAAGATCTGAAAGAGCAGGTTCTCTCTGGGCGAGGTAATCGCGTCAAAGAATGATTTCAGCTCTTGATCGGTGTAAATCTCGGGTAAGGTCTTGTCGTATCGCGGCGGCTTTGGCAATTCTTTTATGTCGTAGCCGAGGAACTTGAGGAATGTCTTCACGTTTGTGTGTCGGTTGCTCACCGTCCTGGCGCTCATACCGCGCTCGGCCAGAGCCTTCTGAAATCTGACGATGTCTTCCGGCACAATCTGGTCAGCGTATTGATGGCCAATCACTGTCAGAAACTCACGACATGCGAGCTGATAGGCTTCCACTGCTCTGAGCGAACCCCGATCCTCTGTCGCGGACAGAAACTGACCGAGTTGAGCGGCGAGTTTCTTGCGCTTCGGGCCCGGCTCTTTGATTTCTATGCCAGCGTCCTTTGCGACTGTCGCTATCGACATTCGCGCTTCCCTCAGTCTGCGCTTCGCTTCGGCTTCAGCCGGACCGGCGTCCTTGAGCGCCTCCATGGCGAGCTGCTTACCAACGTAATACCGCAACGCATAGTAGCCTGTTGAGTTCTTCGCTTCCTGGCCAGCAACGATGACAACCCCAGGGTTCACCTTCCCATTTGGAGCGTAGGCGACCGGGTAGTATCTCCAACCCCCGTCGGTCCTGACCCTCCTCAGCAGAACGACTTTGCTATCTGCCACGGCATCTCTCTCCGTCAAAAACCATAGCAAAAACCATAGTACGAAGGCCATCGAAAGGTTAAGTGATTGAAATCACTAATTATATGTGGTCTATGGTCTTGAGTCCCTTACTCTGCACCAAAGAGCTTTAAGTGCATTAAAATGAGCCGCCTTCGGGTGGCTCTAGTCGTTTGGGGCAGATTTTGGTCAGGCGAATCGGAGCCAACTGCGACACAGTCACTTGAAGAATCCAGTTTTTGCTCGTCCTTTGCCCCACTTCTCGAGGTATCGAGGGCGCGCTGTGTAGCGGCAAACCGTGCGCTGTCGCGTCGTCTGGTTTAGCGGTGCCGCTGATGCAGAGGAGCAGACCCTGAGTCGCGACCGTGCAGAAAAAACCGGATGGCCGCCTGTGCGAAGGGCGGCCGCCCGGTTTTCTCAATCGAGGACCTCGCATGGAGTCCTGCGCAGGTTACGACTGAAGAAGCTACCGGCTGAAGACCACGTATTTGCGTCCGGCGTAGAGCCGGAAACCGCCAGCCGGGTCGGAGAGGACCTGCAAGGGCACGGGACGCTTGAGTGCCTCGTCGGAGGCGGAATCGACAGTTAGCACGTCGTGCGCGCCGACGTCGGTCACCAGAAATTTGTTGTCCGCAACGAAGCCCACGCCGTAGACGCCCGCGGGAAGGTTTTGCCCGCCGATTTTGATTGGGACCTCGGCGATGAAGTAGGCCTGGTACTTGGCCGCGACGCCGGTTGAGTAACCGCTGGTGTCGACCAGGGAGGCAAGGACATAGAATCCGTCGTCAAACTTGACGCCTCCGGAGTTGCGCAACTGCGTCGTTGCCGATTGTCCGCGATAGAACACGCTGGCAGGCAGCAATTTCTCGGTATCCGCCGGCTTGAGCACTTTTCCAGCGCTTTGCGCCAAAATCGATCCGGGTGTAAGCATCGCTGCCGCGGCCAGAATGCCGGCCACCGCCAACTTGAGAGTAATGTGATTGCGCATCGTGAAGCCTCCTTGCGTTGTATCTGCTGCGTAACGGAGTATATCGAATCATCCTGCATATTGGCTTTTGGTCGCCGCATTCGATCGTGGGAACGAGGCAAATCAGGATCGGCTCTCGCAGGCGGGCTGAAGGCGAGGTATGTGTACGGCTCAATGGTTGGCGCCGGGTTGGAAGCGCCTGGCGGCGGCATGCTGATTGAGGCTGCACGTTGTTTGGCTTTGAGTTCCGGCCGTCGCTGTGCAGAACGTAAGTCCGTTGAATTATGGTAAAGGGCGTGTAATTCCCCGCACAGATTGGACCTGTTTGAGGGGTAGACCAGACTCTTCCATGCCCCCAGTTCGCGCCAACTCGAAGGCAGTCTCCGCTTGGACCTCTCAGCCGGCGCCAACGCTTGATGTCTCCGCACATCAGCCGGCATTCGGCCAGGGCATTACGCGTTCGTTGAGAGGTTCTTCCTTCGTGCGGACGGTCATCTTGTTCGCCTTTGCGGCCGGGTTCCTGTTGAGCCAGGCGCCCGCCACGCTGGCACTTGAGCCTTCAACGGCGATAGGGAACTATGGCCGCCAGACGTGGATGATGGAGAACGGGCTTCCGCAGAACACGGTGACTGCGGTAGTGCAGACGCGGCAGGGGTTTGTATGGCTGGGCACGGAGGCTGGACTGGTGCGTTTCGACGGGATCGGATTTCAGCTCTTCGACCGCAATTCGAATCCGGCACTACCGGGCAACGATATTGGCTGCCTGCTGGAGACTCCAGACGGTGCGCTGTGGATTGGAACCAGTGAAGGGTTGGCGCGCTGGAAGGATGCGGCCGTCACCGTGTATTCCACGCGCGACGGACTTCCGGGAAACGGCATTCGGGCACTGACAACGGATAGCTCCGGGCAGATCTGGGTTTACACGGACCAGGGGCTGGCGCGGTTGAACGGAGACAAGTTTGTCGCGGCGGGAGACTGGCGCCCCGGCTCCGCGATTACCGCTGTGACGGGGAACGGCAGTACTGGATTCTGGGTGGAATCTCCGCAAGGAGTGGCCGCGCACCTTGGTGGTTCCTGGAGAAAAAATGCGGAGCAGGCCGGATTGCCGGCAGACGGCATCGAGTTTGGTGCAGTGCTGAACAGCGAGGAGACAGCGTTCGCCAGCAAGAGCGAGCTGGTTGTGGAGCGCGGTGGGCGCGTGGTGCAAAGGTTTCGCGCGGGGAGTGAGTTGCCGGGAGGCCGGATTCAGGCGCTGCTGGCTGACCGCGAGGGTAGCTTGTGGATCGGCTCAAATAATGGACTCGCACGATTGGCCGGGGGCAAGGTGCAGATGCTGCCGGAGACCGATCCGCTGGCCAGGGCATCGGTTCTGGCGCTGATGGAAGACCGTGAGGGCAATCTTTGGGCAGGGACCGAGACTGGCGGGCTCCACATTTTGCGCGATCAGCGGTTCCAGATCGTTGGTGCACGGGATGGGCTTTCATCCGATGCAACGACCGCGGTTGTGGAAGACGGCGCGGGGACGCTGTGGGTGGGAACCCAGGGCGCCGGCCTGAATGCGCTGCGCAGGAGTCCTGGCGGAATGGGCAAAGAAGCGGGGCCGGGGTCGGTGCGGACTTATTCCGTTCGCGACGGATTGATGAGCGATTTGATTTTGTCGCTGGCTGCGGCTCCGAATGGCGATCTGTGGGTAGGCACGCCGGATGGACTCAACCGGATCCATGGCGGCAGGATTGACTCCTTTACTTCTGCGGATGGACTGCCCGACGACTTTATTCGATCGCTTCTGGTGGATGCGGATGGCTCGCTCTGGATAGGAACCCGGCGCGGGCTTGCGCACTGGAGCCATGAGGCTGGAGGGTCGGGCAACGCGCAATCTCTCGCGCATTTGGAAATCCTGACGCAAAAGAACGGNNTGGGCAGCGACCTGGTGGGCGCGGTGGCACGCGATGCACACGGCGACCTGTGGGTGGCGACCTTCGCGGGACTATCGCGGCTTCACGCCGGAAGCATTTCCAACTTCACGACAACGAACGGGCTTTCGAGCAATGTGTTGACCGCGCTCTTACCTCGCAGCGATGGGACGCTGCTGATTGGCACGCAGGACCACGGCTGGAATCTCTGGGATGGCCAGAAATTTTCAGCGACACAAAACAGCTTGGAACAGACTACGATCAACGCCATTCTGGACGATGCACAGGGGCATCTCTGGTTTGCCACCGAAGATGGAATTGCGCGTTGCGACTGCGATGCAAAGGGAAATCCGAGCGCGGTGGCCGGTTCTTCGCGCCTGGTTTCGTACGGTACGGCCGATGGATTGCGCAGCCGGGACACGGCGACCAACAGCCACCCCTCGGCGACTCGATCGAAAGACGGGCTGCTTTGGTTTGCCACACCAAAAGGGCTGGTGGAGGTGGACCCGGCGCACTTTCCGTTCAACGCGGTGTCGCCTCCAGTTGTGGTGGAGCGATTCGCGGTGGACGACGTGGATCAGCCGNNGAGATCGACTATGCGGGATTGAGCTTTACGGTGCCGTTGAAGGTGCGTTACCGCTACAAGCTGGAGGGCTTCGATCGCGACTGGACTGAGGCCGGTGCGCGTAGAACCGCTTATTACACAAACATTCCACCGGGGCATTACACCTTCAGGGTGCAGGCGGCAAACAACGACGGAGTGTGGAATACGGAGGGCGCGGCTTTCCCCTTTGAATTGAGGCCGCACTTCTATCAGACCATTTGGTTCTACCTGCTGCTGCTGTTGGCTGCTGCAGGGTCTGTGGTGTTCCTGATGAGGCAGCGGCTGCGCATGGCCGAGCGCGAGTTTCGGGCGGTGCTGGGAGAGCGCAGCCGGATTGCGCGCGAGATTCACGACACTCTGGCTCAGGGTTATGTGGGCATCTCAGTACAACTGGAGGTGCTGTCGGAACTGCTGCGGCAAAACAAGGTGGATGTTCTGGGAAAGCATCTGGATCGGACGCGCGAGTACGTGCGTGAGGGGCTGGCCGACGCAAGGCAATCGATATGGGCACTGCGCACACAGGACTCTGGCGAGAACACGCTTCCGGTAAAGTTGCGTCGCATGGTGGACGCCGCAGAGGATGACGGGCTCCAACCGCGGCTCAGCGTCTTCGGCGCGTTTCGTCCGCTGCCGGCCGAGACGGAACGCGAATTACTCCGCATCGCCCAGGAAGCCATTCATAATGTGAAGAAGCACTCCGATGCCAGGGAGATGTCGGTACGGCTGGAGTATCGGCCGGCGGTGATCGAGTTGGAGAT
>PKXI01000117.1 GCA_003133425.1 Acidobacteriaceae bacterium
AACTCTCCGGCATGCCGCGCGCTCGCCCGGATGCGCCCGACCATCCGCTGCCCCTCGGCCGGCAGGTGCGGGGCAAACTCCTCTGCCAGGATCTTCGAAAAACCGTCCATATGCCGCAGCGGCGCGCGCAGGTCGTGCGAAACGGAATAGGTAAAGGCTTCCAGTTCACGGTTGGCGCTCTCCAGAGCCAGGGCGTGCTCCTTCAATTCCGCGTTGAGCTGCTGGAGTTGCGCCTCGGCGCGCTTGCGCTCGGTGATGTCGCGAATAGCGCCCGAAATCAGCGTACCTTCCGCGGTCTCCAGAGGGCTAAGTCTGACATCGATGGGAAACTCACGGTTGTCTTTGCTTAGGCCGTACAGTTCCAGATCCGCTCCCATCTCCCGCAACTGCGGGTGAGCGGAAAAATCTGCCCGTTGCTCCGCGTGCTCATGCCGGGAGCGTTCCGGTACTAGCATCTCAATCTTCCGCCCTATGAGCTCCTCTCTGCCGTAGCCAAAGAGCTTTTCAAGCTGAGCGTTGACCAGGACGATATCCCCATGCCGGTTCACGATCACCATGGCATCGGGCGCCGCTTCCAGAAGACCGCGGAACGTGGCCTCGGCCTTCTTGCGCTCGGTGATGTCCTCGATTGCCAGGAGAATCGACTCGGTGTTGTTGCCCAGGCGGAAGAGCGTGCGGGCATTGAGGAGCATGGTGCGGCGGCCAATGCCTGTGAAATCCTGCTCCACCTCGAAATCCTGAAACGAGGTGTGCCGCGGCAATATTTCTGCCAGCAGAGGCCGGAGCGCAGGAATATCCCACCGGCCGTTTTCCAATTCGTAGAGCGGTTTGCCCTCGGTCTCCTGGGGCGTTACCCGAAAGGTCTGATAAAAGGAGCGATTGGCCGACAGCACGCGCAACTCCGCGTCCAGAACCAGCAGCGGCTGGCGCACCGTGTCCACGATGTTCTCCGCATAGGCGCGGGCTTTCTCGGTAAGTTCGAGCTCGCGTTGCAGGGTAGCGGCGTTTCGGCGCACCAGGAACAGGACTGCTGTGAGAAGCCCCGCCAGCAATACGACAAGCCCCGTGAAAAGTGCAAGAGTTTGTGCGTTGCTGACGCGAAGTTCGTCGGAGCGGTGCTGCAAGAGTTGATTCTCCGCCGCCGCCATTTCCGCGATTGCGCTGCGGATCGCATCCATCGCCCGCTTGCCTTGCCCTGCGCTCAGCGTCTGTTCAGCCGCGGACAGCCCCCGGGTCCTTCGCGCAACAATATTTGCCTCCGCTGTTCGTACCCTTAGAGAGATCAAAGGTTCCAGGGAGTCAAGCCGCCGATGCTGCTCTGGATTATCCGCAGTGAGCTGGCGCAGGTGCTGGATTTCTTGCGGGACGAGTCGTACGGCATTGTTGAATGGTTCGAGATAGCTATCCTCGCCCGAGATGACGTAGCCTCGAGAACCCGTCTCGACGTCCTGCATTAAGGAGAGGGTTGTATTGAGTTCCCCGAGCACCTCGTAGGTATGTCGCACCCACTGCTCGGACGCAACATTCCTCCTGCCCTGGCGGTAGGCGCCGAGACCGGCCACCAACAAGACCAGCAATGCCAGGACAAAGGAGGCGAAAATTCGTTTGTTCTTCTGCATTTCAGGAAGAGTCATTCGGGCGCGGCCCACCCTTCCTTAGGGATCAATCCACCTTAGCACACATGGGGATGGGCACATTCAAATTCCAAGTGCAACAGATTCCGTGAATAGATCCATAAAGATAGCCGTAGCCGTGCCGTGGGAAAGTGGGAAACGTTCTTTGTTTTCCATCTTTTCCATGGCTTGTCTCCTGGCATCTCGTGGCTGGTCTTGATGATGCGTTGTTGCACTTGGAGCTTGAATCCGCCATGCCCCATCCTTGGTGCGCTTTTTTTAGAGGTTTGGTGGCACACAAACCTTAACGACACGGCAAAGGGTCGGTCTCCCGCCTCGTATTTTTCAATAATTTATCTTGGCGGGGCGGAAGGATTCGAGCCACGACCGGTTCATGGTATTGAAAATAAAGGCTCCATTCCTTTTACGCCGCGCATCAGGTCTTTGCCGCTACATCGCTGCAGTAGAATTTGCGGCGCTCATCGCCTTGAAGATAATTCAAGGAACCTTCAAATCAATTTTCCAGTGGTCGGATGGCTGTGCTGCAATCCCAACCCAGACAGCAAGCCAGAATCCCCACAGCGCGCCGATAGGTTACGGAAGATGCATTGCCCTCTGGCTCCGGCGGAAGCGAGCTAAGGCGCGGCGGCAGTGCGGGATGGCGCGTGTGCTTCGACGCCTCACAGTGGCGCGGCTCCAAGGAGCACCAGTTCTTGACGCGAAAGTATCATTGACCGTTTGAGAACATTACTCTAGTTTACGTATGCGCAATTGTATTGGTTACCACTGCTCTCGGTACGATGCGCAGGAACTGGCCGGGCTTGGCTGACTGTATCGTATGGCCGCCATTTTCCGGTCTGAGGTGGACCAATGATTCTCAGTCTTCTTTCATTTTCTGCAATTGCAGGTGTGGCCGTTTATCTTGGGCGTTGGAGAGCCGGTATGCGCCGTCGGAAGGCACATGCGTGGGATACGCTTGTGGCTCAGCTGCGACCGAACTGGAATGCCCGCGAATTGAGTGATCAGTCCTTTTGGAATGCAAATCAGAACGCCACACCGGAAGAAAAGTGGCAGCGCATTCAAGGCGCACAGGGCCTGTGGGCGATGTATGAGAATGCCCGCGTGATGATGGAGATGGCCGACTATGCAGCCCTCAACAGCAACTCGGTGGACAGCGAACTTCTTGCGGCCCTGCGCAGCGACGCCATGCAGGTCCGTTTGTCTGTTCTGAAAGCGCTTGCGAAGTACGCATGCAACCAGGTGAACGAAAGCACCTGCCTGAATGTGTCCCACGCGGCGGCGATGTACGTCGAAATGGCGACCCGAACGACGCAGCTGCTGCAAGTGAGTGGCGGAGAGATGGCTCACACCTTCGCTGCCGCGAGCTAGTCAGGCGTTATCTTCCGCGAAGAAGGCCCCGGCTAGCGCGGCTTCGATTCATGTGTCGCCATTTGAAGATCGTGCGAGGTGGCATTTTCTTGAGAAAAATGCCACTTAGCATCGCGGTTTCTGTCAAGAGCAGAATCGAAACCGCTGAAAGGCCGGGGTTCCTTCGAGCCTTAATGCAGGTCGGGCCGCGGCAGTCGCCGTGCGGCATCGCCCGAGCAGCACCAGCCAAAGAACTCTTGACCAAACTCGCATCTTGTCGACGGTCGCGCAATCCCAAATCATTCCGATCCAAAGCACGACCCCACCAACTACGCAAAAAGGATAAGCACACAGAAGGGAGGCCAGATCAGGCCCGGCCACCTATCGAACGCGGTCATGGGTCGTATCCGCTTACTGCGCAGAAAACGCTCAAGGCAAACTCTATTCCGAGGGTGGACAGAGTGCCAATGACTACGATTCGGTAAACAGATCGAAGTGTCATTCTTTCTATTGTTCGCTTGGCTCAAATTGTATAAGAAATGGCTTGAAATGCAGGACGCACACGCCGTCTTGGACCTATTACCGCCAATCCGGACATTGGGCCTTGTTGGAGCGCGCGAACTGTTCGTCAGAGTGCGGAATCATCGGGGTCGGAAAGGGCTGCACAGACAGGCCACTCCATTTCTTCTTTGCGTCTGAGGCATCTCCGTGATGGATTACTCTTCGAAAGTCGGCCAGTGTTCGCCGATCTTCCTACGCAGGATTTTCGGTTGATGCCACCGCATTTCCACGACCGGTCACCCACTGTGCACGGCTTGGCGATCATCCTTATCGCCAAAATGCCTTCCGGCGACAGCGACGTTTCAGATGACCGATGACAGCGGCACGGATCCGTATCTACAAAATGGTTCATTTTGTCGAGAGTTGAATTGGACCGGGAGTCAGGCACGGCGGCTTTCAGGGGAGGGAAGGGAAGCGAACAGGTCCTGCTGGCGATCAGGGCTGGGATCTGTTGGTCCGGTACGCTGAGTCGGAATCGGCGCAAAGGCACTCATCAGTCGCAAGGTGCGTTGGTGACTCTCAAAAATGGCCTGCAGCTCCAGACAGCGGGGACAGCCACCCTTGATGGCGCCGATCCCGTCGGCTTCCGGGTCAAACATGGGATGGCGCGAACACTTACCGTGCCATCCCGATCTTTCAATTTTCAGCATCTCTAGCCAATCATATCCCCGTTTGAATGCAACCCGTACTGAACCCGAGGGCCGATCGTTCCGCTGTCAGACGTGTGCCCGCCCCGAACGTCTTGTTAGGTAATTCTGTCGGGCAATGGCAGGATGAGCACGGCGACCTTCCCGACCGCTTTCCGCCTGAGCGGCCCGCCACTTTCTCGGCACACCTTTTGCACACTGGCCGAGCCAGGACATCGCAAAAGTCGAAATTGAACGGCCCGGGTTGCCTGATGCCGGATCAGCATTCCG
>PKXI01000110.1 GCA_003133425.1 Acidobacteriaceae bacterium
ACTATCTTCTGCAGTCAACGAAGTGCTGGCCCAGAGCAGCCGTTCGGCCGATGCCCCATTTATAACGATATGGAATAGCAGCAAGAGTTCGCTGGTCCGAATTAGGACTGTCTTTGGGTTGAGAGAGTTAAATCTTGGCTTAAGGCCACTAGCCCAATCGCGAATACTCGAGCGGGAGGGCACGCCAAGGGCCAAAACAAAAGCGATTGTGCGTTTTAGCCAAATTAGGACACTACCCGGTAGGCAGAGGTCCAACGCNNTACATGGCGACTAAGTAGCTCGGCTTGCATCAGCGAGTAAGTTGCTTTGGGCTACATAGTTTTGACGGTCGCATGGGGAAAATCAAGACCGGAGGAGAGGTCGATAAACCTAAAAACCGCAGTTGGCTAACAAGAGCGGGCCTGTATCGAGGAGTTTTCGGGGTTGACGCGGGATGATCCTGGCCACGATGTAGTCCAGTAGGGTCTTCTATCGGTCTGTTGCAGGCGACTTCTCCGCGACCGTCCTTACATGGCGAAGAGCCGCACGGATATTAGCGATCAACATCATCAATACGGTTTTGGCGGCGTGCATTGGCGTCAGGTGGAGCATCGTCTGCCCCGCCTGCTGGGTCGCTCTGCCCACTCCCGCCAACAGCAATGCTCTGCTGGTGATGGCCTCCATGCGCGCTTCCGGCTTTGCGGCGCGGCAGTACCAACTCCACCAGTTGTAAAGCAGCGCCACGGCGCGGGCGCTGGTCTGGCAGCGTTCGATGTCCTGGGTAGTGAAGCCGCCCCAGCCCCATTGGTTTTTCAACTCGTCGAAGCCGTTTTCCGCATCGGCCCGGTCGCGATATAACTGCGCCATCGACTCCAGTGGATAGGCGCTGCTGGTCACCAGCACCGCATACTCCCACATCTAGAACCAGGCGCAGGCCGCCCGCATAGTAAGTATGTAAAGCGTGGCTCGGACGGCCCGGCTTGTGCGGGTTGTAACTGACTTCGGCGCCGCCCTGCTGGCCGAACAGCGTCTTGACAGTGGAGTCGATGTCCAGTATCCACGGCGTGTCGAGAGCGGCCCGCACACTGGACAGAAGCTGCGGCTGCAGCCAGTCCTGACTCTCGGAGGCACTCATCCTGGCCAGCGCCCGGCGCAGCGCATCTTCGCTGACGATCTTGCTCATACCCAGGATTTGCGGACTCACCCCGTCGCCGCGCAGCGCCGTGATGTGGGAGTAGCGATGGTGGGCCGCCAGAATCGATAGGAACCAGATGCCCAGTGCGTCCCGCTTATCCTGATCTCCGCCGCTGCTGCTGCTATAGCGCAGCGGGCAACAGTCGATCCAGTTCTCATAGATCCCGGCTGTGGCAAGAAATTCCGCGAAAAACGCCAGTTGCGCGTTGGGCGTCGCGCGGGCTTCGCTGTCCCAGCGGATGTGAAGGCGGCCTCCCGGCGTCTCCACAGAAAACGACTCCAACTCCGTTCCGATAACGGAAATCTCCGACCCCGACGAATCACCCATCCGGTGAAAACCCCCAATCCAATAAAAGACGCTACCCGTCTACCGTTCAAGGCGTTTTCAACAGTTCGACTGCCGGATAGGCGATGAATGTGAACCAGCACTTAAATCCGGCCAAGCTGGGAAGGCACATAGAGGATATGCCAAGGCTTCAAACCGGACCCGGGAAACCCGGCAGTCCGGCATTATAAGGGGGCCTCGCGAACGCGGCCATGGTGGAATTGTGAACCCACCTCGCAACCGAAAGGGCGAGGCTGGTAACCCTCCACCTGTAAGCTGGCGCGCCCGATCTCTATCCCGACTGTGGACAAGAGGAGGCACGATCGCTTCCTGCTCTTTCACACCCCGGCTCCTGCAACGAGTCCTATCTTTTACCCGTTGCCTACCCGAACATTTCGCCGGTACAGCTCGGGCAGGCCAACGGGTAGCGCTTATATTAATGACCGGCAATTTCAACGATTGCGCCGTCAGGTTCGCTCCAGTTAGCGGCGCCCTCATGCGTGAGCATCTGCTTTGCATCGTCCCAATGGAGCCGGGTGATGGAGCCCGCGCCTTTCTCATAGGCATAGGTCGTACCGTCGTCTGAGAAGAGCGTGAAGCTGCCGTCGGCGCCGGGATAGACTCTCACGTGCGCTATAGGCTGCAGTTGATGAGTGTTTTCGACCGGAGCTCCCTGTGGAATGATCGAGCCGGCGCGCACGAACAGTGGAATGCTGTCGATAGGAGCTGCGACAGTCACCGTCTGGCCTCCCTTTACGCGCTCGTTGGTCCAGAAGTTGTACCAATCCGTTCCGGCTGGCAAATAGACCTCGCGGCTGGTCGCGCCCTGGTCGGTGACAGGCGCAACCAGAATGGCCGGTCCGAACATGTACTCGTCGCGCAAGTCGGAGACTTTTGGATCATTGGGGAAGTCCATGAACAGCGCGCGCATATAGGGTGCGCCGGTCAGCCAGGTCTGGTAGCCCAGCGAATAGATGTAGGGCATCAGCTGGTAGCGCAGGCGCAGATACTTCTCCAGAATCGGCTCGGCCTGTTTGCCATACGACCACACCTCGTTGGCCAGGCGGCTGCCGTGCGTGCGGAAGATGGGCTCGAATGTGGCGTACTCGAACCAGCGTGTGTAGAGCTCTGGATAGTCGTCGTATCCGCCCACGTTGGCGCGGGCGTCGGAGGGATCGAGCAGCGGCGGGTGGGCCGGATGGTGTTCCTCGGGAAGATACTGCCAGCCGCCGGTGTCGTTGCACCAGTACGCGATTCCCGAGGCCGCAACGTCAAGCCCGGTGGGGATCTGGCGCTTCAGCGTATCCCAGGTGGGATAGATGTCGGAGGACCAGAAGATGGTCCCATTACGCTGCGCTCCCGTGAAGGCGTCGCGAGAGAGAATCAGCGCGCGCCGGTCCGACTCGTCCTTGCGGAAGCCGTTGTAGAGCGCCGCGGTGTGGAAGAGCGGATAGACGTTGAAGAACTCCGTGCCGGGACCAATATGATAGTAGGAGCCTTTGGGAGGCAGATCGGGCTCGGTTTCATCGGCCCACAAAGAGTCGAAACCCTTGCTGATGATATTGTCGCGGATGGTGTTCCAGTACCACTGGGCAGCCTCGGGGTTTGTGGTGTCGATGTCGGAGCCGGCGCGGTCGTAAGGCAACCCGTCGATGGGCGTGCCGTCGGCCAGGTGGATGAACCAGTTGTTCTTCCGCAGCGTGTCGTAGAACCGATCATCGGGCACAAAGCGCGGCCAGACACTGATCATGGTTTCAAAGCCCATGTCATGAAGCTGCTTGTTCATCGCCGACGGGTCGGGCCAGTATTTGGGATCAAGGTCCATCTGGCCCATCTTCGTGTAGTAGAACCAATCCACCACCAACATGTCAGCCGGTAGATGGCGGTCGCGATAGCCCTTTGCAACCGAAATTAATTCCTGCTGGCTGGCATAGCGCTGTTTGCATTGAATGTAACCGAAGGCCGCTTTGGGCAGCATGTGCGTGGGGCCCGTGAGCAGCCTGTAACCGGCGTAGATCTCGTCCGCGGTGGCACCGGCGATCACGAAGAACGAGACGCGGTCGCCCACTTCCGATTCCCAGCGGGTCTGCTCGTTGAAGCCCGGCGAAATGGTGGTCTTGGATGGATTGTCCCACAACAGCCCGTAGCCCTTGTTGGTAACCAGGAACGGCACGCAGAAACTGGGAGCGGCCGGAGCCGTGTAATCTGCCCAGCAACGGACCGGATGGCCGCGGTGGTCCAGAAAGCCCTCGTGGTTCTGTCCCAGCCCGTAGTAGTGCTCGTCGGCGGGCGAGGCAAAGGTTGCGCCCACGGTGAAGAACGGCGGGTCTGTGGGGCGGTGATCGTTGTCCAGGGAGGCGGTGCCGTCCTTGTGGTTGGGGACCGCCTGGGACCATCCGGTAAGTTCAAGCAGCTTGGCGCCCCCGGGTGTGCGAAAGATCATATGCGCGCCCGCAGTGGAGCCGTTGAAGTACTTGGCGATGTCGTCCATCGTTTGCAGCGGCGGCGGCCCGGCAGGAAGTTCGCGATCCACAGTGACGACCATCCGCGACGAACTGTACACGTCGGCCTGCGCGGTCTGGCTTGCGCTCCAGCCGGCCGCGTCAGACGCAGCCACAACGCCATAGCCCGGCGCGGCCAGAGCCGGTTCGCGCTGCAGGCTGAGCGTGACGCGCAGAATGTTAGGCGCGTAGGGCTCCAGCACAATCGTCTCGCCTTTGCGCTCGAGTTCCTGGCGCTGGCTTGGATTCTGTGCCTGCGAGCAAACGACAGTTAGGGTGATTCCGGCAACGAGCGCGAAAACGGAAAGCCTTTGCATAGACAGAAATCTCCTTTTTCAACTGTGAATCGCCAAATCGTACTGCTCTTGAGCAATCTTGCCCATCTCCTCGCCGAGCAATCTCAAATATTTCCGCATGAGCTTTGGCTGAATAACCATTGAGAGGGCGGATTTGAAATTGTATCTTCTCGACAAAGTCCATTTTCTTTCTGAAGACTCAGACGGTCCGGCTCATCGGTCCACTGGCAGGACGGCTGCGACCTTGAGGAGATTCCGTCGGGAAGCATTCCGACTTGCCTCACTGGTTAGAGTTGTGCATAGCAACGACAAACGTCGTCATCTGATGTAGAAGCTGATCCAGATCGTCCTGCTCCTGTTTGCTGTATTTTTTTTGCAGTTCCATCTCGGCTTGACCCTCCTGCCTACGGCCGGTGCGACCATAGGCTAGAGCCAGGCGGTAATGGGCGCGCGCGTAGTTGGTTTTGATGATTACGGCTGCTTCGAGATTGGGAATGCTTCCGGCCCAGTCAGACCGATACTGCTTCCACAAACCCATCTCGTATTGAGCGTCGGCCAGCTTGGGATCGACCGCAATCGCATTCTCCAGGAGCTTGCCGGCTAGACGCATCTGCTCACCTGTCGCTTCTCCATCGATCAGCGTCGTTGCCGCATTGGTTGAGGCCCTGGCATCGTCGGGATGGGAATGCACATAGGTCAGGAGAGCGCTGCAACGGCCCTTGGCGCCCAGTAAAGATGCCGTGCAGGACTGGCCCAGCAAATCCGCGTAAAGGCTGTTGCCAGGATCGGCATCCAGCAAACCGGCAAAAACAGGAATCGCCTTGGCATAGTCTCCATTGCCGAAGTAGGCAGAACCCAGGCCAAGCTTCATGCGCGCACTCTGCGGAAACTTGACCACCGCCGCCTCAAATTCCCGGATCGCCGCTGTAAAGGTCCAGTGGCGCAGAAACTCGGTGCCGAGCGTCCACACGTTGGCTTCGCTCGGGTCGAGTTCGACGGCGCGGACATAGTGCTGCGCGGCGTTCTGGTAAGCGCCCGACTTTTCATCGATATCGCCCAGCAACGACTGCGCGGCTGCCGATCGATCAGCTTCGGGCAGGTTGCCCAGAATCTCTGCCGCCTTGCGGGTTTGACCCGCTTCTTCAAGAGCCTGAGCCTGGTTCAGCAGCAAGTCGGTGTTGCCCGGGTTCTGCTCGAGCGCCGCCGCAAAGGCCTCCGCTGCGCGATCCGGCCTGTGCGCATCCATCCATAGCTGTCCCAGAGCCTGCTGCGTTTCGGCATTTCTGGGATTGAGTTGAGCGGCACGCTGGAATTCCTCCAGGGCCTGACGGTTGCGGTGCAGTTTGAAATAAGCGGCGCCGAGGTTGGCATGGGCCACATCGGAGGAGGGCGCCTCGCGAACGGCGGCTTCAAGCAGCGACAGCGCCCCGGCGAAATTTTCGCGGGCCACATACACCAGCCCCAGCGACTCATCTATCGCGAAGATACCTGGATGCTTGGTGTGCAAATCGGTCAGCAGCGATTGAGCCCGGTCCAGATCGCCCTTGTCCCGAGCGGCCATCGCGGCCTGAAACTCGCGTTCGATTGCGGAGTTCGCCGCAGCGGGGGTGGATGAATAGCCCTGCGAACCCGGCGACAAGCAGACACAAAACAACGCCATCGCTCCACTCCACCATCGCCACTGCCGGTGCGCCAGGTGCAAATTCCCGCCTACTCTCAGAGAAAGAGCCTCCCCCGAGCAGTCTAAATGACTGCCGGCTGTGGAGCGATGGGCTTGTACGCTGACCATATGGTTTCTTTTCAATGGACAAGCTGTTGGAACATCTTCGTGCTAACGTCCTTCCCTCGATGCCGCCGGACGCAAGGAGGTCCGCCGAAGCGGACCTCCTCATGGTGGAATATGTGTTTTTCTAGGTGCGTTCTGAAAATTCTCAGAACGAGTACATCATTGACAGTTCGAAGAAGCGCGCATCCGGAGTCAGGCTCTGGAAGCTCCGCGGGGTGGTGATCTGTCCTCCGGTGCTGTCGATCGTAAAGTCGGTCGGCTGGGCAAGGGAGGGCGTGTTGAACAGGTTGAAAGCGTCCGCTCGGAACTGCAAGGTCTGCTCACGCTATACCTTGAAATTCTTGAAGACGGACTCGTTAATGCGCTCATAGCCG
>PKXI01000102.1 GCA_003133425.1 Acidobacteriaceae bacterium
TTATTTATTGACGCTGCCTTATGTCCGCGTTCTGGACTTCGGATCAGAGGCCTACCACCGATTCCTTCACCTGTTTCACAGCAAGGGGCTCGATCTGGATCGACTCACCGCCTGCTGGGTACGGCTGTGCCTGATGCTGTTCCAGCACATGCTGGCTGGCTCCCGCATGGTCTGTCTTGCCGACGGCATCAAGGCCCCCAAAGAGGGCAAGCAGATGCCCGCCGTGAAGATGCTCCATCAGCAATCGGCCGGCAACTCAAAGCCGGAATACATCATGGGCCATTCGTTTCAGGCCATTTCCTTGCTGGTCCAGGGAGCTTCCGGACACGTGGCAGCGGTACCGCTGACATCGCGCATTCATGAAGGTCTGGTCTTCTCGAACCGCGATTCCAGAACCCTGCTCGATTAAGTTGGTGGCGTTGCTATTCTCGATCACCAACGTCCTGGAGCGCAAGGTTCTGCTCGTGGCTGATGCCTACTATGCGAGCGGAAAGTTCATCGCGCAGCTTCTCGCCAACGGGCATCAACTCGTAACCCGCGCCAAAAGCAACGCGGTCGCGTACCTCCCTGTGCCCGCGCCCACACAGCGCCGGCGCGGCAGGCCAAGAATCTACGGCGAAAAGGTCCGCCTCAAGGATTTTGCCCAGGACGAGGCCGCATTTACTTCAGCCCCCAGCCCTGTCTTCGGGGAAAACAATGTGACGCTGAGCTACCGTTGCCTGGATCTGATCTGGCGTCCAGCCGCGCGCATCGTGCGCTTCGTGATCGTACGTCACCCACATCGCGGCACGATCTTCCTGCTCTCCACGGATCTCACCCTCGGTCCTCTCGAAATCCTTCTGCTCTACGGCTACCGCTTCAGGATCGAACTGGGATTTCGTCAGGCCGTTCATGTTTTGGGCGCCTACTCCTATCACTTCTGGATGAGCGGAATGAAGCCCCTGCGCCGCGGCGATGGCAACCAGTATCTGCACCGCACCAGCGATCCCTACCGCGCCGCGATCCGCCGCAAGCTGGGTGCATTTCACGTCCACGTCCAACTCGGATGCATCGCCCAGGGCCTGCTCCAACACCTGGGCATCAACCACACCGCCGCAGTGTGGCGCTGCTTTCGCAGTTGGCTCCGCACCATGAACCCGGCGCTGCCGCCATCCGAACTGGTGACCGCAAACGCGCTGCGGGCGGCCATCCCCGCATTTTTCTCATCTTCGGCAATGGACCCTAATCTCAAGAAAATCATCGACCAATACTCTCGCCCAGATATTCCTTTGGGTTCAGAACAAAGGGCTGCATGAACGACGGATCGAACTCAGCACTGTCCAGTTAAGGAATGTAATGCCACGACCGTTGTATGGCAACGTGTGACGTAAATCACAGCGCAGTCATGAATAGCCAACCGATGGTGACTCCACGACGTTCTGCCTCAAAAGGGGAATAGCACGTCATTGAAGGTTTGTAGTATGCAGTAAGCAGATTCTCATTGGACGAGAGAGCGAATTGTTCGAGTCGCGCTGCTTATCGTTCTGGACCGATAGGGTCGGTTGAAAGTTAATAAGGGACCCACAGAAACGGAGTAGCTCAAGGGTGTCCGCACTTGTTCAATTCGGGGTTGCCAGAGAACTCCTTCCCGGGAAGGCGTGGAAACACCCTGGAGTCAGCCAAATAGAGGAGACAAAGCTTGGAGATACGGGGAGAACTTCATGCATTTCACTGCGAAAATTGCTTACGTCGTTGGCGGCAGTTCTCGTCTCGCTCTCCACAGCGTTTGCATCGGAGCAGGGCACCCTTACATCTCTCCGCGCAGTGCACGCACTCAGCAATGCAGAAGCAGACCATGCGATTCCTGTCGCCTTTGAAGCCACGGTGGTCTACTCGCGTGGGTACGAAAGTTTGCTCTTCGTCCAGGAGGGCGATTCAGCACTCTTCGTCAATCCTGCCACGAAGGAAACACTGGTCCCCGGGGATCGCATCTTCATCAAGGGCAAGACTCAGGGAAGCTTCCGGCCGCTCGTCGTAGCCAGCGCCATCACGCTGCTTCATCACGGCACCATACCGAAGCCCGTGCCTGCCACCTTCGACGAGTTGATTCGCGCTCAGTACGACTCTCGGCTGGTCAGTGCACACGCGACGGTTCGCGCTGTGGATCTTGTGGTAAGCCCTGCTGCCCCTGTGCGCAGCGCTCGGCTACAGCTGGTGATGGACGGCGGCCACATCGAAGCGAACGTCGACAGTGACGGCGAACGACCGCTCAAAGACCTCATGGACGACGATGTCGAAATTACGGGAGTTGCCGCGGGCAAGTTCGACGACAAGATGCAGCAAACAGGGGTCGTCCTTTACGTCTCCAATCTCAGAGATGTGAAAGTCCTCAAGCGGATCGACACAAGATTCTGGTCCCTTCCGATCACGCCAATGGACCAAATCCTTTCCGGCTATCATCTGCGAGATATGTCACACAGGATCCAGGTTCATGGAACTATTACCTATTACGAGCCCGGATCGGCCGTCGTGCTTCAGGACGGAACCAAAAGCCTGTGGATCTCTACGCTTACCCGTGAGCCCTTGCAAATCGGCGACTACGCGGTCGCATCGGGTTTTCCCGACGCGCACGACCGCATCTTGGCGTTGAACGACAGCGAAATCCTGGACAGCCACATTCCCGCCCCCATCACTCCGAAACCAGCCACCTGGAGACAGCTGGCTTTTTGGAATAGCAGCAAGCCGGATGGGCATCAGAACGATTTGGTCTCCATCGACGGTCAGATTGTCAAGGAGGTGCGGGAGGCGACGCAGGACGAATATGTCATGGACGCCGATGGCCGCCTGTTCACTGCTATCTATCGTCATCCGCGCGGAGGCGCCATCCTTCCGCCGATGCGGCAAATACCGCTGGGCACTCGAATCCGCGTCACAGGCATTTGCGCGATTGTGGATACCCACGGAATCAACCCTGGTACTGAGGTCCCTTTCGATATCCTCCTCCGCTCTTTCGACGATATTGCGGTTGTCGCTCGGCCTTCTCTTATGAACGTCCGCAATCTCATACTTCTCGTCGGCCTTCTCCTGGTGTTACTGTTCGCGGCCGGCGTGAGGGAATGGGTACGCGAACGCAAAGTGCGTCGCCAGAACGCCGCGGTGGCTTACATTGAGCGTCTCCGCAGCCGTATTCTCGAAGATATCAATGGCTCTCGTCCTCTCGCCGAGATCATCGAGCAGATTGTCGATCTGGCCTCTTTCAAACTACGTGGCGCCGCCTGCTGGTGCCAGATTGTCGATGGTGCGAAACTTGGAAACTGCCCGCGGAAACTGGATGCCTTTCGCGTCGTCGAAGAGCAGATTCCCGCTCGATCCGGACCGCCTCTCGGTGTCTTCTACGCCGCGTTTCATCCGCGTACCAAACCGGTCGCTATCGAAACTGAGGCCCTTTCTATGGCGGCGTCGATGGCCACGCTAGCCATTGAGACCAGGCGGCTGTACTCCGATCTGCAGCACCGCTCCCAATTCGATCTGCTGACTGACATCCACAACCGGTTCTCGCTGGAAACCTATCTGGAAGAGCATATTGAGAAGGTTCGTCAGGATGCCGGCATCTTTGGGTTGATTTACATCGATCTCAACGATTTTAAGCAGGTCAACGATGTTTACGGGCACCACGTTGGAGACCTGTACCTCCAGGAGGCGGCGGTTCGCATGAAGCACGCGCTGCGCCCCGGTGACATGCTTGCGCGGCTTGGCGGCGACGAATTTGCTGTACTCGTTCCGCGCCCGCACAGTCGCAAAGATGTCGAGGAAATTGCCCAGCGTCTGGAACGCAGCTTCGACGCGCCGTACTCTTTCGACGGATACGTGCTGCACGGCTCTGCAAGCGTCGGCATCGCGCTCTATCCCGAAGACGGCACGACTCGGGAGAGTTTATTGAGCGCAGCCGACGCAGCCATGTACGTAGTCAAGCAAACCAAGAAGCAGGTCGGTGAGCCATCTTCCGGACGCCGGAATCCAGTGGCTGCACTCAAGGATCGCGCATAAGGAAGACAAGTTGCACCTGCAACTGAATCAGTCGAAATGATGTCTCGATATGCGGCGACGCCGCGTAGAAAACAGTCGATTAGAGTTAATACTGTTCACTTAACGAGATTTGTGGCATTCTGTATGGGACAAGGACAGGAGGCCACAGGTGGCGCGTACGGTTGCGGAACTCAACACCGGAGATCCGGCACACGTTTCCATGCCTGGGGCGCATCGCGTTGCTTCGCTACTCAAACGATGGTTGCTCGGAACCCACCAGGGGTCGGTTACAGGGGAACATTTGGACGCCTATCTCAACGAATTCGCCTTTCGTTTCAACCGCCGCCACTCCCGCCGCCGAGGCTTGCTCTTTCTCCGACTACTGCAACATGCGTGGTTACCCCACCCACTCGGTATAGGCCGTCGCGTTCTCGCGGTCAGATGTAAAACCACAGCCTGTAGTGGTAACTGTACTAAGGCAGCTACCCCGCTCTGAGAATTAGGCCATATGAGAGCGAAGCAACGAGAATTCCGGGCTACCCTTATATAGTTTCTTGAAGAACTGAGGGGGATGAAAGCCATTCAAGCGCGAGCGGAGGTCCCTAAGCTTCAGCGCTGGGACAACACCGCGAACGTCCCCAAGCAGGATGGCGCAAGCGGTTGACGATCCCTTGAAATAGGAATTGAACTCGTCGCGTGTTATGCCGACCTCTGAACGGTACCTGTTCCAAACTACGCGTGGGGTACCCGTAACCACCCGCTGGACCGTTGCACATGCGCTGATGTGAGCAATCGGCGATTTTGCGTAAAGCCAAACTCGGCTTCCAGGCGGGACATTGATTGCCTTACGGCGGAGTTCTATCGTCTTGTCCCCCTTCAGGATCATCGCTAGATACTCTTCCTTCACAGAGATCACGATGTCGACAGCCTCAGTATCCAACCTGTCCCCCTTTTTGAATGATTGCGCTGAATTGTTCGCTCGTAAGTTGTCGAGCGCCTACGAGATTCGCATCATCAATGCAGCCGAGGGCGCGAAGCGAATGGAGAGAAATCGGACTGCGAAGGCGAATTAAGTTGTCGAAGACGGTTGCGGCAACCTGGCCTTTTGTAGTGATCGCCTCGATCTCTTCCAAGTCTAAGACGCCATGCCGCAACAGTGATGAGGCGACCTCCTTTTTGGAAACGGTAGCTGTCTCCCGAACTCTGGCGAGCGCAACTGCCGCAGAGCGCCCATGGCCACGACCCGATTCGTAGAAGATCAGGACGGCGCCAGGGGTGAACAGCTTAGAGTTCCGAGCAGTACTGTAATAGACGCGTTCGTGGAATAGTGAGGCCGCGTTCGTCGGTAGGAGAGAAATCTGGAGCGAGGTATTGAGGAGATGATCCGCGAATATTCGTCGAATTGGCACCAGAATACACTTCCGCGTGTCCGGGCAGAGCAAAGTGGGTGACAAGGCAGTTTCGAGATCTTCGATCGAGATTTGATGAACGGTGCCGTCATGGCTAGTGAAGCTGACTTTGGCCTCTGCGGATTTGAACACTGGAAGACTGAGAGGAAAGGTGTTTCCTGTTTTCGCAGCAATTTGCGTCCGGATAGAATTCCAGGACTGCTCGGTTACAACAGAGCCGATTGCCATACGCTGATAGTATCCTGCCCCAGAAGCATCAAGCTCCTTCTCATTGAAGCCAACTGCGAGAACCATTTCGCGAGTGATCGTATGAGCCTTCGGGATCGTCAGGTCAATAAGCACAGGGCCGCCTGCTACCGCTTCCTCCGACACAGCAAGCAGAAGGGCGTCCAGCGCAGACTCGATGGCGGGTTGATCCTCGTCGGAGACGATGGTCGCGGAGAAGCCTTGATCGAGTCTTGCTGAGCGACTCCACAAGGCAGCGTAGACCAGAGACCCATTAAATGACACAGCTATTGACCTGGACAGTGCTGAGTTCGATC
>PKXI01000139.1 GCA_003133425.1 Acidobacteriaceae bacterium
ATGGAAAACTGCGCGCGCGAACCTGAAGTCGCAGACCTCGCCGCGTTGCTTACCGCCATGGGCGCAAAAATTGAGGGGGCCGGCACCTCCGCCATCCGCGTCCAGGGCGCAACCAGCCTCCATGGCGCACGNNGCATCGAGGCGGGAACCTTTCTCATCGCCGGCGCCATCACCGGCGGCGATCTCATCGTCGCCAACTGCAACCCCGATCACCTCGGCGCCGTGATTGCCAAGCTTCAGGAAGCGGGCTTACTCGTGGATATCCTCAGTTCCGATACAGTCCGCGTGCGCTCCCACGGTCCGCTTCGCGCAGCCGATATCTCCACCGAAGAATATCCCGGCTATCCCACAGACATGCAGGCTCAGTACATGGCGCTGGCCACCCAAGCTGAGGGCGTCAGCCAGATCCGCGAAAACATCTTCGAGAATCGCTTCATGCACGTGCAGGAACNNTGCGCATGGGCGCCAACATCAAAGTGGACGGCAGCACTGCCACCGTGCGCGGTCCAGCCCGCCTCTCCGCTGCCGCCGTCATGTGTTCTGACTTGCGCGCATCGGCATCGCTCGTGCTGGCTGCTCTGGTNNACATCTTCCCTCAAGGCAAGATGAGAAGAGCGACGGATAACCCGCCAGTTCCATCTCCAGCCGACATCTGAACAGGCCGAAGTCTTGCAATCGCGAGGCCACGCTTGCCGCATCAAAACTTCTTCTGTGTGGCAAGCAAGTAGCCTTGCATCAGGCAGCGACTTCACCCACCGCTGCAAAACTCTTCCCGCGGATCACGCATAGCGGCTTTGTATCAGGCCACGACTTTAGAGTTTGCGCAAGAAAGCCTTTGGAGAAGCACGAAGTGTCAGGGCACGACTTCANNACTTCAGTCGTGCCGCAAACGCCCGAAATTCAAGAAGGGGCTTTAGCCCCTGAACAAAACTTGCACCGGCACGCCCCGCGCAATATCCCCTTGTGCAACTGAATCCATTTCCACAGCGGCAACTCCGCAAATTCCATCAACACCAACAACAAGCGTGAGCAATGCAGAACATCGCATTGAAATCGCCGGGTGCTACAAGGAGACATGCGCGGCATTCGGCGAGTCCGCAACTCTGCCCGCCGTTCCACGTTCATGTGCGCGAATAGCCGGAGCACGCAACGTATTCCGGTGACGCCTAACCATCTATGAGGTGATTACCGTGAAGAAAATTGCACTTGCAATCTTGCTCGCTATCGCGATGGCCCCTGTGGCTTCAATTGCGCAGGTAATGATTCGTGTTGGGCCGCCGGCCCCAATCTACGAGCGCCGTGGTCCGCGCCCTGACCGGGAATCCGTTTGGGTCGGTGGGTATCATCGCTATGATCGCGATCATTACACCTGGAACCCAGGCCACTATGAGCGCCCGCCCCATGAACATCAACGTTGGGTCCAGCACCGCTGGGAACACCGCCACGGTGGTTGGGTGTTGGTCGAAGGTCACTGGCGCTAAACTTTACCCTGAACAAACAAAGCGGGGCGCGAGCCTCGCTTCGTTTTTGTTTGGACCGCTTTCAATGAAGCGATCTTGTATGTCACGCACTTGAGTTCTTTGCATAAACCCATAAAAATCTGCGTGGACATTTCTGCCTCGGGAAGAACTCAAGGGGTGAAGGGGACGGACTTTAGCCCGTACATAAATTCTCCGAAATGAATGTGGGCTTTGGCCCCTGAGGGAAGATTGCTTTCGAAACGCTGATTCTCCCGGTAGGCAGAGTGCGAGAATAGCCCCCGAGTCCAATCAAGCCGCCGGGCAACCCGCAATCCCCCTGACGAATCAAATGTTGACGGGCAAAAAGTAAACGCGTTTTTGAATGCCCGCAACTATTTCCGCGCCAGCGAGTTGATAACAACAAGGTCGGAATGACTGCACGGTTCCGGCAACACAAACACTGGAGGACCCGATGAAAAAGATTGTTATGGCACTGTTGCTTGCACTTTGTTTGTCTCCTGCGGCTTCATTTGCGCAGGTTGTGGTTCGCATTGGCCCACCGGCCCCCATCGTTGAGCGCCGCCCGCCTGCACCGGAGCGGGGATTCGTTTGGGTTGATGGCTATCACCGCTGGGACGGCGGGCACTACGTCTGGGTTCCCGGCCGCTGGGATCGTCCACCCCATCCCGGCGCGCACTGGGTTGCCCATCGCTGGGTTCACCACCACGATGGTTGGGTTCTGGTCGAAGGCCACTGGAGGTAAATCAGAATTCCACTGGAAAAACTAGGGCGCCCCAGGTCTCGATTTTGAGACCTGGGAATCACCTAACGTGAACCCGCCTCGAACCTGCCAGGCGTATTCGCCGCTAGGACGCTCTAGCTGATCTCAATCACATCCGTCGCCGACGCCGCAGCCTCTTCCGCGCGCTCCATCAGCTTCTCCGCCACTGCATAGAACTCCGCAGCCTGCGGACTCTTCGGCCCTGCCAGCGCCACCGGCAGCCCGCGGTCGCCACCCTCGCGAATCGCAGGCACCAGCTCAATCGAACCCAGAAAGGGAACATTGAACTGCTTCGCCGTCCGCTCCGCTCCGCCTCTTGAGAAAATGTCGATCTCCGTGTGGCAATGCGGACACGTAAAGTGGCTCATGTTCTCTACAATCCCCAGCACCTCAACGTTCACCTGCGCAAACATCTCCAGAGCCTTGCGTGCATCTTCCAGGGCCACGTCGCTTGGCGTCGACACAACCACCGCGCCCGTCAGCGGCACCGTCTGCACCAGCGAGATCACCACATCGCCCGTGCCCGGCGGCAAATCCACAATCAGGTAGTCCAGCTCGCCCCAATCCACCTGCTGCAGAAACTGCTTGATGATCTGGTGCAGCATCGGTCCGCGCATCACCAGCGGCTTGTCGCCTGGCGAAATGTAGCCGATCGAGATCGTTTTAATTCCATGCGTGTCATTGGGCTGTATCTGGTTGCCCGCGCCCACGCGCGGCTGTTGCGTCGAGCCCATCATCAGCGGAACATTCGGTCCGTAGATGTCGGCATCGATCAGCCCCACGCGCTGTCCCATCTTTGACAGCGCAATGGCCAGGTTCACCGCGACTGTGGTTTTGCCCACGCCACCCTTGCCAGAACCGATAGCGACGATCTTCGAAACGCCGGGCAACGCTACCGGCGAAGGCATGGCAGAGGAATGCGCCATAATTTTTGTTGCTCCTTTTCTTGAAACCCTTGTTCACTCGAATCGATCAAAACTCCCACCCTTTGAATCGATCAAAATCCTTGCTTCAGGAAACGATCGATCCTTGCTTCAGGAAACGATCAGAACTTTCACGCTACAAATCGATCTGAAAATATGGCTTCGGAATGAAGGGTACGGGCTTCAGCCCGTACATTCACATGGCCAAATCACGCCGGGGCTTTAGCCCCTGAGGGAAGCCTTTCGGTAGTTGCTTCTGTTCACTCATAAGTTGTCTGCTTCCGCATCTTCCAATTCCGCTGTGGCCAGCCGTTCTTCCTTCCGGCGAGTGTGTTCCGCCTCGCGATGCTCTCTGCGCCGCAGCGCATCCGCATGACGCCGAACCTCGTCCAGCGTCTCCGGCAATAGTTGCGGAACCTTTTGCAGCCGCCCGTGCTCGTCAGTCGCCACAAACACCAGGTAAGCGCTGGCCACGTGCACCACTCCGCCGGTCCGCGTGTTCTCCGCCCAAACCTTCACGCCCACTTCCATCGAACTCGTAAACGCCCGGTTCACACTCGACTTCAGCGTAACCAAATCGCCCAGTCGCACCGGCCGGATAAAGTCGATATGGTCCATCGCCGCCGTCACTACATGCGTCCGCGCGTGCCGGTAGGCGGCCATCGCCCCGGTCAAATCAATAAAGTGCATCAGTCGCCCGCCCAGCAGGTTACCAAGCGTATTGGTGTCGTTAGGCAGGATGATTTCGGTCATCTCCGACTGCGTGCTGGCCACCGTGCGCACGATCGGATTGCTCCCTGTCTCGCTCCCGGTGTTGCTCATTGTCTTGCTCACTGTCTTGCTCATTGCCTTGCTCATCCCGCAGCCGCTCCCGTCCCCGTTCGCTTCGCCTGGTGCCCCGGTCCCTTCGGCCTCCAGCTACAATTGAACTGTCGGCGGGTGTTCCAGCTTTGGGGAATTTGGCCAGACCCACACTTCCAGTTTCGGCAATCCCCGCCAATTACGCAAATCCCACCGCGGCCGTTCTCAGAATGTGACCGCCGGACTCGAGCGAAATGGATAAGCTTGCAGGACTGAAAGAAATTCTGGAATTGGACCCGAAGAACAGCTTCGCCCGCTACGGCATGGCGATGGAACTCGCCGGCCGCGGCGAAACCGACGCAGCGCTGGCAGAGTTTTCCACCCTGCTCGCCAATGATCCGGATTACACAGCCGCTTACTTCATGGCGGCGCAGACCCTCGCCAACGAGGCACGGATTCCTGAAGCGATCGAGCAACTGAAGGCCGGCATCGCCTCCGGAAAGCGCACTGGTAACAATCATGCTATCAGTGAGATGCAACAGATGCTAGACGAGCTCGACCGCTAGGAATTTCCTCGGATTTACGAGCTTCGGCAAGCCCTGGATGCGGCAGTTTTAACAGGCAAAAATCGCTCCCCGCCGCCGGCTTTCCTTAAATTTAGTCGGAATGCGCTAAAGTTCCCGCCGCCATCCAGGGAGCCCGAAAGGCTACACTCAAAACACCGGCCAGTTTAGCAAAACGTTCAACAAACAAAATGTAGTCTTCTTCAATCTATTCTGCGTCTAAGGAAATATCATGGCGAAGTACTCCATTGTTGTGCCCTTTCACAATGAAGAGGAGAACGTAACCGTCTTATATGCCCGTCTGAAGCAGGTGATGGAACAGGTGGGCGAAAGCTTTGAGATGGTGCTTGTCGACGACGGCTCCAAAGACCGTACCTACAAGCTCCTCGAAGAAATTGCCGCAGTCGACAGCCGCGTCCTTGTGGTCAAGCTGCGCCGCAACTTTGGCCAGACCTCGGCTCTGTCCGCTGGCTTCGATCATGCCTGCGGCGAGTTCATCCTGGCCATGGACGGCGACCTGCAGCACGACCCCAACGACATTCCCGCCTTCATCGAAAAGCTCGATGAGGGATACGATGTCGTCTCCGGCTGGCGCAAAGACCGCATCGACAGCTTCATCATGCGACGCATTCCCTCCAACTCCGCAAACTGGCTTATGGCCAAACTCTCCGGCGTCGATATCCACGACTTCGGCACTACCTTCAAGGCCTATCGTCGCGAGGTCATTCACAACATTCCGCTCTACGGCGAGATGCACCGCTTCATTCCCGCCCTGGCCAGTTGGTATGGCGCCTCCATCTGCGAGGTTCCCATCCGCAACATCAATCGCGAGTCCGGCAAGAGTCATTACGGAATCGGCCGCACCTTCCGCGTATTCTTTGACCTCATGACTGTCCGCTTCCTGCTCAAGTACATGAGCCGCCCGCTCCACTTCTTCGGCGGCTTCGGCCTCTTGGGCATCATCGGCGGCACTTGCATGGCGGCCATCCTGCTGGGAATGAAGATCCTCAATCCGAGCATGGACGTCATGCATCACCATGGCCCCATGTTTGTCATCGGTTCGGTGCTTATCGTCTCCGGCATTCAGATGCTCGCCATCGGTCTTCTCGGCGAACTCCAGGTGCGCCACTACTACACCAGCCAGCACCCCTCGTCCTACACCGTAGACCGCCTGGTCCGCCTCGTCCCCGCCGACGAGCCGAGCCTCCTGTCCGAAAGCAAGGAAGACAACTTCTAAGTGCAGGGAACAGGGATCAGGTGTCAGGGATCAGATAGACCAGGCACCGGTTGACGCTCGTGACTGAGGCGGCTCTTGAAGCACTCGTCGGCGTCATCAGCAGCGAGCCGTTTTTCCCTGATCCCTGAAACCTGAACCCTGATCCCTTTTCTAAATCCTCTTGCCGCACCCCACCCAAAAGGTTCATGCTAACCCTCATATGAAAGCTATCCAGATTCTCGAGACAGGCGGCCCGGAAGTTCTTCAACTGGCCGACTTGCCCATTCCCCATCCTGGCCCGGGCCAGGTGTTGATCCGCATTGAAGCCATTGGCGTCAACTTCATTGAGGTCTACTTCCGCAAGGGCCAGTACAAAGCATCGTTTCCCCTCACTCCCGGCAGCGAGGCCGCAGGAACTGTTGAAGAACTCGGTCCCGGCGTAACTGGATTCACAACCGGCGATCTTGTCGCCTCGGTCTCTGTGCTCGGCAGCTATGCCGAGTACGCCCTCGTGCCCGCCGCCCAACTGGTCAAGGTTCCGGTCGGCATGGCTCCTGAAAAGGCCGCCGCGGCCATGCTCCAGGGCATGACCGCTCATTACCTCGCCTATTCCACCTTCCCGCTCAAGGCCGGAGACACGGCTCTGGTGCATGCCGGTGCCGGCGGCGTTGGCCTGCTGCTCACCCAGATGGCCACGCGCCTGGGCGCCCGCGTCATCACCACTGTCTCCACGCCCGCCAAAGCCGAACTCTCCCGCGAGGCCGGCGCCTCCGATGTAATTCTCTACACTGAGCAGGAATTCGACGTCGAGGTCAAGCGCATCACTGATGGCAAAGGTGTCGATGTCGTGTACGACTCCGTCGGCAAAACCACGTTCGAGCAGAGCCTCAACTGCCTCAGGCCCCGTGGCCTGTTGGCTCTCTTCGGCGGCTCCAGCGGTCCAGTACCGCCCTTCGACCTCATCCAGCTCAGCGGCAAAGGATCGTTGTTCATCACCCGCCCCACCCTGTGGCATTACGTCGCCACCCGCGCGGAGTTAGAGTGGCGCGCAGGCGAAGTGCTGGGATGGGCCGCCTGTGGCGCCCTCAAACTCCGTACCGAGCACATCTATCCGCTCGCCGAAGCAGCTCAGGCACACACGGATCTCGAGTCCCGCAGCACCACCGGCAAAATCCTCCTCGAGCCATAGCAGTCGGGTGTCAGAGTTCAGGAATAGGTCTCCGTGCCCCATCCATTTCGCGCACTTTGCGAAATGGGTGGGATACCTCGAACTTCGATCCCGAGCTTGGCAGGAAAGAAAACCATGACAAAAATATCCATCGCCCCCACCGACCGAGTCTTCGTCTTGACCGGCGCCGGCATCAGCGCTGAGAGCGGCCTTCCCACCTTCCGCGCCGACGACGGCCTATGGGCCGGCAATCGCATTGAAGACGTCTGCACTCCCGACGCCTGGCAGCGTAATCCCGAACTCGTCTGGCAGTTCTACTCCAGGCGCCGAGCCGACGGAGCAAAAGCCCAGCCCAACCCCGCCCACTACGCGCTGGCCGAACTTGAGGCACGCATCGGTGACCGCTTCTTTCTTTGCACGCAAAACGTAGACGATCTCCACGAGCGCGCCGGTTCCATCCGTCTCGTTCACATGCACGGCGAACTCACCAAAGCCCACTGCGAGCGCGACTGCGGCCGGCCCCCCGTCGAGGACCACGCCATCTATGCCAGCCTTGCCGAAGTCGGACATTGCGCATGCGGCGGCCGACTCCGCCCCCACATCGTCTTCTTCGGTGAAATCCCCCTCGAAATGGACCGCATCCAGAGCGAAATCGCCAAAGATACGCTGATGCTCGTCGTCGGCACATCGGGCTCCGTCTACCCCGCCGCCAGCTTCGTCCACTGGGCCCGGCAAGGCGGAGCCCGCACCGTCTACATCGGCCCCGAGCCACCCCTCAACGCACACGCCTTCACCCAGGTAGTAGAAGGCAACGCTGGCCAGGTTCTCCCCGGCCTCTTCCAAATCGAATCAGAGACGTTCCTATCGCATTGATTAGAAAGTTTTGAATGAGGGTAGGTTGAAGGGCACGGGCTTCAGACCCCTGAATACACTGTGTTTGTAGCGCCGTGTATGACAGCG
>PKXI01000029.1 GCA_003133425.1 Acidobacteriaceae bacterium
TCTTAGCGGGAGCTTTCTTGGCCGGTGTTTTCTTAACGGCCGCTTTCGTCGCCGCAACTTTCTCCGTGGCCTTACCGATCGCCTGCCCAACGGCGTCTTCAACGACTTCTTTGCTGACTCCCTTGTTCACGGCCTTCCTGACAGCAATTTCAATCTTCTTGACAGCTTTTTTGCGCTTGCGCTCTTCGTTAGTCATGCTGAGGTCCCTCGATAAACCATCTGCTCTGCAAGTCGGAATTCTACATCGTGACTCCGTGCCCTCACAGAACATTCGTTTCGCCCAGCCTCTGCGCCTCGCTTGTCACTTAATGAGACCATCGGATTAAATCAGGGAAGAAGTCCGTCGTTGTTTTCTTCAGGGTTCCGGTCGGGTCGTCTGCTCTTCCCTTTGCCAGATATTCACCCCGGAAGCCATCCGAAGCTGGCCGAGGGCCGGGTCGTGTACGTGTAGACGGTAATCCAGACGCATGGAGCCAGAAATCGCAGCCGATATGTCTGATCCGCTTCGTTTGCGTCGCCTTCACCAAGAACCTTGAGCATCACGGCGGCACAGCGAATGCTCCGAATGCGGTAACACGTTCTCGATAGCGCCGATGGAGTTACTTCTCGAGCACTGTTTCGATCTGCCCGACCTTTTTCTCAACTTTGCCGAGGTTGTGTTCGGCTTTGCCTTTGACTTCCAAGGTTGGATTGTTTGTGATTTTGCCTGTCGTTTCTTTGACGACGCCTTTTATTTGATGGATATTTCCCTTGATCTCGTCCTTCGTACTGGGCTTCATCTGTTTTCTCCATTTCGTCAGATAACACATGGTCGCGGATCCCCACGTCGGGGTCTCCTTATGGATTCGTTTACGTGTTCGTCTTCACAATTTCAGTAGCCGATCAAAGAAGGAACGATAGCGCTGCAGGGCAATGCGTAGGTCCTCTGTGGAGACGTTGTCACCGCGGTCCCATTGCTTCTCCAGACCTGAACGTTCATTGCTGAAGCCTTCAGCAAGTCGCTGCATCACCGCTGCTACAAGTTTGTCGGCGTCTTTGACTGTCCCGCGTGGCTCGTCGACGAAACAAGTCTGTATTTTGATCCACTGCGACCGGAACTCACCCATCTCCGACTCGGAAAACAGGGGGATAGATTCCGAAGCTATGGCCGTTCGATCCAAGGCTTCCGGCTTGTTCGTTTCCACTAGCCCGGGTTCCTCGAGTTGCTTTGGCGAGTCGTTCTTCGCCAGATCGGTCGTCATAAACTCTTCATCTATGGTCTTAAGCTCATCCATCATGCCACCACTTTCCTTTCCACAATTGTTGGTACCTGCACCAGTTCTTCAAATAGAGAGCGGTAGTGAATCATCGCCGTTCTCAGATCTTCCGTGGTTGCTTGGTCTTTCCCAAGCCGCAACGCAATCTCATGCGCAGAGCGGTAGTTCTCCACCACCCTGGGATGATCAACAGAAATGTCGGCGGCTCGTTGATCGAAATCGGATACTGGATAGCCACGGGTTTTCATGACAGAGGACACCAGGTCATCAGCTTCTGCGACTGCCCCCTTCGGGGAATCGACAAAGCGAGACTGTACAGACTTCCACTGTTTCGAATAACGTTCGTGTTCCGTCGGGTCAAGATCGCGGATCTTGAGCTTTTCAACCCGCTTCTCACGATCCTCCAATTTTGATTCAGCTTTTCTTTCTGACCCATGGGCCAAAACCGCCCGGTCATACTCAGAGCCGAACTTTTGGCGCAGGCCTGCAGTGGTACGCCTGCGATTTCGCAGGTAAAGCCAAACCAGCACAGCAGCGATCACAATCAGCACCGCAGCTAGAACAATCACTTTAGGGTCGAGCAGATCCAGATTCATTGGAACCTCCATGAAAGCCCGCTTGTTTGCGAGATTCTCACGTCGGAAAAACCTCGTGGTTGACCATAATCAAACCTCAAGCAACGTAAAGCTGGTCAGAATTGACCTTCCAAGGAAATAGAGCTTACGGCTCCTAAACCGAGAGCGGAAGGCGAGCCGAGAGCCCCCTGGAATTCCTGCGGACACCATTCCTCAGACAGTGAGCGATTCTGTAGAGCACCACCGAAGAAAGTGAGCGAGTCTATTAAATGCCTCCAAGGGGCAGGTTTTGCTCACACTCCCGGATCGGGGCCTGGCACCGGTCAAAGGACGGAATATGAAGACGACGAAAATGTTCGTTACCTTGCTAGCTCTGCTTGCAATCGGAGCGATGGTGGGTTGCAAATCCTCTGAGAACTCACCGGATCTATCAGACACCATCCGCAAATCGCTTAATCAAGCAGGGCTTAAAGATGTCTCCGTCACTCTGGATACGGACAAGGGCATCGTGACACTCGGCGGGCAAGTCGTCAGTGACAACCAGAAGGCGCAAGCCGAGTCCCTGGCAAAGTCCTTCGCAGGCGCAATGGTCGCGGAGTAGCTGACATAAAGTGTAGGTCGATTTGGGGTCTGAGAGTAGCAAGCAGTCAACCGCGTCCGATTTCACTGCGTCCTCCGGCGAAAGCTGGCGGGAAATCCACAATAAATGACGCTAAACGAGCCTTGCGGCGAGATTTCTCAACTCTCGCGATGTGGCCGCCCTACGCAGTTGGTGCGGAACCAAGCTCAGGTTGAACGCACCAACGTGAGTCACCTGCTGGTTCGAAATGCTCTAAAGTTCCCTCAGAGTACCTGGCGTGATGCCGCCCCTCTCGGAGCAATTGCCAAAGCTCTGTCAAACCGGACCTCACCCCGGCCCTCTGTCAGTACATAATAAACAACTTGAGCGGATCAAATTGCATCCCATTCACTAAGAATGAACATGCGATTCGCGATGTCGGGTGGGTCATGAAGACTGAACAGCACCAGAGAAGATCTGCCTTCGGCCAATCTCCCGAAGGCAGAGAACTAAACATCGAAAGCGCGACCGCAAGTTACGAAGGATGGATGCGCAGTTGTACTTCGGTCGTCTCGTCCGATCTTCGATCGAAACACGAGCAAATGAAAGAGAGCCCATTCCAGTTCTTGAGGGGCACCTTTTACAGGTGGGCTCAACTCTGGCCGTCTATCTGCGCTGAGTTGTGTGACGCACCGAGGGTTCTCGCGGTTGGGGATCTGCATGTCAATAGTTTTGGAACCTGGCGGGATGCTGAGGGCCGCCTCTGTTGGGGTGTCGACGATTTCGATGAGTCTTACCCCCTGGCCTACACAAACGACATCGTCCGTTTGGCCGCAAGTCTGAAGATCGTGATCGATGCCGGTAGCCTGTCCATCAGGTTTAAGGACGGATGCGATGCCATCCTGGACGGGTATCTGCAATCACT
>PKXI01000347.1:0-8388 GCA_003133425.1 Acidobacteriaceae bacterium
TTTTCCGCAGCCTGTGAAGCCCCTGAGGTATCATCCTTAGCGCCTGGATCAATACCGGTCCCACTCCCGCAGCCACCCCAGCCCATACTCGAATCCGCCAAATTCATTGCAGGATTGACCCTCTGAAGAACTACCCTCTTGAAGCCAACGCCTCAACCAACGCGGAACCGCAGCCGTCCGGTCATTTATCATCAGTTCATTCGGTATCTTCATCCCGTCCAATTCAGGTCAAAGGATTTCCAGGTGTCTCAAGCAAAAACTCCAGCATCGCCGCTCGAGCATTCCGTCTCTCCTGCTAACAATCCGTCCACCCGCCGCTCATTGCGCATCGCGCTCTTCGGCTTTGGAACTGTGGGCAGTTCGGTAGCGCGGATTCTGGTCGAGTCAAAACCCCAGGGGTTGGAACTGACCCACATCTTCAACCGCGGCGTGTCCCGCAAGCGCGTCAGCTGGGTGCCTGCAAACGTCGTGTGGAGTGAAGACGCCGACGCCGTGCTCGCCTCGGATGTGGATGTCATCGTAGAACTCGCCGGCGGCCTCGATCCTGCCGGTAACTGGGTCCGCAGCGCTCTTCAAGCCGGCAAGAGCGTCGTCACCGCCAACAAGAAGCTCATCGCTTATCACGGCATCGATCTCGAGCGACTGGCCGCGGCCAAAGGCGGACACCTCAAGTACGGCGCCGCCGTCGCCGGTGGCATCCCCGTCATTCCCGGCCTCGAACAAGGACTCGCCGGTGATCGCATCGAGCGCATGGAAGGCATCCTCAACGGCACCTGCAACTTCATCCTCAGCAAAATGGACGAGGGCGCCGAGTACTCTGCCGTGCTTGCCGAGGCGCAGGCCAAAGGTTACGCTGAGGCCGACCCCACTGAAGACGTCGGCGGATTCGACGCCCGCTCCAAACTTGCCATCCTCATGCGCCTGGCGCTCCGCGTCGTCGTTGATCCCGAAGAAATTGTTCCCCAATCCATTACCGCTGTTTCAGCCGTCGACTTCAGTTATGCCCGCGACCTCGGCTGCACTATTCGCCAGGTAGCGCGCGCTCAGCAGGTCAAGGGCCGTGTCGCCGCCACAGTTGGCCCCATGCTCGTCGATCTGCGTTCGCCCCTGGCATGGTCGCGCGGCACCGAAAACATGGTGGTCCTCACCGGCCACTACGGCGGCGATGTGGTTTTCTCCGGGCACGGCGCCGGCGGCCAACCAACAGCAGTCGCCGTGGTCAGCGACCTGCTCGCCCTCGCCCACGATTCGCGCCGCGTCGAAATTCCTTCGGTCCCGGCGCGCCTCGGCGCCGAGTTCGAGGTGCCCCACTACATCCGCTTCACCGTCCGCGACCGTCCCGGCATCGTCTCCGAGATCACCGGCGCACTCGCCAGAGAAAAAATCAACATCCGCGCCATCGTGCAAAAGCCCGGCTATCCCCAGCACGCGCTGCCCTTCGTCGTCACCGTAGAGCCGTGCAAGTCCTCGGCCATGCAGCGCGCCATCGTCGCCTTTCGCACCATGGATTGCCTCATCCAGGAACCACTGGACCTGCAGATGCTCGAGTAAGCCGCAGGCAGTTCAACGCTGGACTCCGGCATTGGCAGTCTGCGCCCTGGTCCGGTACTGTAAATGGATGATTAGGTTGGAGGTTGTGCAATGATCGGTTCAATTTACCGATGTGAAATTTGCGGCGAAGAGAGCGACAAACCCGTGCGCTGGCTTGTCGTCAACTGCAATAGCGCCCAATTGACAATCTACAAGTGGACAAAAGAGGTCGCCAACGCGCCCGGTGCGCGGCACTATTGCGGCGAGGCCCATGCCCAGGTCTATGTCAGCCGCTGGCTTGAGGCCGCCTGCTCCTAATGCAACGGCTCTATTTTGCCGAACCTGGAGGGAGCCGGGGGCTTCAACGCCCGGAATCAACTCTTATCCCTTCGACCCGCCCGGAGCCGGCCCCGTAGATTCCCGCACCACCAACTCCGGCATCATCACAATCTCCGCCGGAAATTCCTTCTCGCGGTTCGCAATCCGCTCCAGCAGCACCTGCGCCCCGCGCTTGCCCATCTCCGCCAGCGGCTGCCGCACCGTGGTCAAGGATGGCGTCGAGTAAGCCGCCGACTGGATATCGTCGAATCCAACCACTGAAACATCTCCCGGCACACTCAGCCCTGCATCTTTCAGCGCCCGAATCGCGCCGATCGCCGCAATGTCGTTGAAGCAGAAAATGGCGGTGAAGTCGCGCGTCCGCTCCAGCAGCCCCTGCATCGGCTTATAGCCAATCTCCGGCGCCATCGGGTGATGTCCGGCCTTCATGGACCATCCCGCCGAGTCGATCCGAATCACAAGCGCCGGATCGAGCTTGAGGCCAATCTCCCTGGCAACCAGTTGAATGGCTTCCCAGCGAAACTCGGAGTCGGGAATTGCGCGCGGTCCACGCATAAATGCGATACGCCTGTGCCCCAAGGCGTGCAGGTGGACCAGAGCCTGTTCGACGGCCTGGTGATGATCCAGAACAATGTTGGTCACGTTCTCAGCCACGCTGTGGGCTGAAATTGCCACCACCGGAACTGGCACCGCAATCTGATCCGCGGGTGTATTCAGCAGCAGAAAACCGTCCACCGCACGCTCCACCAGCATCCGCGGGTATTTTTCGATCAGCTCCCGCTTCCAGTCATGGCAGGCTGTGAAGTAGAAATAGTGGGCCGCCGTCAGCTCTTCCACCACGCCGCTCATCACCCGCGTGAAATACCCTTCGCTCAGATCTGGCGCCAGCACACCCACGCTCATTGAGCGGCTCTGCCGCAGCGAACGCGCAAAATAATTTGGCCGGTAGTTGAGCTTCGCGGCCGCTTCCTGCACGCGTTTCCGCGTCTCCTGCGGAATCGACTTGGCGGAAGGTGAGTCGTTCAGAACCAAAGACACGGTCGTCTGCGAAAGATTCAGATGCTCGGCCAGCATTCTCAGGTTGACGTGTCCCGGAGACACCGGCCGCTTACTCTTTACCATGTAGGAGTTTTAACACGTTTTTCTCCAGTCGGTAAACGACTCCATTTCTGCAACTACATCGATTTTCCATCACAAGGTACTCTGTCTCCCTCTGCTTATGACTCTCCCAAGAAACTTCCGTGCCCCATCCTTTCGCCTTTTTTCTGGCGAAAGGGTGGGATCCCTCAACCCTCACCCGTCGCGCCCATCCCCCTACCGCGCCTGAATCGTATTCACTCCCGGCTTAAGCGGCCACTCCTTGCCATTGAACACAAAGCCGCCACTCAGCTTTCCAGGCAGCGTAACAGTCGCATTCAACCCCGTCCCGCTCCGCGTGTACTTAACACTGATCGTTCCCTCCGGATGCGGGTAAGTAGCCGTCAGTGATGGCAAAGCGCCCATGTGCGGAGCAATCCGCACCGTAGCAAATCCTGGGCTCGCCGGCTCAATCCCCGCAACCAGTGTCAGCAGATCGTAGATCGGATGCGACGTCCACGCATGCGAGTCCGAGCGCGTGTCTCCAGGTATCTCCGGCCAGGTGCTGAAGTGCAGCGGCAGCAGCTTCCTCCATGGATCGATCGAGCTCAGATACAAATCCGCCGTGCCTGTGTGCTCCAGCGCCCGCGCCAGGTAGTAGCGGAAATAATACGAAGCGCTCAGAACCCCGTTTGGCGTCGTTCCCGGCTCCACAGCCAGCATCTGCCGTAGTACTTCGTTCCGGCGCTCCTTCGGCACAACGTCATAAAGTACCCCGAGAATATTCGCCTGCTGGCTGAAGTTCTTCTTGTCCGGTGTATCGGCAAGCAGCCCGCGTTCGCCGCTCCAGCACTGCCCGTAAAGCCCACTTCTCACATGCTCGGCGCGCGCCTGGTAGCGCTCCGCCCTCAACGGATCACCCAGCCCTTTCTCCAGCGCCGCTGCATCTTCCAGCGCCCCCAGGTATTCAAGCGTCGTCACACACGACTCGCCCTTCGCGTCATAAGTTGGAATCGTCCCCGAAGGAACCCAGTCCACGAAGCTCCACCACGGAAGCCGCTTCAGCAGCCCGTCCGGCTGCTCGTATTTGGCAAACCAATCCATCACCGTGCGCGTTCCCGCAATCGACGCCTTCGCCGGCCCCGGATCGGGTCTGTACATCCAGTAGTCCCGCACCATCCCCACCCACAGCAGCGAAAACGTAGGAATCGTCTGCGCCAGCGAGCTCGGATAGCGGCTTCGCGTAATCCCATCCGGGAATCGCGAGTCATCAAACGCCTCCAGCGCCTGCCGCGCCAGCCGATCGTCCCCCGCCACGGCGTACGAAATCAGAGCCTGTATCCGCGTATCGCCCACATACTGCAGTTGCTCGTAATATGGCGTGTCCATGTAAGTCTCATGCGCATCCAGCCGCGCCGTCCGCCAGCTGATCTCCCAAATTTTCTTCAACTCCTGGTCGTCCGACTGAAACGTCGCCCGCTCCTCAAATGGATAAGCCGTGAACTGCGCCCCCAGCGACTCCAGTGTCAAAGGTTCGCCCGCCGTTTCAACGTCCAGATCCAGATAGCGCCAGGTCCGCCACCACAGTGGCTCAAACACCCGGTGCTCCCCTCCATCCGGCAAAAAGCTGTCCTTCAGCCCACGCGCAATGCGGTCGCCCACCTCATCGCGGTCTCCCTTGTGAATCTCCTTGTCGTAGAGAGCCTCCGAATAAGTAAGCCGAACCTGCGCGCCCTTCCCACCTGAAACCGTCAGAATCGGATAAGCAGTAGTCAGCGTCTTCCGATCCAGCAGCAGATGGACGTGGGCGCCGAAGGGAACGGTGACCGCAGAGGCCGGGAATCGGCGAAGGTCCTCCGGGCTGACGGGGTCTCGCCCTGAGTTGACAACATCGATCCGGACAGCCTCGCCCGCGCTGGTCGGCACATACTCCATATGCGGAAGCCCATTCGGCACCAGCCCCCAGAAATTGTCCCCCGTCGTATCGGCCGAGTGCGCCTTGTTCACGCTCCCGTGAACGCTGTCCCGCATTGGCGTCGCCACGGCAACCCAGTTCGAGCCGGCATATGTTTCCAATTGCCAGTTCCAGTCGTAGAGCGCCGCATTGATCTCTTCCCCAGGCCCGGAAGCAAAATAAGTCTTCAGGTCCACTGAGCTGCGATCCAGCGCCCTGTGGCCCGATTCGATCTCCACCTCCCACCCCTCCGGCGTGCTGATCCCCTCCGCTCCCGTCGTCTCGCTTTCCAGCAGAAACGCTGTCCGATCGCTCATCTGCGCAATCGGAGCAAAAACGCCCCAGTTCCACACCGTAGCGGTAATAAGATTCTTTCCCGCGTGCAGCAGCGGAGCCAGATCGACCCGCTCGTAGCGCCAGTGTGAAAGGTCGCCCCGAGCCGGCCCGTCGCCAACGCGTTGCCCGTTCACAAACAAAATAAATCGGTTATCCGCGCTCACCCGCACCGGATAGCTCGCCGGGACCGCCCCCAGCGTCAGTGCCCGCCTAAAGTGCAGCACCAGCGGCTCCCGCAGCGGTGCCGTAGGATGAGTCACCCACGAGGCCTGCCAGTCACGATGCGGTCCATCGGTCTGGCCTATTGTCTGAGCTTGGGTTTGAACGGCAACCGTGGCGAGTGCAATGGCGATGATTCTCAAAACAGAGCGCATGATTCGTGCCTTCCGATTTCCAATTCAACAGCTTAATGGAATCGGGTGCCAACGCATGAACATATTCCCGGTCCCGCCCCGCCAAGCCCCGCCCGAAACCGGATTTTTCTCGTTCTATGCGCTTGATTTAGCACACTTGTAACCTCCCGTTCACATTTGCCCGGTAGCCTGACTTTGGTGATCGTCAAAGTGCCGGAAATACGCATCTCTCAGGCTCAGTTTCAGCCGGAACCCGGCTCCCCCAACGGGCAGGCGGTGGCCGATACCCAACCTGCCGGTATCTCCGAAATCCGAAGCTTCCTGCTCTCGCGCGGGAACTCCGGGGTCGCCGATCACGCATTCTCCCTCTTGATGTTGCTCTGCGCTTTGAGCATCTTCGGCATCGTCGTGCTCATTGCTCTCGAACTGGTCAAAGGTTCCCAACTCACCTGGCACAAGTTCGGTTTCGCCTTCTTCTATCAGGTATTCACCGATCCCTACACCAACCTGCGCATCTTTTGGGACCCGGTGAATGAACAGTTCAGCGCGCGCCCGTTCGTTTACGGCACGCTGGTCTCTTCGTTTCTGGCCCTCCTTATGGCCGTCCCGCTCGCCATCGGCCTGGCCATCTTTCTCACGGAAATGTGCCCCCGCGCCCTGCGCGCTCCGCTGGCCTTTCTTACCGAGTTGCTGGCCGCCATTCCCAGCGTCATCTATGGCCTCTGGGCCGTCTTCGTGCTCGTGCCCCTGCTCCGTGAACATGTCAATCCGCTGCTGATTCGCACCCTCGGCTGGACCGGCTTCTTCAGCGACGACAACCCCACCGGCCTCGGCTATCTTTCCGCCGGCGTCATTCTAGCCATCATGATTCTGCCCATCATCTCCTCGCTCACCCGCGAGGTCATGACCGCGGTTCCGCACTCGCAGCGGGAGGCGGTTCTCGCCATCGGCGCCACCCGCTGGGAGATGATCCGCATGGGCGTTCTGCGCAACGCCCGCATCGGTATCGTCGGCGCCGTCATCCTCGGCCTCGGCCGCGCCCTCGGCGAAACCATGGCCGTCGCCATGGTCATCGGCGCCACGCCTGAAATTCATCGCTCGCTGCTCTCCAATGGAAGCACAATGGCCACCGTCATCGCCAATGAGTACGCCGAAGCTGTGGGCAGTATGCATTTAAGCGCACTAACCGAGATTGGCCTTGCACTGTTCATTGTCACAATCATCGTGAATGCCCTGGCCCAGGTCTTGATCTGGATGGTCACCAGGGGTACGCCGGCACAGGCTCGTTGAGGAGATCGCGGTGATTAGCGAGACGTTTAAATTCAAATCGCGAATGCGCACGCTGACAGATGGCCTCATCACCGGCCTCGCCATCCTCGCCACGCTCATCGTCGTCGCTCCACTCGTTGCCATCTTCGTCTATCTCGTCTACAAGGGCGCCAGCTCACTCAACCTCGCCTTCTTCACGCAGATTCCCAAGCCTGTAGGCGAAACCGGCGGCGGCATGGCCAACGCCATCCTCGGTTCTGGAATTCTGCTCGGCGTCGCCAGTGCCATCGGCGTTCCCATTGGCATCGGTGGCGGCATCTATCTCGCCGAGTTCGGCCGCGGAACCAGGCTGGCCAATGCAGTCCGCTTCACCGCCGATGTGCTCAACGGCGTGCCCTCCATCGTCATGGGACTCGCTGCCTACGCGCTCATCGTCAGTCATCAAAAACACTTCTCGGCCTTTTCCGGCGGCGTCGCGCTGGCCATCATGATGATACCCACGGTGTGCCGCACCACTGAAGAGATGCTGCTGATGGTGCCTCACATGATCCGAGAAGCGGCGCTCGGACTGGGCGTGCCCAACTGGCGAGCGGTCCTTTCCATCACCGTAAAGACCGCCTCGCCGGGTATCATCACCGGCTGCATGCTGGCCTTTGCGCGCGTTGCCGGCGAAACCGCCCCCCTCATCTTCACCGCCCTCGGAAATCAGTTCTGGAGCACCAGCCTGAACGAGCCCATCGCCGCACTGCCGCTGCAAATCTACGTGTACGCGCTCTCTCCATACGACGATTGGCACCGCCTCGCATGGGCGGGCTCGCTGGTTTTGATCATCTTGATTGTGCTTGCCGTCTCGCTGGTACGCTTCGTCACCAGCCGCGGCGTCTTGAAAGGGGCTAGCTAAGTGGGAGTTGGCATCGAGGTCATCAACCTGAATGCGTGGTACGGCACCAATCACACGCTGCAGGACATCAACCTGAACATTCCGGCCAACCATGCCACGGCCCTCATCGGCCCTTCCGGCTGCGGCAAAAGCACCTTTGTGCGCTGCATCAACCGCATGCACGAAACCAATCCCATCGGCCGCGTCACCGGCACCGTGCTCATCGGCGACCTCGACATCTACAAGGACGCCAAGCCCGTGCAAATTCGACGTCGCGTCGGCATGGTCTTCCAGCGCCCCAATCCTTTTCCCACCATGTCCATCTACGACAACGTCGCCGCCGGACTCAAGCTCAACGGCTACTCCAACCGCCGCGCACTCGACGAAATCGTAGAACGCTCGCTCAAAAACTCGGCTCTCTGGGACGAAGTCAAAGACGATCTCAAAAAGAAATCCGGCGCCAGCCTCTCCGGCGGACAACAGCAGCGCCTCTGTATCGCCCGCGCCCTCGCCGTCGATCCCGAGGTGCTTCTCATGGACGAGCCCGCCTCCGCACTCGACCCCGTCTCCACCTCCAAAATCGAAGACCTCATCTTCCAGCTAAAATCGCAGTACACTATTGTGATTGTGACGCACAACATGCAGCAGGC
>PKXI01000347.1:8496-9011 GCA_003133425.1 Acidobacteriaceae bacterium
GCCATTGAGGCCTACCGGGTCCGCGACCTGTCCATCTGTGACCTCGTCAGTCGCAGCGAAATCGCCATCAATCGCCTCGAACGCGAAATCGACCAGGCCGCTCTGGACCTGCTTGCCATGGAGCAGCNNCATCGACCTGCGCTTCATCCTCAGCGTCATCAAAATCAACGCCGACCTCGAGCGCGTTGGCGACACCGCCAAGAACATCAGCGAGCGCGTGCGCCACATGGACAAAATGGCCGCAGTCGATCTGCCCGTCGATATCCCTAGAATGGCCGCGCTGGCCTCTGAAATGGTGCGCAAGAGCCTCCAGGCATTCATTGAAGCCGACGCCGAACTGGCCCGCGTCGTGCTCACCATGGACGACGCCGTCGATGCCATGAATCGCGCCGCCTACAAGGCCCTCACCAAGCTGATGGAAGAGCAGAGCCATCTCGCTCCCCAGGCTCTCAACGCGCTCATGATCAGTCGCGGACTCGAGCGCGTGGCCGATCACGCCACCAACATCGCCGAGG
>PKXI01000419.1:0-19835 GCA_003133425.1 Acidobacteriaceae bacterium
GGTCCGGCCATAGCTCCTTCATAAAGGCCGCTTCATCGGGATTCGCGCTGGTCGCCAATGTCGAGTTCTTGAAGACAATGGTCACGCGATAGTCCCACCGCCCGTCTTCAGTTGTGTGGTACGCCGGCGTCTCGATCTTCAACGACAAAATTCGTCCCGTGGACTGAATTTTTTTGAGCAGCGGGAAGTGGTTCTTCAAGAACAGTTGGAGGAACTCTTCCTGGTGGCCCCATTGGCACTTGTAGTAGTACTCAACAGCGTAAGGTTGGCCGGCTGTGCCCTGGGGCGGTGCGCCCTGCGCTTTCAGCGGCGCGGCAAGCGAAGCGGCAAAAGCGATAGCGAGAACGGCAAGAAGAAATCTGCGCATAGGAGCCTCCACAGTTGGGATAGCTGCAATTGTACTGCGGAGACCGACGGTGAGAGGGAGTTGCAAAAAAGGGCCCCCGGCGGAGACCGGAGAGGATGAATGCCGCCGGGGGATATGAAAGCGCAACCCATGAACAAACTGCGCCGATGAAACCGGGAAGAACTCTCTAGCAGTGTGCGAAACTCTCCAGAGCGGTCTTGCTGGGAATGGTGAGAGTTGAGCCGTTGAACGTAACCAGGTGACGGCTCTTGAAGACGCTCAGCGTGCGTGTGACCGTCTCGCGCGAGGCGCCGATGAATTCCCCAATCTCTCCATGCGTGAGCGGAAAGCGGAAATGCGTGCCGCACTCAGTGGTCTTGCCGTTTTGGCTCCATTCGAGCAACAGGCGAGCCAGTTTTTCGGGTGCCGAATTCGACAACCCCACAGTGCGCAGTTGTTCACAGGCCATGGCGTAGTCGCGGCTCAACTCCTCAGTCACGATCTGGTAGACCTCGGGATGGCGCGTGAGGAAGTTGAGAAAATCCCGCCGCAAGATGGGCGCGACCTTCGCTGGATAAAGTGTCTCCGCTGTCATCTCGCACGGCTTGCCGGAGAGAGCCGAGGCGAGCCCCAGGATTTCTCCCTTCCTGGCAATCCGCAGGATCAGCCGACGCCCATCGGTCGAGTTCATGGAGAGCTTCACTTCTCCTTCGAGGACGATGTAGGCACCGGGAGCCGGATCCTTTTCAGAGAACAGGATCATGCCCGCTGGATAGCTGGAAGAAAAAGCCAATGCTCCAATATCCTTGAGCGCCTGTGGCGACAACTTGTTGAAGAACTCGCCAACTAGCTTGCTCTGGCTGCTGCAACCGCTGACTGCATTCTGCATCGTCCCCATGTCAAAGCTCCTGGTTTCCGGTTTGCGCATTACCGCGCGTGATTTGTTCGGCTAGAGATTGCGTCCACAGCGTTCCGGCAAGTAACTCAGCGCGGGTTTGTGTATAAATCTCGCTGAGCAACTGCGTGCCGCCGGCGTCCGCATACGTTACGCTGCTCAAGTCAAGAACAAGTTTTCTTGAAGACAAACGCGGAGCCGTTTCCACCCAGACACGGCCGAGTTCTGCCGCCCACGGCCCCGCGATTCGCCCCTCTAACTTGAGCTCCACTTCTTCCGCGGTTTCCTGAATCGAGATTCGTAACATATGCTGGCTCGCCTTGCGCCACGCAATGACTAAGGCACGTCAGGCGCCAAACTCGGAGAGGCTCCAAGCCGATGGAGTTTCAAATTGGATAGAAAGGAGTTAGCCGGAATGGCCGTAAGGCAGGATGTGATGACGGAATGGCGTGTGACGAAGTGACGATGACGAAATCTCGTCACCTTGACTACATGTAGTCACTTCGCTCGATGCCGAGCTTCTTCAATTTCGAGTTCAAGGTGGTGCGTTTCAGGCCCAGCCGCGCGGCTGCTCCGTCATCGCCGCCAATCTGCCCCTTGGCTTCCCGCAGCACACGTAGGATGTGTTCGCGCTCGGCCGTCTCCAGCGTCGGGTTCTGCGAGCCGGCATCCCGGGATTCTTCCTCCATCTGCAACTCGGCCAGCGGAACGTAGAGCACGGGACCGCGCGTGAGGATCACGGCACGCTCAAGGAAGTTCTCGAGCTCGCGGATATTGCCCGGCCAGCGCCAGCGAACCAGCGCCTGCATGGTTTCCTCGGGGATGGATTCGATGGTTTTGCCCATGCGCCTGCTGTGAGTGGATACAAAGTGACGGACCAGGATGGGGATGTCGCTAGTGCGCTCGCGCAGCGGCGGAGCAAATACCGGGAAGACCTTTAGCCGATAAAAGAGATCACTGCGGAACTCTTTTTCCGCGACCATTTTGCCCAGGTCGCGATTGGTAGCGGCGATGAGGCGCATGTTCACCGGTATGGGCCGGTTGCCGCCCAGCCGTTCGATCTCGCGCTCCTGCAATGCGCGCAGCAGCTTCGGTTGTAAATCCAGCGGCAGCTCGCCTACCTCGTCAAGAAAGAGCGTGCCTTCGTTGGCCAGCTCTACGCGGCCGATCTTGCGGGCAATCGCGCCAGTGAACGCCCCCTTCTCATGCCCAAACAATTCGCTCTCCAGCAGTCCGGCAGGAATGGCTGCGCAGTTCAGCTTGACGAATGTATGTTCGCTGCGGGAGCTGAGGCGGTGAATCGCGCGCGCTAGCAGTTCCTTGCCGGTTCCCGATTCTCCCTGGATCAGCACGGTCGCATCTGTGGGCGCGACGGTTTCAATCTCTTTGAGCACCTGGCGCAGGCCTTTGCTCTCGCCCACAATATCGTCATAGCGATTGTCGAGATTGATCTCGGATTCGAGGTATTGTTTCTCCTGGCGCAACTGGTCGCGAAGTTCGGCAATGCGGCGGAAAGCTATCGCGTTGTCGACCGCCATTGCCACCTGCACCGCAATGCGGACCAGAATTGCCACTTCCTGCTTGCCAATACTGCCTTCAGGCCGACCCAGAATTCCCATGGTTCCAATGGCCTTACCGTGATGGATGAGCGGAACCCAGCAACCAGAGTGCATTCCCATGCGTGTAAGGCTACGAACGGTGTCAGGGGCAAATTCGATATCCGACAATCGCTCCATCAGAAAGGGCTCGCCGGTGCGAAAAACCCTCCCGGAAACCGTGCCTTCGACCTGAACACGCGCATCTCCAGGGAATACATCTGCGTCATAAGGCCCCATGAACTGCACCACCATGTCGCCTTGCGTCGGGTCAAAGAGAGCCAAAGCGGATGTGTCGTGTGGAATTACTTCGTGGATGCTGGCCGAAATCGCGGTCAACAGCTTCCCGACGTCCAAATTGGACAAAAGCGCATTGCTCAGCTGCAGCATCACCGCTTCTTCAGCTCGCTTGCGGTCCGTAAAGTCGCGCGTCACCTTGGCGAAACCCGTAACCTGCCCGGAGCCATCGCGGATGGCCGTGAGAATGGTGTCGGCCCAGAAGCGTGAACCGTCCTTGCGCACGCGCCAACCTTCTTCTTCAATTCGCCCACGCTCAGTGGCCAGGCGCATCAATTCGGCTGGACGGCCGCGCTCGATATCCTCCTGCGTAAAGAAACGGGAAAAATGCATTCCCAGAATCTCATCTGCGGTGTATTGCTTGATGCGCTCCGCGCCCGGGTTCCAGGTCATAACGCATCCATCGCGGTCGAGCAGATAAATGGCATAGTCGCGAACAGTTTCGACGATCGAGCGCAGTTGCTGATCGTTGAGCCGCAGTGCCTCCATTGCGGCGCGCTGCTCGCTGACGTCGCGAACAAAGCTCAGCACCACCGGACCGGACTTCGTCTCAATCGGCTTGAGCATGATGTCGACCGGAAACTCGGTGCCATCCTTCCGAAGTCCAAACAGGTTCAAGGCCGCGCCCATCTGGCGGGCCCGCGGGTGAGCGTTGTAGTTTTCGCGATGGCTGGGGTGGCGCCCACGGAAGCGGGCGGGAACCAGGTTCTCAATCGGCTGGCCGAAGAGCTCTGCCTGCGTGTGACCAAACAATTCTGCGGCACGCGGGTTGGCTCCACGGATTACCCCCTGGGCATCCGTGACAAATATCGCGTCGGGAGAGACGTCAAACAAATTCTCCAGCGCGGATTGAGCAAGCTCGGCCCGATCGTGCAAAGGCGTAGCCGCTGCGGCCTGTTCCGGGGAATCAGACGGACGCATTCAAGCTCCAAGCTAAGTTGGACAGTACGCCGTTTCACCCCGGGATTGCAACCTGAAACCTTAATGCGCGGACAGCTTGCGAGTGGTATATTCCTCCGTATCCGAGAGCTCGGCATAATGACTCCAGCTCAAATCCATTTGCCGGAGAACCGTCCGCCTCGTTCTGCCGCAAGGGGGATGCCATGAAGCGTTTGCCCGGAGTGATCTTTTCCGCCATTGTTCTGCTGCTCGTCTCGCTTCTGCAACTGCTGATAGCCCTTGCCATGGGGATCGGTGGGGCAGTTGAGCAGCGCCAGATCCGATCCACAATGCATCAAGGCGCAAACTCGAATTCACAAATATTGGTATGGATGCCTGCATTCACTTACGGGCTCTGCGTTGTCTTTGCTGCACTGGCGGTGTGGGCAATCCTCACCGTCGTAGGGCTGTTCAGGATGCGCCGCTGGGCACGCTATTCCATCTTGGCGATCGGCGGCTGCTTGGCCCTGGTCGGGCTGCCTGCAATGCTCGTCTCGCTCCTCATGCTCGCGGTCCCTTTGCCTGTTCCGGCCGGCGGCGATGCATCCCAGGTCCACAATGTGCAGGCAATGACTAAAGTTGTTTTTGGCGTCGTCGGTCTATTTTACGGAATGATTGGCGCCGTGGGCGTTTCCTGGCTGGTCTACTTCAATCGGAAAAAAGTGCGCGATGAATTCAACAGCGCATTGGGTCAGAGTGTGCCGAGTCGCCGCCCATTTCTGATCTCCGCAATTGCCGTGCTCACGATGATTGGAGGACCGGGATGCCTGTTGATGGCATTTCTTCCTCTTCCCGGCGCATTTCTTGGGTTAACTCTCTACGGCTGGCAAAGAGCGGTGGTATTTCTGGTTTACGCCGTCCTGGCAACGGCGGCCGGTGTAGGCTTGTGGCGGTTGGAAGAATGGGGACGGCGGCTGGCAATGGCAATGCAGTTAGTCGGTCTGGCCCAGTTCATCGTTTATCTTGTGCGGCCCTCGCTGATGAAGGACTATGGCGTGGAAATTGACAAGGCCATGAATGTGCCGCAACTTCCGCAGGCAGCGCAGTTTCAGAACATGCTTTCCAGCGCGATGTTCGGTTTCGAAATTCTCTTCGTCTTTGCAATTCTGGCGACTCTGCACCATTACCGCGGAGCATTCAGGCGGTCGATTGGACCGTCACAAACCAAATCGCCGGCTCTCCCGTAGCTTCATGCAATTGGACGAGGCCGGCAAGGTCCTCCGCTTGGATCAGGATGTCTTTATTACGAGGCAAGAAGCTGCGCTTTAACAACACACGGTGCGAGGCGGTAAAGAGCATCCCCCTGGCGGTGATCCGGATGAACCGCGCATGAGGGCCAGCCCTGCAGTGTCCCAACTGCGATGGACGATGATTGCCCTGGCGTTCTTCGCCACCCTCATCAATTACCTTGACCGGCAGGCGCTTTCCGTCGCAGCGCCCATTCTGCAAATCCAGTTTCATCTCACCAATATCGGCTACTCGCGTATCCTGTTCGCGTTCATGCTTGCCTACACGCTCATGAACGGCGTGTCGGGCCTGATGATTGATCGGCTCGGAACGCGCGTGGGCTACGCCCTGTTCGTCGGCTGGTGGTCAGTGTGCGCGCTGCTACACGCGGCCGCGCGCGGAGGGCTATCGCTGGGTGTCTTCCGCTTTTTGCTCGGCATGGGTGAAGCCGGCAACTGGCCCGGCGCAGTAAAGGTGGTGGCGGAGTGGTTCCCTGCGGAGGAGCGGTCACTGGCCTCCGGCATCTTCAACAGTGGATCGGCCGCTGGCGCCATTCTCGCTCCGCCCATCGTCGCCGTTCTATTGCTGAAGTATGGCTGGCGTTCTGCATTCATCGCGGTAGGTTGTCTCGGATTCGTGTGGCTGGCGGTGTGGTTGCGGATCTATCGGCCACCCGATCGCATACCAGGAGAACCGGTTCAGCCGAAGGCGCCGGCGGTCGGGCGCTTGCTGCGCACGCGTTTTGTATGGAGCTTTACCGTCTCAAAGATCTTCATCGATCCGGTGTGGTACTTCTACGCCTTCTGGTATCCCGAGTATCTGAACCACAGCCGCCACTTCGACATGGCTTCCATCGGACGCTATGCGTGGATTCCCTTCGCCATTGCCGGGTTGGGCAGCGCGGGAGGCGGACTGCTTGCCAAGGTCTTTCTGAATCGCGGAATGTCTGTTACCGGCGCACGCAAATCCGTCGTCACCATCGCAGCCCTGATGATGACGATGGCGATTCCCGCTGTGCTGGTGGATCGGTCCGCGCTGTCGATTGCATTCATCTCCGTCGCAATGGCGGGATACACGGCCGGCCTCGCTAACATGCTGGCAATGCCCGCCGATGTCTTTCCAGCCGAAGCATGCGCGTCAGTTTATGGGCTGGCCAGCACTGGGTCGGGCTTCGGCGGCATGGTCTTCATGTTGCTCACCGGATGGATGGTTGACCGCTATTCTTACCTTCCCGTGTTCCTGATGTTCGGCCTGATTCCCCTGCTTTGCACAGGCATCTTATGGATCTGGCTGGGACCGCTGGTGCGAGATTCAAAATTTCCCGCACCTGCGGCTTAGGCGAGATCAATAACCGGATAGCAAGTAAAGGGCTCCGTCACTACTTGCCAGTACGGAATGTAAGTAAAGTCAGGATGACCTTCAATGCTGAAATGCAGAGGTCGAAATGGGTCCTGCTTGATGCGCTCCAGGATATCTGCGTGCCGCTTGCCGCCTGCAACTTTGAGCACCGCACTGTCTGAACCGACCAACGCCAACAGAATCGGCCCGTATTCAAGCGCGAATCGCTCGTGCCCTTCAATCTTGTCGAGGCCGGTGTATTGAGTGAGCTTCAGTTGCATCGGCAAAGTGAAGCTAACAAGATCGCCCGTTGACCAGGTGCGGTCGAGAGTTACATAACTTCCCGGCTTTCCCGAAACCCCGGCTTCCTTATTGACATTTATCTGCATGGGACCGCTGGCCCACGAGGGAACGCGAATCCTGATCTTGGCCTGCGCCGGCTGCGATGAAGTTATCTCCAGTCTTACATCGGGACTCATTGGGAAGTTACCCGACATTGTAGCTTTCATCTCCGCGCCCGCCTGCGTCCACTGGATCGCAGAAGGCTCGAACAGATTTACAAACAGGCCATCCTGCGCTACAGAGAAAATGTACTCAGGAAGTGAACCAAGCATGCGCGTCCCCTGTCCCTCGCAGCAGGAATTAGTACACAGCGGCACTGGCAGATCGCCCTTCATCCCGACGAGCCGCGCGTGGTAGATGATTCCGTGGGAGCCCACCTGGTTGGCAAGCCCGACGTTGTAAATAGACTTTTCAATCTCGTTCGCGTACTTCTCCTGCTCGGGATACATGAGTTGAAAGCGCTGATTGAAGCGAGCCCAGAAGGCGCTTCCGCACGTCTCGCCGGTTTCACAGAATGGAAATTGCGCATTCAGCCGGTAAGACCCCGGCGGAAATTCTCCAAACTCGGTTATCGCAATCGATCCGCCCACATGTTCCCAGTGATCGTGATATAAGTCCCACGCGCCGTTCATCGCATCCAGATAGCGCTTGTCGCCCGTAGCGCGATAGACATCGAGATAGGCTTCGAAGTCAGTTATCAGGTAGTTATGCGGGCGGTCGTAAGGATACTGCCACACAACATCAGTGTTATGCCCCGCAAGCCCGTCCAGCCAGTAGTTTTCCTGATAGTAGCGCTGAATCACCCGGATATCTTCCGGCTTTCCAACTGGCGTAAAGTACATGCGCGTGTTGCCGATCATGCCCTGTACACCCTGCGTTCCTCCGCGCATCATCTTGGGCAGATAAGCGCACTTATCGAACCAGTCGTAGAATCCCCGCAGTAATTCAAACGCCTTGGGATTCCCGGCGTAGCCTGCTTCGATAAGTCCGTGCGTAACCCATGCGCGCGTATAACCGCCGCGCTCCGAATTAAGAATCAACTCTTCTGGATACGCCATGATGTAACCGTTAGGCGCTCGGCACTCTTCAATGCCATCGACGACGGCGTTCAGCCAGGCGCGCAACTCGGGGTGGTCGATCCAGCGCAGCGTGTTACCTGCGCCCATCATGAAGCGGCCTGCACTGGAACCGGGAAGCGTCGTCTCCCAGAAGGCAATGGGCTGGCGCATTCCGGAGCGAACGGGCTTGCCGGCGCGCTCGCGAAACGGGCGAAGCATCTCCTCCAAAGAAAACGATCCGAGCAGATACGTGATGTTGTTTTCCATCGCGCGCCGAAAGAGCCCCTGCCCTTCGCGGACCGAAACCCCGGAGAGCGGCACGCTGGCCTGAAACGGAACCTTGTGCCACTGTGCGGCCGGCGTGACGTTGCTGGTATTGTCCGTAACAATGCCCTCGCCCATGGGCCGCGGACGGCGCGTTATCTGCTGCAGGTCACCGCGATTCCCCAGGTCCGGGTCGCCACTGACCGGACAGCTCTCAGCGACATCTTTGCCGCCGGAAACAACTTCAACTTTGGAGAGAGCGAGCTTGTAGCCAACGCCATCCTGGGCAGGCCGCAGCTGGGTAGCCGTCAAGCGAATATAACGGCCGGATACGCTGCTCGTCGCGAACTCCGCGATCTGGTCGTGAGGCTCGGCAAAGTCTGCGGCTGTGTGGTCAATCAGCATAACAGGATTCGAGAAGGAGGGATCGTTTGATGCTTCGATGCGGAAGCGCGGTGGGAATCCATAGCCCTTTGCGTATTCGTCTCCGGGAGTAAAAGCCGGATAGAGGCGCAGGCTCTCAACGGGGCGCGGGATACCGAGATCGATCTGCAGCCAGGTAACCGTCGCTGACTCATGCGCAATCTTGGAGACATACGGCCGGTACCATGTTCCTGCGGCCCACGCCATTCGGCCAAGCGATCTTACGGTCCCGGCGGGCAGATCTGGTGAGCCTGCAAGAGCAACAGCGCGCGGGCCGAGGGTCTGGAGCGCTGCAACCGCGGCTCCTGCTTTCATGAATTCACGGCGATCGATATGCAAATTGGCAGACACCTTGATTTCTCCTCGAACGGGCAGCAGCCGCCGGACGAGAGCCGAAGTACCGTGGCAAACCTTGCGGTTGCTCCGGAATCATGCCACTCCAGGTTGGCTCGGGCGGGCTGTCAAACCATGTTACGCCGGATTTCCGAGGCCTTGCAGCCGAAGAGGAAGAGGAAGGTGCGAGATCATCCAGTCATGACGAAATCGCGAAGCAATCAGCGCAAAAGAATCCCGTCTCGGAAGAACGGAGAGAGTTGCGGGCGCAAAAAAAACGGCCCCCGTTTTAACGGGGGCCAAGTTGCCTTGGTTCTCTCGCTTTGCGAGAGCTTGGTTGGCGGCCTCGGCGGGGTGGCCGTTGGCGCACGGATGCCTCGGAGGAAGGACGAAGGCCTTTTACGGCCTATCCGCGCCAGTCGAGGAAGCAACACCCTGGGGTGGTGCAGCTACCTGGGCCGCCAAACTGTTTGCCATCAATCGTACGTGCACATCGCTTGTCCTTACCGGCTTGGTGTCTTGATTGTCGGCTGAGGCTACCTCGACATTGCCGAGGGCTACGAAGTGCATACGATAGACGGGAATCTGATGTTCCGACACAAGGTAGCGCTCGACGGACTGAGCCAGACGCTGCGAGCTCTGGATGCCGACGCTGCCTGCATGAGGTGAATGAGCTTCCAGTTCCAGGATGTATCCATCCTGGCCTGTGACGCCTGCCGCCAAGTCGTCGAGCTGCTTCTTGGCTGCTGCCGACAGTATCGGGCTTCCTCCACGGAAAGCGATATCGACGTCAGTCACCTGGCGATACTTGTCGAGACCGTTGACGGTTGTGTTCAATTGGTCAACATGGCCGCTTGCACCCTGGGCAATACCGCTCGCATTTTGAGCCTGGGTACCCGCCGTGGTGGCCAGTTGATTGGCCGCGTCCGCGGCAGCCTGCGCCTTGTTGATGCCGGCTGTTGCCCTGGTATCCACGTCTTGAATATCGCGAGCGTTCTTCGCGTTCACTTCATCCAGTTCGCTCAGCCGGTTGTTGATGGGGTCGGTTTGCTTCTTGACCCACACTTTGCGGGCGAACGGGTTAACGCGGCCCCAAAATCCCTCTCTTGCAGGGGCAACATAGGGGGCCGCCGGTGTGTAGTTCTGGGGGAGGGTATTTGATGTTTGGGCGCTCTGAGACGAGTCACCTGCGGGCTGGGTCTGCTGGGCCCATGCGGGAATTCCGACCGCGGATGCCAGCACGAATATCGCGATCTGGCTAGGGAAAGAGTTCCGAACAATAGCATTCATTTTCATGGGTTGAGATCCCTCTTGGAAACATTCTCCGCACCTGGTTCAGCGGGCTGAGCGGTAATGTCTGCTCGCCCTTACTATTGCAATGCCCATGCCAAAGCAGTCTGGGCCTCTGCCGAATATTTATCCTATTTGTAATGAGTCGTTTATGGAGATGACTTTCAGCCAGGGACGTCCAAGGCGACCTCTCGAAAGGTCTGCGGCCATGTAATTTTTGCATGGACCGGTACTTTCTACCCGGTAAAGACGTTATGACCCAGGTTCCAGCCTTATTTTGCGTCGACGCGGATGATCCGCAGTTCAGGAAATACCCCGTCCCAATCCGGTGAGACGGCATCAAAGATGAGCCGGAAGTCCTGCTCGTCTCCGGGTTTCAGCGGGGCGGCGGAAACCGGTTCGACGTCAATATATGGGTCGCGCATCCTGATCAGCTTGAGTGACTGGGTTTCGTTCTGAGCAACTTCATGCGCTATGTTCCGGAAGAGAATCTGGACGGTGATCCCCGTGACTGTTCGGTTGCCCTTGTTGGCGATGTGCCCGTCAAGGTAAGTGACCTTCCCGCCGGCAAGATTCGCAGACTCGCTCATGGCCAGTTGGCTGATGGGGAGACTCGATGCGTATGGGTCCGCCGTGGTGGAGGTGGGCATCACCTGCGGGCCATGCTTGCCGTGGCCGTAGATAACTACCAGGCCAATTACCACTGCGACGACGATGGCTGCTGCAACAGCGATCGGCAGCCAGTTACGCTCCTGCGCTTCTGCAGGACGAATCAGTTGGGGACCAGTGCTCACGAGCGAAATTCTACACCCGTTACCGAAGGAATACCTGCGCTAACAAAATTGCTGCCGGTAGGCGGTGGCATTGCCGAGAAACGGCGATAAAGAGATAAGGATAAGAGTGTTCAGCATTTTGACTGGATCTTAATTTTCTCTTGCATCTCCGTAGAGTAGATTGCGTCTAAGCATGCAAACGTAAGATCCCCAACGTGCCGGGAACCGGCACATCGAACAATTCGTAACACTTGCTGAAAGGCATGGAAAGGCAGGCCCGCAATGCATCGCTCCCCCGAGTTCTCATCCAATCCGATGCCCACATCCGCAAGCGGATTTCAGAGGCCCGCCCAGGCGGCAACCATGGTGTATCAGGGCGTGACCATCGCCGCAATGCTGTTGCTGCTCTGCACTCTGTGGGTGTTCTGAACCGCCGGGCAATAGGCTTGGCAGACTATCTCCCCGCCTCTTGCTGTGCTGCCCTGAACATCGCCACGATATGCCAGGCAATTGTCGCAAACACTGCTACAAGTGCTATAGGCATCAGCATGCCGGGCAGTCCCTGCTGCGGATGACGCGCCACCTCAATTGTGGCCCACTGAATCCAGGTAAAAAGGCAAATCAACTCCACCTTGAGCCACGCAATCATGTCGAGCGCGAGCGCCTGGAGCTGCAATCGGTTTTGCGTAGTAACTCGTACCGGATAGTTGAACGCGGAGGGAAATCTCGTGACCACGGTAAAGAGCAGATAGATTGAAACGGCAATGGCCGGCAGCAGCAGGAGCATCGTCGGCGTTCCCCAGCCATTGGGATTGCCCGCTGCGTCGAAATGGGTGGGGATGCGTTCCGGAAGACGTTCAGGCCCGAATAGTGCGCGATACGTTATCCAGAGTTGAACGGCCAGGGTTGCCAGGGCCATAGCTTCAAGAAACTTGCGCATGGAGACCTTTCCGATGACCGATTGTATGGAAACAATACACTGTCCTGAGTTGCGGGCGTCTCAGAATCTCTCAATTAATCCTGACTACTGTGGTACTGAATCCCGAATTTCCTTAGCCGAAACGGGCGCGCTTTACTGTTTGACGAAAGTCCTCGCCGGTCATCTCGACGCGGACGCACATTTCCGCGAGCCGGGAGCGCATGCGGTCGCCGATCCGGTCCCCGAGCGTGTCTTCTCCCCGGGCCGGCTTGGCGCCTTCCTTATCGACCTTGAAACCCGCGCCTGCCGGCAGCTCAGGATAATTCGTGGTGATAATCGTCGTCAGTTTGTCGTTATAGCGGGAGTTAAGAATGAGGGCCACCGTGTCCCAGACCCACTCGTTGGGCTTTTGCGCTCCCAGGTCGTCCAACACCAGCACCTCTGCGGCGAACACCGGCTTCAGAAGTTCAAGTTCAGTAGTTTGAACCTGGGGATTGTAGCTGTTCTGGATGCTCTTGAGCAGTTCGCGATAGTCGCAGAACAGGCCTTTTACGCCGCGCTCTTGCACCAGCCGGCGCAGGACGCCGACGGCCAGGTGAGTTTTCCCCACGCCAATGGAACCGGTAAACAGCAGGCCCTTTCCGGCGGTATCAACCGGATAAGCCTCGACGAATTTGCGCGCAGTAAGATGGGCCTGACCCAGCGACGGGTGAGCGCCGCGAAAGGCAGTTTCGTAGCCGTCTAGAGTGTACTGCCGGTAGCGTTCCGGAATATGCGCTGCCGCCATCCGCCGCACCTCCCGTTCCATCTCCTGGCATTCGCAGGGACGGGAAACCCATTTTCCGGCGCCGTCAACCACCCGCACCAGCCCAACTCCACCGCAGATCGCGCAATTGCTCATCTGGTTCAAGCCTAGCGCACTAGGTCACGTGAGCGTGCCGGTGCACGTCCGGTACGTTTCTGTGGAAAAGCGCGGGCCCGATCGGACCGCGATTGCCTACAATCGATTTCGCGGACGGCGAGGTGCGATCTTGCTCTGTCAATTTCATTCCGCGTGAAAAAACTGAGAGTCAGGTGATTCGAATGAAACTGCGTACCGCTGTTTTTGCAATGGCAATGGCCGTATTCATGATTCCGGCCTCATTAATTGCCCAGGAGACGGGAAGTCTGCCGGAGACGAAGGCCGCGCCATCTGCCGGCACGCAAACCGCGCCCGCTCCACTACAGGCCGCCCCGGCAACCCCAGCAACATCCCTTTCGGGGCATCCTGACAATGACTACTGGCGGAAGCACGATCAGCTTATGCTGTCGGATTTTCCCTGGCTCGCCCGGTTCAAGGAGGAAGATTTGGCACTTGGCCCACCAGCCGCCGGCGAAGACCGGATCGTCTTCATGGGCGATTCCATCACCCAGGGCTGGCATCTTGACGGCTCCTTCCCCGGCAAGCCCTATATCAACCGAGGCATCAGCGGGCAGACAACGCCGCAGATGGTGTTGCGCTTTCACCAGGACGTAATAGCGCTGAAGCCGAAGGCTGTCATCATCCTTTCCGGCATCAACGACATCGCAGGAAACACGGGGCCCATGACGCTGGAGCAAACTGAAGACAACCTGGCCGCGATGGCCGAGATGGCAACGGCCAACAAGATCAAGGTTGTGCTGTGCTCAGTGCTTCCGGCATACGATTTTCCCTGGAGCCCCGGACAATACCCCGCTCACAAAGTCGTGGCGCTTAACGAGTGGATCAAGGCCTATGCCGCCGAGAAGGGCTTCGTCTACGTGGACTTCTACTCGCCCATGAAGGACGACCGCGGCGGTCTTCCGCCAACGCTGAGCAAGGACGGCGTCCATCCGCTCCCAGCCGGATACGCAATCATGGCTCCGCTGGCGGAAGTGGGAATCGAGAAGGCGTCAAAGTAGAGGACAGAGCGCAGGGAACAGGAAAAGCCTCCCTTGCGCTCCAACCGCTGGCTCCACCAAAATGCGCGACAAGGATGGGCACCCAATCGATTTTCGGGGTCTGAAAGGTTGGCCTAAAGGGTTCTACATAAGCGCTAAAGGTTCGCTTAAAGGGTTGCGATTTTGCGCAAATGTTCGCTTATAGGGTTGTACTTCTTCGAGCACTTAACCTCCCAGGCAATCCAATTTCGCGAACCGGCTGCGAGCAAGGTTCCGAAAAAGAGCCATGGGTTGTCTGGAATTAATTGGAAATCGCGTAAAAGGGGCTCAAAAGGGCTGGAAATCGAGCTTTTTGCGACAAAAATGTGTTGTATTTCTGGGTTTTTCCTGACTGTGTGGGGACTTCCGAAAACCCGGGCGCGGTGCATCGGGGGGGGGGAAGACAGGGGATGGGGGTGGAAAAGCTCCTCGGTTGAGGGTTGTGGTATCCCACCCATTCCGCAAAATGCGCGGAATGGATGGGGCACCCGGCACCCGGGCCTTCTATTCTCAATCTAAGAAATGCCCGGGCCTAAAGGCCAATCCCTCCATCGCTCTCTTCAGGGGCATAAATGCCCCTGCTCCCTCCTGAACAAGTGCCCATGCAAGGATTCCGACTCTGGCTGCCATAGTTCGGAAAATTTGATGCGTCGGCCACGGTCCCCTCCCGCTCCCCAATTGCTAAACCGCCCAAATCCCCCTACAATGGAAGAGAACGTTTGTAGGAAAGGTCTGTCTCTAAAGCGATGCCAAAGGAAAAGATTCATCCCAATTACGCCGCAGTGCAGGTTAAGTGCGCCTGCGGGAACCACTTCGAGACCCGGTCGACCCACAAGGGCGACATTCACGTGGAAATTTGCTCGGCTTGCCACCCATTCTTTACGGGCAAGCAGCGGTTGGTCGATACCGCCGGACGCGTCGAGCGGTTCCGCCGTAAGTATGCCAAGTCCGACGAAGCGCAGGCAGCAGCAGCAGCAACCAAGTAACTGCCGCAGCAGCAATCGGTTAGCGCGATTGGGCCTCCGCTACGGCGGAGGCCCAACTTCGTTCGGAAACAAGCAAGAACGTGGTTTGTGAGGCGCACGCTTTTGAGAAATGACAAGATAAAACATGCCACGCGCCAAACGCTCGATTGAATCAACGGTGACCATCGACGGGCATTTCCTGGTCTGGCGTCTCCATCGCGAGCAGCAAGGGAGCACTTCCGAGGGTTGGATGGGTATGGCAATTCACGTACGTGTTGCCGAAGGCGCGCGCCGTGAACTGCACATGGAATATCCAGCGGTCGCGACGCACAAGAGCGGCTTCACAAGGATTGGGATTGACTACTCCCCCCGGCCTGGGATTGTGGGGGCCAAAGTGGAGGCCCATGTTCGGGAAGCAATGGCGGCGGGATGGGATCCTGAATCGCGTGGCAAGCCGTTTGTTTATCAGGTTGCTGAATTACCGAATTGATTAGGGTTTATGGCCGGCGGTTGGCAAGAGCCTGTAAGAACCTGTCCATCAACTCTGAAAGGACGTTGAAAATGAGACAAAAGGAAATCCCTCAGGGGCTAAAGCCCAACTCATTTTGCTGAGTTTAAGTACGGGCTGAAGCCCGTACCCTTCACCAAAACCCCAGTTATTGGACGGATTCTAAGAGGCCTGAAGACGTTCGACAAAGGCCATGAAGTGCTTTGGGGAGTTTGGAGCTATCCTATCTAACCAATGCGCAAAAGACGCCTTTCGGCGATGGTGGGGCACCTGGCATACTTCCTGGCTTTTGATCTGCAGCCTGCTTTTGAAAATGCAGGTCCCCATTCGGCTACGCTCAGGGCAGGCTTTCGGTTCCGCTGAAAAACGCTTCGCTCAGGATGACCGCCTCTCTGGGGAGTTCGCGTTGATTTAGATTTTGAAACGAACTTTAGAGACAGGACAGTAGAAGCTAACGACTGAAGGTTCAGAGGTTATTTATGGCCGGCAAGGGCTTTACCGTAAAGAAGGACTGGGACAACCCCATCGAGCACGCGATGCCTGAACAGGCGCGGGTGCCGGCGGAGGTGCGCCTCGGCTCTGTCGCTGTGACTCCCGCCACCGTGCTGGCTCCCATGGCAGGGGTCACCGATACGGTCTTCCGCCGCTTCATTCGCCACGCCAGCCTGTTCAGCTCCGCCGCCCTACAAGATTCCAGCCCCGACTCGATCGACTCCGAAGTCACCAACGCCCAATCCGGCTGCGGGCTGCTGATGACCGAGTTCACTTCCGCCAACGGCTTGGCCCGCATGCGCGAAACCAAGCGCCGCCGCTATCTCACCTTCTACGACGATGAGCACCCCATCGGCGCGCAGCTATTCGGATCGAACCCGGAGACGCTGGCCGACGCCGCGCGCATTGTCGAAGAGACTGGCTTCGACACCGTTGACCTCAACCTGGGATGCCCCGCAAAGCGTGTGGTGGGATGCAACGGCGGCTCCGGCCTGCTGCGCGACCTGCCAAAGATCGGCGAGATCTTTCGTGCCGTGCGCAAATCGGTCACAATTCCCTTCACCGTCAAATTCCGCATGGGCTGGAACGAGAAGCAGATTGTGTGCGTCGAGCTGGCGCGCATGGCAGAAGCCGAAGGGCTGAACGCCGTCGCGCTGCACGCACGCACTCGCGAGCAGGGCTACAGCGGCCAGGCCCAATGGGAGTGGATTGCCGCAATCAAGCAGGCGGTTGGAATTCCGGTCATCGGCAACGGCGACATTCGCACTCCAGAGGACGCGGCGGCCATGGTTGAAAAGACCGGCTGCGACGCGGTAATGATCGGCCGCGCGGCACCGGCGAATCCATGGATCTTCCGGCAGATTGCACAGTACACCGCGACCGGCAGTTATGAGCGCCCCACGATGGAAGATCGCTACCGGATGATACGTGCCTACTTTGAGATGCTGCTGGTCGAAGTGGAAGCAACAAAGGACCTGCCGCGCGACGCCCGCATGGGCGATCCAGCCGGCAAAATGAAGCAGTTTGCCACCTGGTTCACCCACGGCGTACCGGGCGGCGCAAAGCTGCGCGCGGCCATCTACCAGGCTCGGACCGGCGCCGATGTTCTGGCAGAAGTGGAGCGATTCTTCATGTCAGGGCTCGCGCACGGAGAGACTCCGCTTCACGATTTCGACTCTGCATCAGAAGACGATACGCAGGCCTTCCCTGAAGGCGCACTGCTGTGCGATTAGCAACATTCCCTCGCCCTGCTCAAGCCGGTACGATTCCGTTCGGTTCTCATTGCTTTCTCACCCCGTTGACCGGGTATAGTGAACTCATCCTCAACTGAAGGATCTGCTGTGCCGTCCACTTCGCAGTCGCTGAAATGCAATCTGTGGCCCCTGCTGTGCGGCATTGTCGCGCTGGTGCTTGTGGCGCCCGCGTGCCTGGCCCAGCACTACACCTTCAGCGAAGCTGCCCCCGGCATGGACAACCTGAATGTGGACTCCATTGCCCAGGACAACTCCGGCTTCCTCTGGGTGGGCACGGAAAACGGCCTGTACCGCTACGACGGAAACCAATTTAGGAAGTTCGGTGTGGCCGATGGATTGCACCGCACCATCCAGAACCTGTACACGGGCAGCGATGGAACGCTTCTGGTGGGAACCACGGCCGGCATCTACTTCCAAAAGCGCGATGGCATCTTTGCCGAAATCCACCCTTCCGATCCTTTAGGCCGGCTTTCACAGCGAATCGGAACCGTATTCGCCGCCGTTGCCCCCGACCAGATTGTGACCGCGGACCGTAATGGCGCCTATATGCTCCGCCGAACCGATCCGGATCGATGGATTGCAGAGCCGCTCCACCTTGAAAACGGACCGATCTGGAGCGTGCTCTCCGGTCCCGGGGGAGTGCTCTGGTACGGCTGCGGCTCCGATCTCTGTCGCCTTCAAGATGGCAAGACGACGCACATGGGCTCCGCTCTGCACCTTCCGGCGGAGCAGTGGCAACATTTGCTGCTCGCGCGGGACGGCCACCTCTGGATACGAGGAGAATCGCACTTGGGCGAAGTCTTCCCGGCCGAAGACCGCTACCAGGCCCACGACCTTCCCGGTCATTCCAATGCCGAGCCCTACGATGCGCTGGTTATGGACCGTGAGGGCCGCATCGCCGCCTCGCAGGGGAATGCCTTCGGGCTCTGGGAGAACGGGCATTGGCTCATGGTGACTGCGCGGAATGGTCTCACCAACTTCGATATTTCCGCGCTCTTTGCCGATCGCGAAGGCTCGCTCTGGATCGGCGCCGTCGGCCACGGCCTGATGCGCTGGGTAGGCCAGGACCGCTGGGAGGCCCTCACCACCGCCGAGGGCTTGAGTAACAACATCATCTGGACTTCGCTGCGGGACCGCACTGGCCGTCTATGGGTCGGCACCGAGTCCGGTCTTGACATGGTTCCGGCTGGAGCAAGCGCCGCCAGGCCGTGGAAGAGCGCCGGTATTGAGACGACTCGGGCCGTTTCATTGGCTGAGAGCGCAGACGGCAGCATCTGGTTGGGCCGTGCAGCCGGCAGCCTGGTGCGCATTGATGAGAAGACGCTTGCGGGCCGCGCGTGGAAGACGCCGGAAAGCTTCCGCACGCAGTACGACGGCGCGCATAGTCTGTGGTTGGCCACCGTCGCCGGGCTGTATGTTGTGGACACCGCGGCCGCAGACCGCACCCCGCGCCTCGTGGAAGATGACGCCCTGCCGCACCCCGGGACGCGCTTCAACGACCTGACTCTGGACAATGCCAACCACCTGTGGGCCGCATCCGACCAGGGACTTTACCGGCTCGACGTCGGTGGCTGGCGGCGCATCGATCCCGGCCTCTCCGGCGTCAATCCCTCTCTGATCGCCGCGGACCGGCGGGGCAATCTGTGGGCTTCAGGGAATTTTCCGGGAATCATGCGGCTGCGCATCGACGGTAACAAGATCGTCGAATCGGAACATGTTGTCCAGCCGCATCTGCTGTCGGAACAAGTCGTATCGTTGTTTGCGGACAAGCGGGGCTGGCTCTGGGTAGGCCAGGACGCCGGCCTGACCGTCTTCGACGGCCGCATCTGGCGCAGCTTCACCCAGGATGACGGCCTCATCTGGAACGACCTCGACAGCAATGGCCTTGCCGAAGATACCGACGGCAGTATCTGGATTGGCACCTCAGGCGGACTTTCTCACTTGATGAAACCGGAGACTATTCCAGCCATCGCTCCGCAAACGCCTGCCATCCCGCAGATTGCATTCGGGCCGACAACGATCACCAATGGAGCCCAGGTCCCGTGGAACGAAAGCCCTCTGGCCATTTCGATGGCCGCCCTCAGCTTTCGCGATGCGCACCACATCCGCCTGCGCTATCGTCTGCTGGGGCTGGAATCGGATTGGGTGGAGACAGCGGATGAAAATATACGCTACCCGCGCCTGTTCCCTGGGAACTACCGGTTTCAGGCTGAAGCCGTGGATGTTGCAGGAGGAGCAGCTTCCGCAATCAATGAGATCAGCTTTCGCATCACTCCGCGCTGGTGGCAGAGCATGGAGCTGCGGATCGCCTTGGCGTTGCTGGCCGGCATCCTGGTTACTTTGTTGTGGCGTTGGCGCGTACATCTGCTGGTTGGACATACTCGTCAGCTCGAGCTTGNNACACTACGCAGCTTGACATCGACACGGATACTGATGGCAACGTTATCGCAGTCTGGTTCCGTTGTCAGCTACTCGCATTCAATCAGGTTCGGTGCGATCAGCGCCGCACCGACGACCTGCAGCGCGAAAAAGTGGAGCTGGAGCGCGCCCGCGAGCAGATGCGCCACTATGCCGAACACGACGACCTCACCGGCCTGTGGAATCATCGCATCATCATCGAGCGCCTGCGCGGCGAAGTAG
>PKXI01000419.1:19861-34391 GCA_003133425.1 Acidobacteriaceae bacterium
GTGCGCTCCTATGACTGGGTGGGCCGTTATGGAGGCGAGGAGTTCCTGCTCATTCTGCCCGGCTCGAACCTCGCCAGCGCGCGCATCCGCGCCGAGCATCTCCGCATGGCAGTGCAGGTGGCGCATATCCCCGGCAACAAGGCGGCTATCAAGGTTACCGCAAGCTTCGGCGTAGCCTCCGGTTTCCCATTCGACTACGAATCTCTTCTCCACGCCGCCGACATGGCCCTCTATCGCGCCAAGGACAATGGCCGCAATTGCGTATTCGCAATTGAGCTCGACGCGGAGACAAATCCAATAGCCCCGCGAGGGTGAGGAATTGCGTTCCGGCTTCTAGCTTTCGAAAACGTGCTCCAATCGAAACTGCACCCCACGAAAATCCCTCAGACCTCTTCCAGCTCTGCTGGCTGCTCCAACGGCAGGCGGATCGTAGCGCGCGCCCCCTCGCCGTCCTCACGGTTGACGAGTTGAATCTCGCCGCCGTGAGCGCGGGCAATCTGCTGGGCCAGCGCCAGTCCTACGCCGCTGCCCGACGGCTTGGTCGTATAAAAGGGAACGAACAGGTTTTCGGAGTTGGCAATGCCCAGGCCGCGATCTTCAATCGAGATCAACAGTGAAGAGCCGGCCAGTTTCGAACTGACGCGTACCGGTTGTGAATCCCTCGNNATTCACCACTGCCGCAGGTCCGGGGTCGAGTTGCACGGGAAGCCGCTGCTCCAGTAGCACCACGCGCTCCAGCAGCGGAGCCAGCGCAACCGGCCTGAGCCGTGGCTGAGGCAACTGGGCAAGCTGCCGGTAAGACTGCACAAAGCGGTGCAGAGAGTCGGCCCGGCTCTCCACTACGCCGAGCCCGCGCCGAAAGTCACTCAACGTGCCGTCATTTCCCTGCAAGCTATCTACGCGCCCCAGCAGGCTGCCTGCAATCGACTTGATCGGCGCCAGCGAATTGGAAAGCTCATGCCCCAGAACCCGGATCAGCCGCTTCCACGCGACCTGTTCCTCCTCCTGCAGGGGCACACTCACGTCCGCCAGCAACAGCAGCGTGTGTGGCGCGCCTTCCTGCCGGAATGTTGCTTTGCGCAACAGCCAACGCACAGGCCCCGCAGAAGGTTTCTGATCCTTATTGAAGGTATGAATGGTTTGATCGGGCGCCCCGAGCAGTTCTTCCAGGCCAAGCTCGCGCGCGGTGCGGCCAAAGCTCCGGGCATGCGGCAGACCCAGCAGTTTGAGCCCGGCGTTATTCACCAGTTGCAGCGTATCGTCGCGATCGAATGCAAATAGCGGAGCGTGCATCACTTCCAGAATGCGGGCCAGCAGCGCCGTTGCTTCAAGAGAACGCACTCGCTGTTTTTGCAGCAGGTCGGCCAGCGCGTTCACCTCCCCGGCCAACTCTCCCAGCGCATCCTGCGCGCTTGCCCCGCGCGCGCGAAACGAATAGTCTCCCTCGCGCAGTGAAGAAACCACATTTGATAGCGTCTGCAGCGGCCGGATCAGGCCTTCAATGAGCGCGGCGGTCACCAGCACCAGATACAAGAGCAAGCAGCCGCCCATCATCAATGCTGGCCCAAGGCTGACGTGGCTCTGGTAAAGAACAACCGCGGCCAGTACCAGCGCCGGCAACACCAGAAACAGGCAATGGAGCCACGCCCGGCGAATAGCCGAGCGCCGGTGCCGTCGAATCGCTTGCCTAGATTCCATATTTTTCGATGCGCCGATAGAGCGCGGCGCGGCTCAATCCAAGGGCCTCGGAAGCCTGCGAGATATTGCCGTCGCAGCGGCGAAGAACCTTGCGTATGAGCAGGGATTCCACCTCATCGATACTCATATTCTCAAACGAGGTCGCCGCGGTTCGCGAAGCTGTAATCGCCAGGTTGGCCGGCTCCACCTCCTCGCCGCGGCACAGCAGCACCGCGCGCTCCACCGTGTGCTCAAGCTCGCGCACGTTGCCCGGCCATGGATACTGCATCAACTGCTGCATCGCGGCGGGCGAGAAGCCAATCACCTGTTTGCGATAGCGGGCGCGGTTGCGATTCAGAAAGTGCGCGGCCAGCAGCGAAATGTCTTCGCGCCGATCGCGCAGCGCGGGCAGATGAATCTCCACAGTGTTGATGCGGAAGAGAAGATCCTCGCGGAAGTTGCCCGCCTTCGCCTCCTCATCGAGCAGGGCGTTTGTAGCGCACAGTACCCGCACGTCCACGCGCCGGGTTTGCGAAGAGCCCACGCGCTCCAGCTCGCCGGTCTCCAAAACTCGCAGCAGCTTTGCTTGTTGCCGCATCGGAACGTTCGCGATCTCGTCCAGAAACAGCGTGCCCCCGTTGGCCAGTTCAAAGCGGCCGATGCGGTCGGTGCGCGCGTCGGTGAAGGCGCCCTTCACGTGGCCAAATATCTCGCTCTCGAAAGTCCCCTCCGGCAGACCGCCGGCATTTACCGTTACCAGCGCCATGCGCGCACGCGGCGATGCTGCGTGCAGCAGCCTGGCGACAATCTCCTTCCCAGTGCCGTGCTCACCGGTGATCAGCACATTGGCATCGGAGGGTCCAACCTGCGCAATCAGTTCGAGTACCGGCTGCATCGAGGGCGCCGAGGCGATAAACTTCGGCATTCCTTCAGCGCGCAGCAACCGGTTTTCGAGTTCCAACTGGCGAGCGTGGCGCAGCGCCTGGCGCAACTCCGCATGAACCCGTATCAGCGAGAGCAACCGCTCGTTCTCCCACGGCTTCTGCACAAAGTCCCGCGCGCCGCGTTTGATAGATTCAACCGCGAGTCCGATGTTGCCCCATGCGGTCATTACGATCACCGGCAGGCGCGAGTCGTACTCCTGGATGCGAGCCAGCAGATCCAGGCCCTCCTGGCCCGAGGTCGTGTCGCGCGTGTAGTTCAGGTCGATGAGCAGCACGTCGTAGTCGCGCTGGCCCAGCGCTTCCATCAGCAACTGTGGCGAGCGCACGCAGTCCACATCTATCCCCTGCGGAGCCAGCAGCAGCTCCACTGCCTCCAGAATGGAAGGCTGATCGTCGGCCGCCAATACTCGGATTCTTTCTTGCTTACTGGGAATGGCTTGCCTCCACAACACCCGTTCTGGCGTTTGCAATCGAAATGCCGTAGTCCTCAAGCACCGAGCCGGTTGCGCGCCGCACTTCGATGCGCGCTTTTTCATAATCAGTCTCAGCTGTCACCAGGGCTGACTCGGCCAGCGCCAGGTCGTGCTCGGCTGAAAGCGTCTGTTGATTCGATCCGGCGCCCAGCTTCTGCTCCTGTTGCGTAATATCAAGCGTCTTCTGGGCCAGGTCGCGGGCATGGCGCGCGGCATCCACTCGGCTCGCGCCCTGTTCCAGCGCAAAACGCGCATTGCGCACTTCAATGCGGATGCGCTTCTTCAATTCTTCAAGATAAACCTGCGACTGCCGGTATTCGAGCTCGGTGCGATACTGGTCGGCCTTGGCAATGCGGTTGCGCAGCGGGACGCTCAGTTGAAATCCCATCTGATACTCGGGAGAGGAATAGTTGAACGCATTGTCCACCGCCCCCGCAAATCCCGCAGGCACATTGGAGCCAGTGCTGTTCAGTGGGTTCGGCGTGCCAGCGTATCCGGTGCCGGCATAGAAACCATAAACCGAAAGCGACGGCAACAGCGCGTTGCGCGCAGTCTTGCGGCTCAGCTCGCTGTTTTCCAGAACCAAACTCGACTCCAGCAGTTCGGTGCGATTCTTGAGCGCGTCGGTGATCATCTGCTGCGCGGCCGCGGCATCCGGCTGCACCTGCGTGCCAATATGGTCCACTGGCACCACCGGCATATCCTGCAACACGGGGTCGTCGAGCGAGCGGCTGACAGCGTTCTTCATGTAAAGCTCTTGCAGTTCGAGATTGGTGCGGGCTATGGTCAGGTCCTGCTGGCGCGTGGCCACGTCCGCCTCCGCCTTCAATACTTCCATCTCCGGAATCGCCTGCAGTGAAAGCTGCTTGCGAGCGGTGTTCAAAGTCTCCGTGGCAAAGGCCACCGACCGCTCTCCTACTTGCTCGTTATCATAGGCGTTCACCAGGTCCCAGTACAGGTCGCAAATCTGGGTCACGGTGGCAATCAACTGTGCGCGGAAGGCGATGTCAGAGACTTTCTGGTTGGTCTTGGCAATCCGCAGAAACCGCAGGTTCGGTCCCAGCCCAAAGCCGGCCAGCAACTGCTGATTCGCGTAGAACTCGAAATAGGAGTTGAGCTGCGGGTTGAGCGTGTTGTTGGGGCTGTTGGAAGTTTGGCGATTGTTGTTCCATGCCACTTGAATGGCGCCGCCCGTTGGGAACGCCTGCGAATAAGTAATATCGCCCAGGATCGTGTTCTGGTGGATAACAGGCACACCGTAGAGAATCTGGTTGGGCAGCAATTGCGTGGTGTGATCCACAGATGTTTTCGCACTGATAAGCGGATCGTAGGAGGACACCACGGAACCGGTGCCCAGCGTGGACTGCACCAGTCCCGAAGCTCCCGCGCCTGCACCGCCTGCGCCGCCCGAAGTGCCGCCCGCGCCAGCGCCGGAACTGCTACCGAACACGCCGCCCGCACCGCCCGGAGTGCCCGATACCACGCCCGTATTCACACCGCGCACTGAACCGCCGGCCTGGGTGCGCAGCACGTCCATCTGCGCAATGGGCAAGTTGTAGCGCGCAATCACCAGGTCGAGATTATTCTCAAGCGCCAGGTCGATGGCGTTTTGCAGCGTCAGATAAAGCTTGCCGTCACGGATCAAGGAATCAAGGCGCGCGGAATTCTCCAGGCTCGGCGGAGGAACGCTCTTTCCCCGATAGGCATCGAACGGGTTGTGCGAAGGGTGTTGCAACTGGTCGAAGGGAATGTTGTCCTGGTGCGTCTGCAAGGGCGCCGCTTGTGCCTGCTGCGCAGCCCCCGGAGCCGATTGCACCGAGGCCGTGGAAGGACCGGAAGGTTCCACCGCCATTGCCAGGTTCACCTGCAACAGAAGAATTGCCGCCAGCGCCTGGACGCGACGGGCCGAACTCGATTTATGAGAATTCATTTGGGAATGGTTCACTGGGAGCCAACCTCCGTTGTCCTTGCAGCCAAGGTTTCATCGCGCGTGAGCCAGCCGTCGTGCAATTCCACAATGCGCTTGCCGTAGCGCGCGTTTTCTTCAGAGTGCGTCACCTGCACAATCGTAGTGCCGGCCCGATTGAGCCGGCAGAAGAGTTCCATGATCTCGCGCGCCTGCGAGGAGTGCAGGTTACCCGTCGGCTCGTCAGCCAGCAGAAGCGTGGGTGCATGCACCACGGCGCGCGCAATGCCGACCAACTGTTGTTGTCCCCCCGAGAGCTGCGAAGGAAACAGGTCCTTCTTGGCCACGATCTGAAATCGGTCGAGAATGTCCGCCACCATTCCCTGGCGCTCTTTCGCAGGCAGGTTCTTGTAGGAGAGCGGCAGATCGATGTTTTCCGCCACCGTCAGATCGTCAAGCAGGTGATAGCTCTGGAACACCATGCCGATGCGCTGGCGTGCCAGATCCGCGCGCTGCTTGCGGTTGAGCGTATGCACCGGCGTCTCGCCAAACCAGTACTCGCCAATCCAGCTGTCATCCAGCAGCGCCAGCACATTCAGCAGCGACGACTTCCCTGCCCCCGATGGCCCCATCACCGTGACAAATTCACCTTCCTTAATGGTGAGCCCGATCCGGCGCAACACCCACGTCTCCGTGTGTCCGGTTTTATAACTGCGTTCCACATTTTTCAGTTCAATCATGATCTTCGAGTTACTCCAATCCCTAGTTCCCTGTCATCCGTTCGAGTTATTCCGTTCTCAGCGCGTTCATCGGTTCAATCGATGCTGCGCGGCGCGCGGGGATAAAGCCAGCCAGCGCAGCGCAAAGAACCAGCAACAGCGGTGTGCCTGCGAGCGCCAGCGCGTCGTAGCTTACCACTCCGTACAGCAGGCTCTTCATCAGGTAGCCGGCATAGAGTGCGGCCGGAATTCCAAGAACGAGGCCGATCAGAATCTGCCAAAGAGCGCCGCGCATCACCATCGCAACTACGCTCGATCGTGTCGCGCCGAGCGCCATGCGAATGCCGATTTCGCCGGTGCGGCGAGCCACAAAGTACGACATCACGCCGTACAGCCCAACCGATGCGAGAACCAGCGCGAGAATCCCGAACAGGCTGGTGAGGCGCGCAATCAGCCGTTCCTGGTTGAAGTTGCCGGCCACCTGAGATTCGAATGAGCGCAGATCGCTCACAGTGAGATTCGGATCGACGGCGGCCAGCGTGCGGCGAATGAGCCCGTCGACATTCTGTTGAGGCGCATTGAAGCCGACGATCATGGCGTTCATAAACATCGATTGCGTCTCGGTTGAAGTCATCTCCGGCTCCTTGTAACCGGCGAATGGCTGCGCGAGCGGACGAAGAAAAACAGGGTGAATAGGATAACGCGGATTGTTCATCTTGAAATCCGCAAAGACGCCCACAATCTCAAAACTCCCGGAGTACTGCGGAAGGTCGATACCGAAATGCTGCCCTATTGGTTCCTGGTTGGGAAAGAACCTCTTCACGAACGTCTGGTTGACGATGGCCACCTGCGGGGATCCAACCGTGTCCTGGTCAGAGAAGTTGCGGCCGCGCACAATCGGTACACCAATCGACTCCAGGAAGTGCGTGCTCACTCGATCCCACGTGGATCCGCATTGGGCGTTCGGTCCGGGAGCGGGATGCCCCTGCTGAATAACACACTCACCCCAGTTGTCGCCCTCGAGCGGGCTGTACATCGACATGCTGAAGCTGGTCACGCCGGGCAACGTGGAGAAGCGGTCCTCCATCTGGCGGTAGAGCGCGGGGAGTCGGTTGGTGGTGTACCCGGCGCCTGCGGGATCGAAGTGCAACACGTAGCGGTTCGTTGTGGTCACGCCAAAGTCCTGATGTTCAAGTTTGGCGAGCGACTTGGTCATGAGAATAGCCGTGGCCAGCAGCACCACTGACAGCGCGGCCTGGAAAACCACTAGCGATTTCTGCGGCAGAGAAGAGCGGTCGCGCGTGCTTCGGCCTATACCCCGCAATGCTTCTGCCGGCTGGGCATGAGAAGAGAGCCACGCGGGCCCTACGCCAAACAGCACGCCGGTTAACAGCGAGACGAGAAACGCAAAACCGAGAATCGGCAGAGACGGGCTGGGATCAATAGCCATATTGTGCGCATCGGGAAATGCCAGTGCGAGAATGGCGCGGCACCCGGCATAGGCAACGCCCAGGCCGGCGAAACCGCCGATGCAGCCGAGCAGAATGCTTTCGGTAAGCGTCTGGCGAATTACGCGAACGCGCCCGGCCCCGAGAGCCATGCGCAGGGAGATTGCGGAGCGCCGCAACGTGGCACGGGCCAGTAGAAGGTTGGCGATGTTGGCGCAGGCAATGAGCAACACAACCGATGAAAGTATCATCAGCATCTTCAGACTCTTGCTGGCTTCGACTTGCAGATGCTGGATGCCGCTTCCACCTGGTGTGAGAACAACATGCTGCTTTGGAATCACGGATGAGCCGCCGTTGGCGTTAAGAATTGGACGCGAGTAAAGCCATTGGCGCAGCGCAGTCGAGAGCTTCGCCTGCAACGCGCCGACATTCGTTTCTGGCCGGACCCTGCCTAACGCGTAAAGCCAATGGGCCTCGGCATGATGCAGGATGGAGCTGTCTTGACGGATGTATGGCTCCGTCTGAATCGGTACCCAGAACTCGGCCGGGGAGTCGGCAATGCGATCACCGAAGAAACCGGGCGGTGCGATGCCGATTACAGTGAACGGCCGTGCCTGAATAAAAATTGTGGAGCCAACGATCGCAGGATCGGCAGCGTATTCGCCCTGCCACGCCTGGTAGCTGATCACAACAGTGGGTGCGGCCGCAGGCGTGTCGTCACTGTCCTGGAAGACGCGGCCCGCATACGCGCCAAGCCCAAGCGTACTGAAGTAATTGCCTGACACGAATTCGCCGGTGAGCGACTTGGCCAGCGCATTTCCGCGGCGCACATTCCACCGCCACTGGCCTGCCTGCATCGCAGCCAACTGCTCGAACTCCGGCGCGGAGTTCTTGAGATATTGATAGAGGTCGAAGGAGAAGATCGAAAAATCCCCGGTGGTTGCAGCGTCTTCGGGAAATCCGCCTTCGACGCAGCACTTGTTGTCGTCGCCGATGCGGTAAAGCTGCGCAGGGTCGGCCACCGGCAGCGACCGCATCAGGATCGCATGAACCAGCGTGAAGATGGCGGTATTGGCGCCGATGCCCAGCGCCAGCGTAAGCACCGCGGTAATCGTGAAGCCCGGCGACATGCGCAACTGCCGTAGCGCATAACGAATGTCGAGCCAAACGTTGATCATCGTGTTCTTCTCCGTTGGGATTCTTGGGACTATTCGGTTCGGAGTGCCTGCATGGGATCCACGGAAGATGCCCGTCGCGCAGGAACAAAGCATGCGGCCAATGTAACCAGAAAAAGGATGCCGGCAACCGACGCAAAAGTGATCCAGTCAACCGCGCCAACACCAAACAGCATGCCGCGCAGGAAGCGCGTGAAAGCGAAGGAGACCAAAAGACCAGCTGTCAGGCCCATCAGCGCGAGGCGCAACCCCTGCCCCAATACCTGGCGAAACAAGTTTCCCTGGCCGGCTCCCAGCGCTATGCGAATGCCGATCTCATGGGTGCGCTGCCGCGTGGTGTAGGCCACCACGCCATAGATTCCAACCGCCGCCAGCACCAGCGCCAGCAATCCGAACGCCCCCGCAAAGGCCGCGGCGATGCGCTCAAAGACATTGCCTATCTGCTTATTCGCATTGAGCGTGGTTACGTTGTAGATCGGCAGATCGGCATTCAGATCGTGAATTGTGTGTTCGACGGCGGCAGCCATCGCCAGTGGTTCCCCGGCTGTTCGCACGTGGAGAATCTGCACGCCGGCGTTGCGCTGCATCAGCGGCAACAGCACCAGCGGAGCGGGATCGTAGACCATGCGCCGGTATTTTCCATCGGCCGCCACGCCCACGACCGTGCACCTCCCTCCGGCCACCTGGATGTGCTTTCCGATTGCATTCTGGCCCGGCCAGTAGCGATCCACCAGCGCCTTGTTGACCACGGCTACCGGTTCGGCGTTCGCATTGTCCTGGGCCGTAAAGTCGCGTCCGGCAAGAATCGGCGTGCGCAGTGTGGCGAGATAACCAGGACCAACGAGGCCTCGATCCGCCTCCACGGATTCGTGCAGACGGGGCACGTAGCCCTCGGGCATCACACCATCGGAATGAATGGTGAAACTGAGAGGCGAGAAGTCGGCAAGGGTTGCCGACTGCACGCCGGGCAATTCTTTTACGCGAGCCAGCAGTTGGCGGTCGAATTCGACTGCCTGGGCACCTGTATAGCCCATCGGGTCCAGGTCGAACGAGGTGAGCAGAACATTGTTGGCATCAAAGCCGGGATCGGAGTTCTGCGCATTCTGCAGACTGCGGACGAAGAGGCCGGCACAGGTGAGCAGCAGCAATGAAAGCGCGATCTGTGCGATGACCAGCCCGCTGGTTAGGCGCGATTTGGAAAGTCCGCCGGAGGTGCTGAGCGCCTCGTCTTTCAGAACCGACACCGGCGAAAGACTCGAAGCGCGCATTGCCGGGATGATGCCCGACACCGCGGCAGTGAGCACGGACACCAGCAGCGTGATCAGCAGTACGAAGCCGTCCACGCGGCCGTTAAGTGCGAGAGGCAGCGTCGTGGAAGGCAGGAAGTAGGAGAGCGTGCGGGCAGTCCATACGGTGATGAGGAGGGCCAGGCCGCCCCCAGCGAGGGCGATCATCAGGTTCTCGACAAGGAGTTGGCGCACGATCCGCCAGCGGCCGGCGCCCATCGACATGCGAATGGCCATCTCGCGCCGGCGGGCCACCGAGCGCACCAGCAGGAGATTGGCCACGTTGGCGCAGGCCAGCAACAGCAGCAACGCGGCCAGCGCCAGCAGAATAGGAAGCGTTCCATAAAGATAGACATTGGTGCCAAAGGGAGAGCGCCATAGCGGATCGCTGGAAATGGCGTTGGCGCCGCGATGCGTATCGGGATAGCGGGCGGCGATGCGCTGCATTTCAACATTCAACTCGCTCACAGCCTGGCTCGGATCGATACCGGGCTTGAGCTTTCCGAGCACCTGGAGCCAGGAGACACCTCGGTCGTTGATCCGATTTGAGCCCCATATCTGCGAGTCCATACCCATCGGAATCCAGATGTCGGCGCGCAATCCGGACTTGCATCCATGAAAGCCTTTCGGGGCAACGCCGACAATGGTGAAGGGATGAAGGTTGATCTGAATTGATTTGCCGACGATCGACGGATCGCCGGCAAAGCGATTCTGCCATAGGTCGTAGTTGAGGACTGCCTCTGCCACACCGGCGCGTTCATCTTTCAGCGTGGGCAAGAGCGTGCTGCCCAGGATTGGATGGACGCCGAGAACCTCGAAATAATTTGAGGTAGTGAGCGCTCCGTAGATGCGCTCCGGCTGGCCCGAGCCAGTGATGGACATGTAGTCGTCATGATAGGCAAGCATCCCCGAAAAGCTGCGCGAACTGTCACGCAGTTCCACAAAATCCATGTAAGAAAACGGAGGGGTGGGATGCTCGCTTCGTTCGCCGCGCATGATGGTGACCATATCGCTGGTGTGCGCAATTCCAGGAATGGGATCGAGCAGGGTCGAGTTGATCCAACTGAAGATGGTGAGGTTGGCCGCGATGCCCAGGGCCAGCGTACCCACTGCCAGCGCGGTGAATCCCGGATTCTTGCGCAGTTGCCGCAAGGCGAAACGCAGGTCGTGCATTGCGTTCTGGAGCAGCATCGCTACGCCTCCGCTTCTGCTTCAAGCTTCTTGCGTTCGTCTTCAGAAACAACCTTTCCGTCGAAGAGGTGTACTTCGCGCTCGGCGTGGCGGGCAAAGCGCGGATCGTGCGTCACCATGCAAATCGTCGAGCCTTCGCGATGCAGATCCGCAAGCAGATGCATCACCGCTTCGCCATTCTTCGAGTCCAGGTTGCCGGTAGGCTCATCAGCCAGCAGGATGGAGGGCGAACCCGCCAACGCACGCGCCACGGCCACGCGCTGCTGCTGACCTCCGGAAAGCTGCGCCGGATAGTGCTTCATGCGGTGCGCCATGTTCACGCGCTCCAGCGCTTCCTTCACCCGCTTCTTGCGTTCCGCAGAAGGCATGCCAGCCCGATAGGTGAGCGGCAGTTCAACATTTTCTTCCACTGTCAGATCGCCAATCAGGTTGAAGCTCTGAAAAATGAAACCGATCTCCTGGTTGCGAATGCGCGAGCGGTCCGCGAAACTCAGGTTCTCCACCGGACTGCCGTTGAGCAAGTAGCGTCCGCCCGTCGGCGTGTCCAACAAACCGAGAATCGACAGCAGCGTGGACTTGCCGCAGCCCGACGGCCCCGACATGGCCACATACTCGCCGCGCGCAATGGTCAGGTGAATTCCAGAGAGCGCATGCGTCTCCACTTCGTCGGTGTAGAAGATCTTGGTCAGTTCCTCGATCTCAATCAATGTCCCATTCGATGCCATTCGTTCCCCCTCTTTGCAGTTGTCAGCGGTCAGTTGTTAGTGGTCAGTGGTCAGTTATCAGTTATCAGTTGTCAGTTATCAGTGGTCAGTGGTCAGTTGTCAGTTATCAGTGATTCGCTCTCAGCGGCCGTTGTCGTCACTGACAACTGACCGCTGACAACTGTTCTTACTCAAGCCGTATCCGATCAACGCTGTCCCAGCGTGACATGTCGGAGAGAATTACCGTATCGCCTTCTCTCAGCCCTTCGAGCACCTGGATATCGTTGACCGACGCGCGGCCCACCTTCACCGGTACTCGCATTGCGCCTTTGTTCTCGGAATCGATCTTGAACAGGCTCAGCGTCGAGTTCTCATTCCCCAGAGCTGGCCGGCCGACAAAGAGCACATCGGTCATGCGCTCCAGGTCGATGGTTCCGTCCACGCTCAACTGCGGAACCGCGCCCGCGGGCAACGGCCCATCAAGATCTACGTCAACCGTGCGCGTTCCGTTCACTACCGAAGGATCAATTCTTGTAACGTGGCCGGGAATCACGCCGTTATGCGTGTCGATTGAGGCCGGCTGGCCAATCTGGATGTCGCGCGCCTGCGTCTCGGCAATCTGCAAAGCAGCCTTCAGCTTGTCGAGCTGAATCACCTCGGCCACCGAAGTTCCCGCCGTAACGTGCTGGCCCACCTGCAGCGGAGTGGTGAGCGGTGCCAGCGAACCGGAGATGCCGGCCCTCACCTGCAGCGCCGCCGCCTGCCGCTGGTAGAGATTCAGCAGCGCCTTGGCCTGGTCAATCTTGGTTTGCTGCGATGCAAGCTGCACCTCGATCGCCTTTTGATTCACATCCAGTTGTTCGCCGCTGAGCTGGTGCTGGGCTGACAACTGGTCGGCGGTGCTCTTTGACTTGCTATAAGCAAGCCCGGAGATCACGCCCAGATCGTAAAGCGCCTTGTCGGTCTGCGCCTGCAGCTGGTCCTGTGTGAAGTCGGAGTTCACCTGCGCCGCCGCCGTCTTCTTATCCATCAAGGTGCTTTGCAGCGTAGCCTGCAGGCTCTTGTAGTCGGCCTGCGCAGCCTTCAGCGCCAACTGCGCGTTCAGCAGCTCCTGCTCAAGCTGCGGATCGGCCAGGTCCAGCAGTATGGTGTCCGGGGTAACCCGCGCACCGGGCAATACGCGAATGCGAACTACAGTCGCATCGGTCTGCGCCGGAATCAGCTCGATCGAGTCCTCGCGCGGCACCAGACTTCCCGTTGACGCGCGCACCTGGCGCACCAGCGGTCCGCGCTTCACTGTGTCAGTCCAAATGGTGGAGCGATCCACTGTGGGTGCGGCCGGCTTGAGCCGCGAAACCGCAAAACCCAGCAACGCTAAAACCACCACCGCGGCGCCAGCCCCAAAAATCAACTGGCGCTTCCTCTTCTGCTTCAAGTCTGGGCGTGCTATATCCATCACGCCGTGTACTTGCACGTCGGGTGCCACAGGGGTCCCACCTCTGCGCACTGAAAACAAATGACTTGACAAAGGAAAGACGGCGTTGGAACGTCCCAGGAGTGACCGTTTACCGCGTCGCACTGTCCAATATCGGNNCGCGCCGTTGGCGAGCGCCGTGGCATCCTCGAACACTACTTGGAGCAGGTGCTGCAACGCGGATCAGATCGGCAACGACAACGGAACCCTGCGGATGGATTGCGCACAGATCAACGACGGCGTCGCCCTATAGCCGGATGCCCGAGGTCTCGCCGTTGAGACTTGGGATGCGAGAGCAATTCACTTTCCCTTCGAGAGTTCCTTATAGTCGATCGTAGCCATGTCTTCTTTTCGGATCGAAGCATTCATGGCGCCCGCAACAATCTCCTGCGCGCGCAAGCCGTCGAGATGCGTTATTGGAAACGCCTTCCCGCCACGGCAACACTCCAGGAAAGTCCTGAGCTCTTCCTTATAAGCCGCACCATAACGATCGATGAACTCCGGAAGCGGCTGATCGTACCGCCGCATTTCAAATTTCTTGAAAGCTATCGGCTCCTTCGCCTCTCGCGTCCCGTAGGCCTCAACAGTGACCTCCAGAAGTTTCTGATTGAAGCATCCAATGCGAATCAGACCGCGTTCGCCGTAGATCACTGTCTCGCCGCGATAACCAGAGACATGATTACGAGTAACTTGAATCTGGCCGATCAATTCATCGCCAAAATCCAGCAGCATCAACGCATCGTCGAAATCTTCGTCGCATGTAGTAAGTCGATGACTGAAGATCCGCGATCCAACCGCCATCGCCAGCTTTGGTTTGCGGCCTGAAAGCCACACGATCTCATCTACATTGTGAACCGCCATGTCGGGCAGAATGCCGGGGCTCGAAAAACCATTCGGTGCCGGGCCCGAGTCCTCGAGCGCCGAGTAAATCTTGAATATCCGTCCGATGGCGCCCTGATCGATTAGCTGCTTCGCATAGAGAATGGGCGCATCGAACCGCCGTTGGAAGCCGAGCATCAATGCCCGCGGGTGCTCACGCTCCAGCAACTCCGCGAATTCCCGATCGCCCTGCAACGTCCCGGTCAGAGGCTTCTCCAGGAAGACCCTCTGCCCCGCATCAATCATCATCAAGGTGTGTTCGCGATGCAGCGGTGTATTCGTAGCGATAACCGTAACGTCGCACAGCCCCGATTTCACAAGCCCCTCGATATTGTCGAAGACCGGCGTCGAAGTACGAGTCATTGCAAGAAACGTGTCGGCAGCATGCCTGTCGGTCGTCGAGACGCAGGTAAGCCGGCAAAGATCGGACTCATGCGCCAGTTCGTGAATATGCAACGCATGGATCATCCCCATGCGGCCAAGGCCTACAACGCCTACGCGCAGCGGCTGAACGGGAGTTTGCATTGAAGACGCAGGCGACTCCGTAGACATATTGATACACCCCTCAGGATTCCTGTAATTCTGCGAACAGGCTACCACCCGGGGGTTCCGATGTGCCGTTATAGATCGGCAAATAAATACTGTCTTCGTGCT
>PKXI01000419.1:34405-39230 GCA_003133425.1 Acidobacteriaceae bacterium
GCACCCAAAGGTTGTTGGTATTCATTTGCCGAAGCAATAGGCCTTGATTCTCAGCAGATCCAGCCTCCGGCTACTCCACTACCTGCTTGGCCCGGTAGCCGTCCCTGGCAATAATGTCGTACTTCAGCTGCTTTTTCTTCTCGTCCTGGAAGCGCAATGGCTGCCCCTCAGCATCCACCAGCGCCACGCGCAACTTGCGGTACGTGCCGTCTTGCTTGGGATTTGTTGGCCGGTAAACCAACTCGTATTTCGAGCGTATGTTCTCATTGATTTGCCCGAAAATATCAGGCATCTCCCCGGAAAAGCGGGGGAAGAAGCTCATCCCTCCGGTCAAGCTCGAGAAAGTCTTCATTTCGTTGTCCGCCTGCAGGTAATCCATGTCGCGCATGGATGACTCCATGCCTCCCCGGCCTTCGGTCATCGCCCGCAACATGCCGCCCGTAGAGACTGTGAATATCGTGATGTTGCGGCTGGCCTTCACCCTGGCCAGAATCTTGTCAAAGGTCAGCTTTGAGAATGTATCGCGGCCCGTTGCAATAACAAGGAGGTACTTTTGACCGTCAATGCGATCGAGTCGGTCCAGGGACTCATAGATCGCGTCAAAAACGTTAGTCTCCTGGAAACCGGGAACCTGCAGCAGGCTGATACCCCGCATGATCTGCTGCTTGTCCTGCGTGAAGTCGGTAATGATCTGAGTGTGCATGTCGAAGGTCATCAGCGCAACATAGTCCTGGGGACGCAACTGCCGCGTAAATGCATATGCAGCATTGACCATGTCATTGCCCTTGATCCACCAGTAGCCGTTGGCCGCAAATTCGCACAGCATAAGCGCCGTAATGGGAGCCTCGACGCGCTTGAATCCGACCACTTTCTGTTCGACGCCATCCTCATAGATGCGGAAGTTGTCAGGCTTGAGACCAGGCACGAATTGGTGCGTCTTTTCCAGCAGCACGCCCACGTCCACCGTGACCTCCTGAACGTCAAGGCGAATCGAGACATTGCCGAGTTCCTCGGGATTCTTGATCATCTTGGGCGCGGCCGGAGCCGGCGGAGGCGCTTCTTCGGGCGCTTCCTTTTTCTTGGGCACTGCAATGACCCCGGTGTCGCCCGCGGGGCCGCCGGATGCCGGCGCGGTCTGATCCGGTTGCTGAGTCTGCGGGCTGGCAGGCTGCGATTGAGCCCGGCTGATTGGGGCTGTTGCCAGCGCTGCCAGAGCAAGAAGCAGCACGGAGTAGGAAAAACAGCGTGCAACTGAAACGGATCGGTGCGGCTTAAACATGGCAACCTCTGTGTTGAACAGCATACGGGATCAGCCGAGGGGAACGACAGCTTTCAAAAGCAGCCTCTAGCTCGCCCCTTCTGCTGCCAGCTTTCCCGCCCTGCGAAACTGCAAAGGCAAGCACGAAAAAGCTGAAAGCTTGAAGCTGAAAGCCGGAAGCTCGGAGCCAGCCCTCCCGCTGTACTCTTATAGACGTGGAATCTCGTCTGAAGCAAACCGTTTTGCGTCTGGCCGCGATTGTCGTCACGCTAGCCGGTGCCCAGGCTGCCCTTATGTGCCCAGTCGCGGTCCGGGCACAAAACCCTGTTCCTGCAGCAGATTCTGTGCCCCACGGAGAAGGACCGGCAGGCCCGCCGCCCTCGACCGGCGGCGTCTTTCCCCTCAGCCAGGTACACGGTGGCCTCACCGGCACCGCATGGACGGTCTTCTCAGGCAGCAAGCCGGAACCGATGGATGTGGAGATCCTGGGAGTATTGCGCGGTGCGCGCGGTCCCGGCCAGGACATGATCCTCGTCCGGCTCCATGGCACAAAGCCCGAATACACCGGCGTGGTCGAGGGAATGAGCGGCAGCCCCGTGTACATCGGCAACAAACTGTTGGGCGCGCTCTCCTACCGCATTGGCCAGTTCAGCAAGGAGCCGATTGCAGGCATCACGCCCATTGAAGAAATGCTCGAGGTGCGCGACCTCCCAACCCAGGGCTTGCCCAGCCCCATGCAGTCCGCCTCCGCCAGCCAAACCCCCGCCAATGCGGCAACGGACTCGGCCTTTTCTGCCTCGCCCAGCAACCGGCCCACCCCGGCCATGAACTTTCAGATGATGGAAACCCCACTCGTAATGAGCGGATTCCGACCTGAAGCGATTCGCATGTGGCAACAAAAAATGGCCGGAACCAGCCTGGAGCAAGTAGCAGCCGGCGGAATGGGCGGCTCCTCCCTGGGAAACACCGAGCTCTCAACAGCCGCTGAAGCCGGCGTTGTGCCCGGATCGGCCGTGAGTGCGCAGTTGATTCGCGGTGATGTGGAGGTTTCCGCCACCTGCACTGTCACCTACATCGACCCAAAACGCCTCCTCGCCTGCGGACATCCCATCCTTCAGGCCGGACCGGTTTCGCTCCCCATGACCACCGCCGATGTGGTGGCCACGCTAGCCTCGCCGTTGAACGCCTTCAAGATCATCAATACCGGCGCCACCATCGGCGCATTTACTGAGGACCGCGGCGCAGCCATCAGCGGCATACTCGGTGCTCACGCGCACATGATCCCCATGCATGTTGCGATCGATGGTCCAGAAGGCAAGCGAACGGTAAACGTTGAAATCATGGATATTCCTTCGCTAACACCGCAGGCCATGGAAGTGGTTCTCTACGACTCGCTGCTTCAATCCAACGACAGCACTGCCGCCAGGAGTTATCACCTCACCGGCAACATCGATATCGAAGGCTACACACCTTCGCCCATCGACCTCTGGGCATCACCCGGCGAAGCCATGCCCGCGCCCATGCAGGCAGCCTTGCTGGCCGGCGAAAACTTTATCAGGCTCTACTCGAACAGCGCCCGGCAAAACAGCGTGCGCGGCATCAACATCCATGTCGAAGAAGTTCCTCGGCGCGTGCAGGTGGATCTCGTGACTGCACGCCTGGTTTCAAGCGACTCAGCTCACGCAGGAGACACCGTCATGGTTGAGGCAACCGTCCGTCCATGGCAGCAGCCGGCGCGAAACGTCCGCATTCCCGTCACGCTCCCCGCCCGGCTGGACGCTGGAAATCTGCGCCTTCTCGTTTCGGATGCCGGGACACTGGACCGTACTATGAACCAACCACACTTTTCAGGCCACCAGCCCGACCTCGACGCGGCACTCGAAGAAAACCGGCGCCAGCACCCGGCAGATCGCATCTATGTAAGCCTGCTGGTCCCCGAAACCCAGGCAGGCGTCTCCGGCAAAACCCTTGCCAGCCTGCCCCTTTCCATGGCCAATGCTCTCGAGCCCATGCGTTCCGTCCAGGAAGCCGGGCTCAATGGGGAGTCGGCAGTCGTCGCCGGAGAGGCTCCAGCCGGGGGGGTGCTGAACGGATTTCAGGTAATCACCCTCCACATTGAACCGGGCGGCGGTTTAAACTAGAGTTGGCAGATTTTTTGTTGCCAAATTGTTCCATTCCGGCGCCTTGGGGTATCATGCCGGCACATTACCCAGACTCCCAAAGAGGAATACAGAGAGCATATGGCACAAATTCAAGGTCTAGCAGCGCATGCGGCAGGGGCAGAGCTATTGCCCTTCCACTATGATCCAGGAAAGCTGGGTTCGCAGGAGGTTGAGATCGCCATTACTCACTGTGGCATCTGCCACAGCGATCTTCACCTTATCTCCAACGATTGGGGCATCAGCCATTTTCCGTTCATTCCGGGCCACGAGATTGTCGGGACTGTTGCTGCCGTGGGCAGTGAGACACGATCGCTCGAGGTAGGCCAGCGAGTGGGTCTCGGGTGGCAATCGAATTCCTGCGGTCAATGCGAATGGTGCATGCGGGGCCTGGAGAACCTTTGCCCCGATGCCGAAGGAACATGTGTTCATCGCAACGGCGGTTACGCCGAACGCGTTCGTGCCAATGCACGCTTCGTAATTCCCATTCCCGACGCCCTTGACAGCGAACAGGCGGCGCCACTGCTCTGCGGCGGCATCACGGTCTTCAATCCGCTTCGCATCCATGGCATCAACCCTTCGTCGCGGGTCGGCATTGTTGGAATCGGCGGACTGGGACACATTGCCATCCAATTCGCCCGCGTATTCGGCGCGGAAGTCACGGCCTTCTCCACCTCTGCCGGCAAAGAACAGGAAGCCCGCGCACTGGGCGCGCACAACTTCGTCAACAGCCGCGAATCGAAGGCGATGAAGGAAGTGGCGGGGTCCATGGATTTTATTTTGAACACCGCAAACGCTGACCAGGACTGGGGAATATATCTGCAGTCGCTGCGGCCTACAGGAACGCTGTGCTTTGTGGGCGTGCCCCCATCGCCGGTATGCGTACACGCTTTTCCGCTCATCTCCGGCCAGCGCACCATCAGCGGAAGCGCGGTCGGCAGCCCCTTCCGGCTCCGCGAAATGCTGGATGTGGCCGCTCGTCACGGCGTCAAGGCCACAACCGAGTTGTTCGCCATGGCCAAGGCCAACGAAGCCATCGAGAAGCTGAAAAAGAACAAGGTGCGCTACAGGGCCGTGCTGGCGAACTAAGCCAGCTCAAAAGCAAAGAAAAAGGGCTCGCATAATGCGCGCCCTTTTTCTTTGCGGTTATCGCGAATTAGAAAATCGATCTCCAGATCAGCCGAGGTCGAAGCGATCAAGATTCATCACCTTGCTCCAGGCCGCCACAAAGTCATGCACGAACACCTGCTGCGAGTCCCTGCACGCATAGAATTCCGCAAGGGCTCGGAGCTGGGAGTTCGATCCGAATACAAGATCGACAACGGTGCCCGTCCATTTCAGCGCGCCGCTCGCCCGATCGCGTCCTTCCAACACGCCTTCAGATGCGGCGGACTTCTGCCACTTCGTA
>PKXI01000186.1 GCA_003133425.1 Acidobacteriaceae bacterium
CTAGCCCTGGCAGTCCACCGACGATGGCCTGCAGTTGGTCATGATTCGGCGGGCGATCGGTAGTGAACGGAATCAGTGCGCGCAATGCGCCGTAAGCCTCGGCCAGATCGCTCACCGTCGCACGACGCTTGGAGGGCAGCGGTAAAAGTCCCAGCGACTTCCATGCCGCGTGGGGATAACTCTCGACCAGAACGCGATCTTGCGGCGCGGCAGAGCGGTCGCTGGTGTCCATGCGCCTCCAGCCGCGTCGGCAGAGCGCATCGTACACATCCAGACAGAACTCCGCGAAGGGCCTGTAGGTGATGGGTTTCACCATTCCTGGCAGACCGGTCTTGGCGGCGGTGTTCAGTTGCCGCTCGCTCACTCGCGCGTGCTCAAAGCCGTTTGTCCGTGACTTCCAGGCCTGCGGACCGTCCAGCATCATTACTCGAATCCCGCGCACAGCGCATAGGTGATTCAACCGTCCCGCCAGTACATTTGCGTCAACAGGACCAGCCTCCTGATCCGCGGCGGTTGAAGAGATGATCTGGCAAGCGATCGACTGCGCAGCCTCTCGATGACCAGGTGGGCCCGGCAACGGCCGAGCGCGATCCAGCAGAACAATGCCCAGATCGGACCAGCGGCGGTAAGCGAGATCGGCTGAGAGGATAGCCACTCTTCAACACTACGGCGCGGTCGCGCCCGAGGACAATCGCCCAGCTCGAAGCCCCCGCGGCACCTGGACGGAATTGAAACTGCGGACCAAAACGGAACCGCCATCCAATCCAGACCAGCGCAAACCTCCTATGCTAAACTCCCTGTCGTTATGAGAAACCCATTCCGCACGTTGCCAATCCTTCTGCTGTTCCTTGGTCTTGAAACTGCATTGGTCTCCGCGCAGTCCACCGCTGCGCCGCACCTGGAAAAACGCGGCGCCGCCACCCAGTTGATCGTGGATGGCAAGCCGTTCCTGATGCTCTCCGGCGAGCTGCACAACTCGTCCTCGTCGAACCTGGAATACATGAAGCCCATCTGGCTTAAGCTCAAGGCGATGGGCCTCAACTCCGTGGTGACGCCGCTGAGTTGGGAGCTGATCGAGCCCAAAGAAGGGACCTACGACTTCACCCTCGTCGACGGCCTCATCGATCAGGCACGGCATGAAAAGGAGCGCATCGTTTTCCTTTGGCTTGCCTCGTGGAAGAACGGCCTGTCGAGTTACGTGCCGGTCTGGGTCAAGCAGGATACGCGCCGCTTTCCGCGCGTCATCGAGAATGGCAAACCTGTCGAGATTCTGAGCCCGCAGGGCACGGCCACTCAGGAAGCAGACGCCCGCGCATTTGCGGCGCTCATGAAGCACCTGAAACAAGTGGACTCCCGTGACCACACAGTGCTGATGATGCAGGTTGAAAACGAAGTTGGTGTGCTCGGCGACTCGCGTGACCACTCCGACGCTGCGAACAAAGCCTTCGCCGCCGCGGTTCCCACGCAGTTGACGCAATATCTGCAGACGCACCGCGACTCGCTCTATCCAGATTTGAAGGACCTGTGGAACGCGAACGGCAACAAGACAGCAGGCACCTGGGCTGAAATTTTTGGCGACACCGTGCGTGCCGATGAAATCTTCATGGCCTGGCACTACGCGCGCTTCATTCAGGCAGTCGCCAAGGCCGGAAAAGCGGAATACGACATCCCCATGTACGTGAACACCTGGCTGGCGGGCGACACCACGCCTCCGGGCGAATTTCCCAGCGGCTGTCCGGAGCCGGAGGTCGTTGACGTTTGGCGCGCCGCCGGATCGTCGCTCGATTTCTACTCGCCCGATCTCTATGACCCGCGCTTTGAGCTATGGTCTCACCGCTATCATCGCGACGGCAATCCGCTCTACATGCCTGAAACGCGCGGTGGTGCGACAGGTGCGGCCAACGTGTTTTACGCGCTTGGCGAAGAAGCCGGCTTCGGCTTTTCACCTTTCGCCATCGAGTCGGAAGCCAATGACAAAGACCCGCTGGCCGAGAGCTACAGCGTGCTGGCCAGCGTCGCGCCGCTCTTGCTTGAGCACCAGGCCGCTGGCGACGTGCACGGCTTCGTTCTCGATCGCGACCACAAGTCTGTCGACTTCACCATCAACGGCTACACGCTGCACGTGAGTCTCGACAACAGCTTCGGCGGCCCGGCGGAGAGCGGCTTCGGCCTCGTCATGGCCGACGGGAAAGACGCATTTCTCGGCGCCGGCAAGGGATTCCGAGTCACGTTCACGCCCCGCTCCGACAGCGACCCGCGCGTAGGCATCGCTGCCGTAGACGAGGGCACTTTCGTAGATGGCAAGTGGGTCCCAGGCCGCCGCCTCAACGGCGATGAAGACGATCAGGGTGTGCACTGGCGCCTCGACCCGCACCAGCAACGCATCGAAAAAGTAACGCTGTACCGATTTGAATAGTCACCAGGCGGGGCTGTGAGGATGAACTCTGTTCCCTCTTCACAGCCCGTGCGCCGCTTCCCGAGATAAAATTCAAATATGCCTGCCGCTGCCGGTTTGTCCCCTGAAATCCTGGCCAAGTACGAGCCCGTCATCGGACTCGAAGTCCACGTGCAACTGCTCACCGCCACCAAGGCCTTCTGCGGCTGCGCCAATCATTTCGGCTCCGCGCCAAACACCAACATCTGCCCGGTCTGCCTCGGCCTTCCCGGCGCATTGCCGGTGCTCAACGCCAAGGCCGTCGAGTTTGCCGCGCTGGCTTCGCTCGCCCTCAACTGCGAGGTGCGCGAGCGCTCCATCTTCGCGCGCAAAAACTACTTCTACCCCGACCTGCCCAAGGGCTACCAGATATCGCAGTTCGACAAGCCCATCGCAGAGCACGGCTGGATCGACGTGCCCACAGCAGACGGCACCATGAAGCGCATCGGCATTACCCGCCTGCACATGGAAGAAGACGCCGGCAAAAGCCTCCACGACGGCTTTGCCGACTCCGCCACGCGCACCTATCTCGACCTGAACCGCTGCGGCACGCCGCTCGCCGAGATCGTCAGCGAACCCGACATCCGCACGCCCGATGAAGCCTTCGAGTACCTCACGCGTTTGAAAGAAATTCTGCTCTACACCGAGGTCTCCGACTGCAACATGGAAGAAGGCTCGCTCAGATGTGACGCGAATGTAAGTGTCCGTCTTAAAGGCGCGGAGCGCTTCGGCGCCAAGGTCGAAGTCAAAAACGTAAACAGCTTCCGCTTTGTCCGCGCTGCTCTCGAGTATGAGATCGAACGCCAGATCGAAGTCATTGAGTCCGGCGGCCGCATCAGTCAGGAAACGCGCCTCTGGGACGCGAACGAAGGCCGCACCTACTCCATGCGCTCAAAGGAGCAGGCGCACGACTACCGCTACTTCCCCGAGCCGGATCTGCCGCCATTGATCGTGTCGGCAGAATTCTTGTCCGAGTCGAGAAAAAAACTGCCGGAACTTCCCGAGGCACGCCGCGCGCGCATGGTCGCGGAATACGACCTGAGCCCGAAGGACGCGCACACACTCACCAACTCGCGCGAGTTCGCAGACCGCTTCGAAGCCGCGGCAAAGAGCGCGAAGAATCCGCGCCGCGTTGCCAACCTGCTGATCAGCGAAGTTGGTGGACGCCTGAATGCGCTGGGAATCGAGCAAGAACAGTCGCCGGTATCGATGGCCGGCATTGTGCAGGCCGCCGATCTGCTCGATGAGGGCAAAATCAGCTCCAAGCAATTGAAGCAGCTTTTTGATGTGTGCTTTGAGAATGGCGACGACTTCGCCGCCGTATACGAACGTGAAAAGCCCGAACAGCTTACCGACGCATCGGCGATTGAGAAGATGATTGACGAGGTCATCGCGGCCAATCCCAAGCAAGTGGAACAGTACCGCGCCGGCAAGAAGACCGTGGCCGGCTTCTTTGTGGGCCAGGTAATGAGGGCCTCAAAAGGGCAAGCCAACCCCGCACTGCTGAATGAACTGGTAGCGAAGAAGCTCGATGGCTGAAGCCGGCGACCGGTCTCGGCCAGCCGCTTCCTGCCTTATCGGCGCGCAACTCCCGGCGTCTCCAAACGGGGGAAAGCCGGGTGAAGAAGGCGCCTGCCGCAAACCCGCTTTAAAAGAATCTACTTCAGCTTCAAATCGCTGACGAACGCTTTGCGCGAGTCCCAGGCGCTGACAGTCTTGGTCGCACTTTTCTTGCCGGCCTTCTCCGCCCAGAGCTCGAAATCTATAGACATATTGACCTGGGCAAAATAAAAATGGCCTTTGTCGGTAGAGGTATAGCTGCGAATCGCCTTGGTCTTCTCGTTCCTCAGAAAGACGGTTGCGCCTACAACCGGTTGCGAGGCGTCATCCAGCACAGCACCCGAAACTACGCGTTCGCCAAGGTTCTGTGCCTGGGCGGTTGTTGGCGCAACCAGCGCGCTCCGCGACCCAACGGAAACCACCCCTGCCGCCAGCGCAGCAAATGCCACCGCTGCCAGCAAAATCGTGCGGTCAATCTTCACTCTTCCTCCTCTTCCTCTGTGTAGGGTTCATCTTCCTCATCGAGTTCGCCACCTACCCGCGCCAACTCGAGCGGCTCAACACCGACTACCTCGTACTCGGTTCCGCATTCGTCGCAGGCGACAACATCGCCTTCTTCCACTTCATCCAATTCCACATCTAATTCATTCTCGCATTCAGGGCAGCTGGGCATGGCAGCCTCCTCTCTCTCTGGAGCATCTCGTATTTTAGGATCAAGACATTTTGCGGTACAACATCGCTAGTTTTAGGGACAACCCTGCCTCAGGTCAAGAGCCTGCAGCCGAATCCCCATGCGGCAAAGAATTAGCCATCTCTTTACCTCGCTTTACGGACCTTTGCCCGCTTTGGTATACGAGCGGCCGCGACAGCACCGGAACCCTCCATCGCCGGCAAACTCTGCACCATCCAACCCGCGCGTAGGAGAGACGTAAAGGCCCTCATAAGGTTTGGTAAGCTGATCGTTCTTTTCAGCAAAGAGCCAGATCCACCCCGGTTCCAGGGCATTTTTGGGTTGCAGGTCCTTGATGCTGCGGGACAACGCTGAAAGACACCGACGCCTGGCGGTGGTTTGCTCGCCGCCCATGACACCAGCCTGCCTTACCGTTTACCCTGAGGATAACGATGCGCAGGATTGGCTCCAGCCCGTTTTCCTTCCCCGAGTTCAGAGGCGCAACACGCACACTGGTGTTCGTCAACCTGGGCGCCTACTTTGCCTTCCTTCTCGCCCAGTTGATGTCCGCGGATATGGCCGCCAGCCTTTTCAAGCTTTTCGGACTCGATCCCTACTCGCTCTTCCACGGCTTCATCTGGCAGCCGTTCACCTACAGCCTCATCCATGTGGGCATTATCGGCACCCTGTTTGAGCTGCTTTCGCTGTGGTTTCTGGCAGGCTTTCTTGAGCAGTTGCACAGCTCCAGCTGGGTAAACGGCCTTTACGCCGTATCCGTGCTGGGAACCGCCGCAGCCGCGTCGGCAATCTACGCCTGCAGCGGCCCGCTCGGCTATGCACTGCCGCTGGTCGCGCTCTTCGGCTGTTTCGGTGGCATCTTTGGCCTGCTTGCTGCCATTGGCACGCTCTATGGCGACACGGAGTTTCTGCTGTTCTTCACCATCGGCATCAAGGCCCGCTACATGGTGGTCATCTACGCGCTCATCTCCATTGCCATGCTCTTCGGTCAACAGCGCATGTATTCCTTTGCCCAACTCGGCGGTGCTCTGGCCGGATGGCTTTACGTCAGCATTGCGCCGCGGCGCGGGATTTCGTTCCTGCTCAGCGAGAGATGGTATGGCCTGCGCAACGGCTACTACCGCTGGAAGCGCCGCCGCGCCGCCCGCAAGTTTCAGGTCTACATGAAATCCCAGGGCCGCACCGTTCGCTTCGACGGCAACGGCCGCCAGATCGACGAAGACCCCGACGACAAGAAGCGCTGGAACTGAATCTCGCATACTGGCCGTGCGGCCCCGAACGCACATCGCTCCGGCGGCCCAACACGATAAAATCTATCTGAAATGACACCTAAAATTGCGTTTCTGTTTCCGGGGCAGGGTTCGCAGGCCGTTGGCATGGGCCGTGAGCTGGCCGAGCGTTTTCCCGTTGCCGCAAAGACTTTTGCCGAGGCCGATGAGGCACTCGGATTCCCGCTATCAAAGCTGATTTTCGAGGGTCCTGAAGAGGACCTCCGCCTCACTGAAAACACCCAGCCGGCGATTCTGACCGTAAGCATCGCGGCGGCCCGCATACTGGCCTCGCACGGTGTTGAACCGGCCCTGGCCGCCGGACATTCGCTGGGCGAGTGGTCGGCGCACGTCGTCGCCGGAACGCTCACCTTTGCCGATGCGCTCCGCGCCGTCAAGGCTCGCGGTCGCGCCATGCAACTGGCAGTCCCTGCAGGCCAGGGCGCCATGGCCGCTATTCTCTCGCTCGACGCCGCCCAGGTAGCTGACGCCTGCACCGAGGCAGCCGCAGAGACTGGCCTTGTCGTTCAAGCGGCCAACCTCAACTCGCCCGGCCAGACCGTCATCTCCGGCGCGCTGGCGGCTGTCGAAAAGGCCTCGGCTCTAGCCAAGGCCAAAGGAGCTCGCCGCGCCGTCATGCTTCCCGTGAGCGCCCCCTTCCATTGCGCCCTGATGCAGCCCGCGCAGGAAGAGGTAGCCCGCGTGCTGGCCGTGCTGCCGCTGACCAATCCCCGCATTCCCGTAGCCGCCAACGTCACCGGCGGCCTGGTGACGACCTCAGAGGCCGTGTGCGATGCTCTCATTCATCAGGTGACCGGCGCAGTCCGCTGGGTCGACTGCATGCAGTCACTGAAAGCCATAGGTGCGGACCTGTTCATCGAAGTTGGCCCTGGCAAGGTTCTCTGCGGCCTGCTCAAGCAGATCGACCCCAGCCTGAAGTCGCTTAACGTGGAAGACGCAACAAGCCTTGAGAAGACCCTCGCTGAACTCGCCGGCGGAAATGTCTCCGGCGAATAAGGAAGTTCGCGACTCGGTTTTGGGGCTTGTTCCCCCGGCCTACGCTTTCGTGGGCTTTTCCGCTTCCTCGGCTAGTTGCTCAGAATGCTTCTGAGCGTTCTGCGAGTGTTCCAGGGCCTGCTTGCTGAGTTCGTGAGCGGTCAGGTGATCCGCCTTCGCGTGAGCGGCGGCAGCGGATGCGTGCGTGTGTTCTGCAAGGTTGTGCAGTTCTGCGGCTCGATCGTGGGTACTTTGAGGCATGGTGTTCTCCTCACTTGTTCGATGCAAACCAGTGGGAATTGAGCAACGGAATCATTCTCAGGAGCACGAACAGTCGAATGGCCTCCATCGCCTCCATCCTGATCGAGGAGCCAACAGAGGCCACAAAGCAATCCTGCGCAAAATCCATCCTACCCACTAATTAGCTGACCCGCCGCCTCTACGGCCCCAGGTAAAGTTCCTCGCCCGGAGGCGAGAAGTTCAGCGTGTGCGTCTTTGGATCGTAAGTCAGATTCAGCGCCCCGCTCTTCCGCCCGTTGATCAGCACCGCCACCAACAGCACATTGCCATACACCCGCGCCGCCGCAATCTTGTGCGTTTGGATCACACCGTACTCATTGTCGGGGCTGGTGCGGCTCCAGTCCTGCTGGAAACGCGTAAAGGGATAGGAGCTGGGCTGCGCCGTGTGCTGCTGCCAGTCCTTGTCGTGCAGCCAGATGCCATAGGCCTTGGGGAGATCGTTCTGTTCAACAGCGCCAAGGAAGTTGTTGACCGCCATCCGGCCAAGCAGGTGGGTGTTCCAGTTCCATGGCCAGTCCACGGGCCGCCCCGACACCAGCCACCACGAGGTCCACAGAACGAAAAACAACCCCACGGCCCCGATAAGCATCCTGCGGTTGCGCCGGTCGCGTACTTCGTCAAACTTTGGAGCGTCGAGCAATGTCATGGGGCTCAGTCCTCAAGGGTTAGCATACGGCAATAAAGCAGTGGTCAGGGAACAGTGAACAGTTTTCAGTTCCCCAATTGTGCTCAAATGGCCGGCCACGCCGCCTAGCGACCTACCGGCGCTATATCTTTAGACACCAAACACTTGCCTACAGTTCCCAAGCAAGATTCTTGGCTCCCGCATTCCTGGGTTCGGGAGCTGACAACTGACTACTGATCTCTGACAACTGCTGTTCTAGTCCCTGCTGTAGGTCGTCCTGCTCTTCTCCTCAAACCGTTCCAGCGCCAGTTCAATCAGCCGGGTAATCAGGCTCCTGTAACTCAGCCCCGTCGCATCCCACAACTTGGGGTACATGCTGATGCGAGTGAACCCCGGCATCGTGTTCACCTCATTCAGGAAGATCCGCTTCTTCCCATCCGGTTCCATCAGGAAGTCCACCCGCGCCAGGCCCGACAGATCGCACGCACGGAACGCCGCAACGGCCATCTCGCGAACCTGTTTCGTCTCAGCCCGAGTCAGCTTGGCGGGAATCACCGGCACCGCCCCCTCAGAGAGATACTTCGCCTCGTAGTCGTAAAACTCCTTGCCGGGAATAATCTCGCCCACCACGCTCGCCTCAGGCGAGTCGTTGCCCAGCACCGCAACCTCCAGCTCGCGCGCCCTCGCCTTTTTGCCGCCAACCCCCTGCTCCACCACGAGCTTGCGGTCGTAGCGGGCAGCCAGGGTCAGCGCCGGACCAAGCTCGCCGCGGTCGTGCACCTTGCTGATGCCCACCGACGAGCCCAGGTTCGCCGGCTTCACAAACACCGGGTATTTCAACGCGGCCTCTACCTGCAAAACAGCCTTGCGCGGCGATCTCTCCCAGTCGGCGCGCAGCAGCGTAGTGTGTTTCACAATCGGCAGCCGTGCCTGCGCAAACAGCCGCTTCATCACGTCCTTGTCCATGCCCGCCGACGACCCCAGCACGCCCGACCCGACGTAAGCGATCCCCGCAAGCTCAAACAGCCCCTGAATAGTCCCGTCCTCGCCAAAGGTGCCGTGCAGCACCGGAAAAACGACGTCAATAGCTTTCCCTTCCGGGCCTTGAGGACCGGGCATGGGCGCCATCAGAGTGGGAATGCCCTCGTGCAGCAGCTTGGCGCCTGGAGTGCTCTCGGGATCGCCCGCGCGCAGCCGCCGCGCAACCGAGCTGTCGCTACCTTCCAGCAGGTCGTTCGCGTCGCCAGCCGCCAGCCAGCGCCCTTCTTTGGTAATGCCGATCGGCACCACCTCGAACTTTTCGCGATCGATGGAATTGAGAACCGAAGCCGCCGACAACAGCGAAACCTCATGCTCGCCGCTGCGCCCGCCAAAGAGAATGCCTACACGTAGTTTTTTTGCCATTGTTTTTTCAGACGCCGATCAGAATACGAGAATTACAACTCTCCCAGTGTAGAACCCTTCACAGAATCTTCTTCCCAAATGCCGAGCAAGCAAGCTCCACGGCCAGATCAGCCGTCCGGTTGTGTTCGTCAATCACCGGGTTCACCTCGACAAGCTCGAAGCTCAGCAACCGCCCATGGTCCGCCAGAATCTCCATCGCCAGGTGCGCTTCGCGGTAAGTTGCCCCGCCACGCACAGGAGTCCCAACTCCTGGGGCATCTTCCGGATCGATCCAGTCCATATCGAGCGAAACATGATAGCCGGCAGTGCCGCTGGCGGCCGCGCTCAGCGCTTCTTCCATCACTGCTCTCATGCCGCGCTCGTCAATGTCGCGCATTGTATAAACGTGCGTAACCCCTCCACGCCGGATGTTTTCGCGCTCGGCGGCATCAATGTCGCGGATGCCGATCAGAACCACGTTTTCGGGGTCAATCTTGGGCGCGTACCCATAAATCTTCGCAAGCGGTTCCGGCCCCAGCCCCAGCAGTGCGGCCAGCGGCATGCCATGCACGTTGCCTGAAGGCGAGGTCTCCGGCGTGTTGATGTCAGTGTGCGCATCGATCCACACCAGCCCGATCTTCTCCCCCTTCCGCCGGTAAAACTCAGCCACGCCGGAGACCGACCCGACGGCCAGCGAGTGGTCTCCGCCCATCAGCAGCGGAGTCATGCCTTCTTCAAGAGTTTTGAGCACAGCGTCTGCCGTGCGGCTGCAGGTTTCCGCAATCTCGGTCAGATAGCGGGCATTGCTGCTGCCGGAGGCTTGAGTTTCCGCTATCTCGACGCGGATGTTACCTCCGTCATCGACCTCGTGGCCGAGGGCCTCAAGGCGTGCTTCGAGTCCCGCCACGCGCATGGCGGATGGCCCCATATCTACCCCGCGGCGGCTCGCCCCCATGTCCAGCGGAACGCCCAGAACGCGGATTCTGCGGGTCGGCTGCCCCTGCGCGCTGCCGTGCGGAAATCTCGCGAAAACGGGAGATCTTTCGTTGCTCTTCTGCATAATGCAACCTCCCTGCCATGAACACGGTACGAACGCGAAGCGCGACGCATTCCGCTACCCGCTCTGACGGCAATTAATCACGGTCCTAAAGTGGCAGCCACACTCCAAAAGTGCTATTTAACCAGATTTTCTAAAGAGTAAGATCGCTTGGTGCCAGTTGACAACGTTTTTGCCTCGCGCAATAGGTTCGAGCGTTTCGATTTCGCCTGCATATTGAGTGTTCCGGACGAAGCCGAAAAAGGCTTTCTATGATCGGGGATCAATTATCTACCCCACCGGGCCATTTAAAATGAAGAACGTTCTTTCCGCAATTGCAATCGCCTTCGGATGCATCTCGATCTCTTGGGCGAACGCGCCCGCTTCTTCGCCCCTCGCACCCTTAACTTCGGTGCGCGCCATCCGGTCCCTGACGAATGCCCAGGCCGGCCGCGGGCTCCCTGTCGCCTTCCAGGCCACGGTTACCTATTGCAGCGAGTATCGAAGGAACCTCTTCGTGCAGGACGGCAGCGCCGGTCTCTTTGTGAATGACACCTTCAGCGCCAGGTTGGTTCCCGGCGACCGCGTCCTGATCAAAGGGACGACGGCATCGGGTTACAGCCCCTCTGTTCTCAGCAGCGACATTACCGTGCTCGGCCATGGCGCGGCACCCAAACCAGTGCCGGCCACATTCGATGAGCTGGTCCGGGGCCGCTTTGACTCGATGCTGGTGAACGCGCGCGGCGTGGTGCAGGCCGCCGACATGGACAGGCCCTCGGCGGACCATTTGCCCGGCATAACCCTAAGGGTCCTCCTCGACGGCGGCTATGTGGATGCGCAGATTGACAGTGTCGATCCGCAACTGCTCGATAAACTGCTCGACGCGGAAGTCGCCATCACTGGTGTCGCCGGTGGCAGATTCGACGGCAAGATGCAACTGATCGGCATCGTCCTTCGTGTTCCCAGTTTGGCCAATATCAAAATCCTGAAGCCCGCCGCCGTCGGCCCATGGCAGATTCCGGAGACGCCCATGGATGAGGTCCTCGGCTTCTATCACGTCAAGAATCTCACCAGCATGGTCAGGGTCACCGGCACGATCACATACTTTGAACCTGGCGCCACACTGGTGCTTCAGAACGGTCACAAAAGCATCTGGATTAATACCGACAGCTACGCTCCAATGAAGATCGGTGATCGCGCCGAGGCAACCGGTTTCCCCGCCTATAGCCACGGCTTTCTGATGCTTTATGGCAGCGCGATTCGGGATAGCGGAATCCCGGAACCGGTCAAACCCGCGCCCCTGACGTGGCAACAGCTAGCCTCGAGCAAGCATATCTTCGACTTGGTTTCCGTCGAAGGGCAGGTGGTGATGGAGGCCAGGGAAGCATCGCAGGACGAGTACGTCCTGGTCGCCGACGGCCAAATGTTCTCCGCTGTTTACCCCCATGGGCAGACGGCGGACGCGCTAACACCCATGAGGGAAGTTCGAGTGGGCACGCGGATTCGTGTAACCGGTATCTGCGCAACCGACAATGCCAATCCATTTGGCCACGACGTGCCCTTCAGAATCCTGCTCCGCTCTTCAGGCGATCTCGAAATTCTCTCCCGGCCCTCGTGGATGACAGTTCGCCATCTCGGCCTCCTGGTGGTATTTCTTCTCCTGTCCATGCTTGTGGTGGGCGCCAGGGCGTGGTACATCGACCGCACAATGCGTTCTCGAGTGGCCGCGTTAGGTTACCTCGTGCAACGGCGCGGAATCATCCTTGAAGACATCAACAATTCACGTCCACTCGCCGAAATCTTGGAACGTATCACAGAGTTGGCCTCCGTCAACCTGAAGGGCGCGCCCTGCTGGTGCCAGGTCGCGGACGGACCCAGTCTGGGTAACTGCCCCGCGGAAGTGAGTACTTCAAGCCTGCGCATCGCCGAGCATGCGATTGCCGGGCACACGGGACTGCCGTTGGGTGCAGTCTTTGCTGCCTTCGACCCGCGCACCTCTCCCAATGTCGAAGAAGATAAAGCGCTGTCCGCAGCGGCAGAACTAGCCACCCTGGCCATCGAAACTTCGCGGCTCCACTCGGACCTGGTGCACCGCTCGGAGTTCGACATGCTCACCGACATCCAAAACCGCTTCTCCTTCGAAAAGCACCTCGACACACTCATTGAAGAAGCGCGCCTGACCGCCGGCATCTTCGGCATCGTCTATATCGACCTCGACGACTTCAAGCAGGTCAACGACCTCCTGGGACACCAGGTTGGAGATTTGTATCTACAGCAGGTAGCAGGACGCATGAAGCGCCAATTGCGACCCGGCGATCTGCTGGCACGCTTGGGCGGCGATGAGTTCGGCGCGCTCGTTCCTGTGCTGCATAACCGAACCGATGTCGAAGAGATCGCTTCACGGCTGGAACGCTGCTTCGACGAGCTCTTTGAAGTGGAGAATCACCTGTTGCGGGGTTCGGCAAGTATCGGCATCGCTCTCTACCCTGACGACGCCGCCACCAAAGATAGCCTGTTGAATGCTGCCGACGCCGCTATGTACGTGGCAAAATATGCCCGAAAGGCAAGTTCAAATCCTCCGAAAAATCACCCTGTATCCGCGTTCGCCTCTGAACGCAGATCATAGCAAACCTCCGGTCTACTCCCCATTGTGGCAATTTTCTCATTTGGGATGCATCTTGCCTTCCGCCGGGCTGATTCCAACACAGGTATTTGCCGATACAGATAATCAGGGCCAGAAAGAGTAATGTCAGTTCCGGAGAGAGGTTTATCCCGGTGAAGTGGCTGATTCCCGCTTTCGCGGTGATCCTCGGATGCACCTCGGGCTGCTGGGCCTCGGCCCCCGCTCCGCTCGCTACAATGCACGCCGTTGCCTCGCTCACAAACGCCCAGGCGAGCGCGCAGTTGCCCGTTGCCTTCGAAGCCACGGTAATCTACTTCAACCGCGAGAACAAGGTCCTCAATGTTCAGGAGGGCAACGAGGCCATCTTTGTCAGGTCCGAGACGGATGCCCGGCTCGTTCCCGGCGATCGCGTCCTGATCAACGGAATAGTGCAACCAAGCTTTCTCCCCTACGTGGTCAGCAACAACATCATTCTGTTGCGCCATGGCATGCTTCCCAACGCAGTACCAGCCACCTACGACGACCTCGTCGGCAAGAAGTTCAATTGCAGGCTTGTGCGTGTTCACGGCGTCATCCGTGCCGCTGATCTACTGACGAGCCCCATAATCCCTGGTGGCCGCCTGCAGCTGCTCATGGAGGGCGGATACATTGATATCGAAGTGGACAGCCACGATAAAGACGCGCTCAAGAACCTGCTGGACGCTGACGTTGAGATAACTGGCGCTGCCGGTAGAAAGTTCGACGGAAAGATGTAAGAGACGGGTGCCAAAGTCAAGGTCTCGTCTCTTGCTGACATTAAGATTCTCAGCCGCGCCGCCTCCAGTCCGTGGTCCCTTCCCCAGACCCCAATGGACGATATCGTTACCGGCATTCATATCCGCGATTTCACCCGGAGGCTGCGGGTTCATGGAACCATCACCTACTTCCAACCCGGCTCGGCCGTTGTGCTCCAAAACGGCGCCTCGAGCCTTTGGGTCTCCACGCAGACCAGTGAGCCTATGCAGATCGGCGATATCGCCGACGCGACCGGCTTCGCCGATACACACGACGCCCGTTTGACCTTGGCCTATGCTGAAGTTCAGGACAGCCAGTTGCAGGCGCCTGTTCCGCCAGTGTCAGCAACCTGGCACCAACTTGCTTTCTTTGGAAGAAGCGTACTTGGAGGCCACCAGTACGACTTGGTCTCCATTGACGGGCGTTTGGTAGCAGAGGTTCGGGAGGCCATGCAGGATGAATATGTCATGGTCGCCGATGGGCGGGAATTCACCGCGATTTACCGTCATCCACCCCCACCCACACAGCTTCCACCCATGCCGCAGGTTCCGCTGTACTCTACAATCCGGGTGACTGGCATCTGTGTGCCCCAGGCTGGCGAGCCTCTCAATGACGAGGCGTCCTTCGATATTCTGATCCGCTCCTTTGACGACGTCCAGGTCGTCGCCAAACCCTCTCCGTTGACGGTCCACAACATGTTGATCGTCGTCCGCCTGCTCGTCGTCGTGGTGTTGCTTGTGGGAATCAGAAGCTTGGTACTTGAGCGGAGAGTTCGCCGGCAGAATGCCACAATGGCATACCTGGAGAAGCGGCGCAGGCACATCCTGCAGGACATCAACGGCTCTCGCCCGCTGGCCGAGATCATCGAGCAAATCACCGAGCTGGTTTCCTTCCGGCCGCAGGGCGCTCCATGCTGGTGCGAAATCGCCGATGGAGCTCAGCTCGGAAACCGGCCGCCGCGTCTCACTTCCCTGCGCGTCCTCCAAAACGAAATTCCAGGCCGCTCGGGAGCCGCACTCGGTAGGTTCTATGCCGCCTTTGACTCCGCCAGCAAGCCCCGCGCGGATCAACCTGAGGCTCTCGCAATGGGAACTGGCCTGGCTACGCTTGCAATCGAGACTCGGCGACTCTACTCCGATCTGCTGCACCGCTCTGAGTTTGACCTGCTCACCGACATCCAAAACCGCTTCTCACTGGAGAAAAGTCTCGATGCCCTGATTCAAACGGCGCGCCAGACAGCCGGCATCTTCGGCCTCATCTATATCGACCTCGACGACTTTAAGCTGGTGAACGACAAATACGGGCACCATGTGGGAGACCTGTATCTGCAGGAAGCGGCGCTGCGCATGAAGCGGCAACTAAGGCCCAGCGACATTCTGGCGCGGCTGGGCGGCGATGAATTCGCCGTGCTGGTTCCCGTCGTACGAAGCCGGTCAGACGTCGAGGAGATCGCATTGCGGCTGGAGCGATGCTTTGACGAGCCCTTCGCCGCCCAGGATTACACTCTGCAGGGATCGGCCAGCGTCGGAATCGCCCTCTACCCCGCGGACGCAACCACCATGCACGCTCTTCTCCGCGCCGCCGACGCCGCCATGTACAAAGCAAAAAATGCCAAGAAGACAACCTGCGAGATGCGGGTCTCCCTGTAGATCCCTGACCTCATTCCGGAATGTCGCAAGAAAGAAGAGGCCCGGCTTGCGCCGGGCCTCGGATAGTTCGAAGAAATTGCCGCCAATCTTACTCGGCAGCCATCTCTTCCGCTTCGCCTTCCTGGCGCATGAGCTCCAGTTCGCGCTCGGCCGCTTCAATCTCGGCCGTAACTTCCTGCTGCACGCGGGCTGCAGCTTCTTCCAGTTCAGGTGAGAGCTGGACGTTGCGGTAGTACTCCAGGCCCGTGCCCGCGGGAATCAAACGTCCCACAATCACGTTCTCCTTGAGTCCGCGCAGGTTGTCAATCGCGCCGTTGATGCTGGCTTCGGTGAGTACACGCGTGGTCTCTTGGAAGCTGGCCGCGGAGATGAAGCTGTCGGTCGAGAGCGACGCCTTGGTGATGCCCAGCAGCAGCGGGCGCCCAATCGACGGACGGCCACCATTGGCAAGCACGCGCTCGTTCTCTTCGCGGAAGCGGAAGCGGTCAACCTGCTGTTCGAGCAGGAAGTTGGTGTCGCCCACTTCGTCGATCCGTACCCAACGCAGCATCTGCCGCACGATCACTTCGATATGTTTATCTGAAATGGCCACGCCCTGCAGCCTGTACACTTCCTGGATTTCGTTCACCAGGTAAGACTGCAGTTCCTTTTCGCCCAGCACGGCAAGAATGTCGTGCGGGTTCAAGGGGCCGTCCATCAGCGGGTCACCTGCGCGCAGACGTTCGCCTTCCTGCACGTTCACGTGGATACCGCGCGGCACCGAGTATTCCTTCTCGTCGCCGTTGTCCGCGGTCACATAAATCTTTCGCTGTCCCTTGGCAACTTCGCCGAAGCGAACCACGCCGTCAATTTCCGAGATGATGGCCGTCTCACGCGGCTTGCGCGCTTCGAACAGCTCCACCACGCGAGGCAGACCGCCCGTGATGTCCTTGGTGCGCGTGCTCTCCTTGGGAATCTTCGCCAGCACGTCGCCCGGACCCACTTCGTCGCCGTCCTGAATCATCAGGTGGGCGCCGCGAGGCAGCAGGTAGCGTTTGTGAGCCTTGGCGTTCTTCACCACAAAGGCCGGCTGACGCTTTTCATCGGGAGAGTCGGCAACCACCCAACGCGAGAGGCCGGTGACTTCATCGACTTCTTCATTGAGCGTGATGCCTTCCTGCAGGTCCTTGAACTGCACCGCGCCGCCGATCTCGGTGAGAATGGCGTAGGTGTATGGATCCCACTCGGCCAGCAACTGGCCCAGCTTTACGTGCTCCCCGTCCTTCACGCGAAGGCGCGCGCCATATACCACCTGGTAACGCTCCTTCTCACGGCCACGGTCGTCCAGGATGGCCACCGAACCGGAGCGGTTCATTGCTACCAGCGTGCCGTCCTTGCTCTCAACGTAGTTCAGGTTGATGAAGCGCACAAAGCCGTTGTTCTTCGCATCCAGGCGCGACTTGTCCTGCACGCGGCTGGCTGTGCCGCCCACGTGGAAGGTACGCATGGTGAGCTGTGTTCCCGGCTCGCCGATGGACTGCGCAGCAATTACGCCGCAGGTTTCGCCGAGCTCGACCATGCGGCCGGAGCCCAGGTTGCGCCCGTAGCACAGCGCGCAAACGCCGCGCCGCGACTCGCAGGTCAGCACCGAGCGGATCTTCACCCTCTCGACGCCCGCGCCCTGAATTGCCGAAGCGATATCTTCATCGACGCCCTGGTTCACATCCACAACGATGTTGCCGTCGTAGTCCTTGATGCGCTCCAGAGAAACACGGCCGATGATACGGTCGCGAAGCTCTTCGATGATCTCGCCCGACTCAACGATCGATCCGACGTAGATGCCTTCCACCGTGCCGCAGTCATACTCGGTCACGATAACGTCCTGCGCCACGTCGACCAGGCGCCGCGTCAGGTAGCCGGAGTCGGCTGTCTTCAGCGCTGTGTCGGCAAGGCCCTTACGCGCGCCGTGCGTCGAGATGAAGTNNAGCTGGCGAATCTGCTGCTTCGAACCACGGGCGCCGGAGTCAGCCATGATGTAGATCGGATTGAATGCGCCTTCGTCGTCCGCCTTCTTCATGTTGCCGAACATCTCGTCGGCCACCTGATCGGTAACCAACGACCACATCTGGATGACCTTGTTCGAGCGCTCGCCGTTGGTGATGGCGCCGTCCATGTACTGTTTCTGGACTTCGATCACCTTCTTGTCGGCGGCGTCGACGGTCGTGTACTTGCTGTCTGGAATCACCATGTCGTCCAGGCCCACAGACAGACCGGATTTCGTGGCGTAATTAAAGCCCAGTGCCTTGATGCGATCCAGCATCCCGACCGTGACTTCCAGGCCGAGGTTCTGGTTGCAATAGTTCACCAGTTGTCCGATTCCCTTCTTCTTCAATAGGCCGTTTACAAACGGCATGCCGTCGGGCAGCGAGTCGTTCAGAATCACGCGGCCTACGGTCGTGGAGATGTACTCCTTGTTGAAGTCGACTGCCTCGGTGTGCGTCAGGTCCTGATCGTCATAGGCGGTGGTCATGTCCAAAACCTTGCCCGTATAGCGCAGGCGGATGGGCGAGAGTGTCTCGACCTCCTGCGCTTCCAGCGCCATCAGGATCTCTTCAGTGTTGGCAAATACGCGCCCTTCGCCCTTGCCGCCCTTCTTGGCCTTGGTCAGGTAATAGAGGCCAAGCACCATGTCCTGTGTAGGCACCGTAATCGGGTGGCCGGAGGCTGGCGAAAGAATGTTGTGCGAAGCGAGCATCAGCACGCTGGCTTCAATCTGCGCTTCAGGCGACAGCGGAATGTGCACGGCCATCTGGTCGCCGTCGAAGTCGGCGTTGAACGCCGTGCAAACCAGTGGGTGAATCTTGATTGCCTTGCCTTCCACCAGCACCGGCTCAAAAGCCTGAATGCCCAGGCGGTGAAGCGTAGGCGCGCGGTTCAACAGCACCGGGTGATCCTTGATGACTTCTTCAAGGA
>PKXI01000325.1 GCA_003133425.1 Acidobacteriaceae bacterium
CAGTCACCGGCATACGCCTCGCCGATCAGGGCGTAAACAAAGACGGTGCGCCCTCCGACGGCTTCATGCCCGGCATGGATGTCCGTGCAAAACTCACAGTCGTAGCGGATGGGCCCGTCGGTCAGGTNNAAAGCTCTCGACCAAAAGTTCAAGAGCGCGGAGCGCAAGGACTGGGCGCTGGGCATGAAGTTCGTCATCGAGTTGCCAGAAGACTCTGGCCCCGATGCGCTGATTCCCGGCACCGTCCTGCACACGTTCGGCTATCCCGAGCCCGAGATCTTCGGNNTCGGCTTCCTCTACGTGCATCCCAACCGTCTCGTCTCCGTCGGCATCTTCGTTCCCTCGTGGTTGAGCGATCCCTCACGCACTGCCTACCGCTACCTGCAGCACTACATCCAGCATCCCGCACTGTGGAAGATTCTCAAGAATGGAACTCTTCGCTCCTGGGGCGCGAAATCCCTTGAGGAATCGGGCCGCCATGGCGAACCTGCTCTCACCGGCGACGGCTATGCACGCATCGGCGAAGGCTCTGGATCCACCAACATGCTCACCGGCTCCGGCGTCGATGAAGCCTGGACTACCGGCACAGAACTCGGCGAAGCCGTCCTTGAGTTGCTCCGCGCCGGCAAACCTTTCACGAAGGAGAACCTCGCCGCCACCTACGAAACCCGTCGCCGCAAAAGCTGGGTCGAGCGCGGCGCTCGCGAAGCAGAAAATGCCCGCAACGGATTCCACGACGGCGTAGTAAAAGGAATGATCGGCATGGCCCTCGCCGGCCTCACCGGCGGCCGTCTCTCACTCAAGACGAAAATCCCCTCGGCCAGCAAACAGATTCGCCCCACCGCCCTGCATTCAGCCGAAGCCCTCCAATTGATCGAAGCCATGTCGCAATCGAATGATGAAGGCCGCCCGCATCACGACGCTCTGCTCTCCGTCCGCGGCTGGCCAGAGATTCCGTACGACGGCCGCCTGCTCATCACGCAGCAGGACGCGCTGCTGATCGGCGGCAAGGTGCAGGCCATGCCCGGCTTTGCCGACCACGTCGTCTTCCGCAACCTGGCTTTATGCACCGCCTGCACAGAAAAGACATGCGTAGCCATGTGCTCCGGCCAGGCCATCACGCAGGGCCCCGACGGCCTGCCCGCCTTCGAGCGCGAGAAGTGCGTTCATTGCGGTGCCTGCCTGTGGAACTGCGCCCAGTCCCCCGACGGCGAAAGTTCAAACATAGAATTCAAAGCCGGTTCCGGCGGCCTCCACTCCGCGGAGAATTGATTTCGTTCATGGATTCATTGGCAACTACGCAAGAAGATCTAATCTCGAATTTCGAAAGCAGCTGTCATCCTGAGCGAAGCGGAGTCGAAGGACCTGCGGTTGCCTTTGCCGTTGCTTGTTTTGAGCCCAGCTCGATTTCTTGAACGACCCAAACCGCGCAACTAGAACTCTTCAACTGATTCGAAGAAGGAAAAGTAAATGCCAACACCACTCCACATCGTAGTCTGCGCCGGCATCGTCCCCGACCCACTGCAAACTCTCGAGCCCGTCACCACCCCCACCGGTCCGGGACTCAAGAATGAAATGGTCCTCCCCGCCGTCCTCGACCCATGGGCCGCCTGTGCGCTCTATGAAGCCGCCAGCCTCGCCGCCAAAAACCCAGGCAGCAAACTCTGGCTAGTCTCCCTCGGCCCCAAGGCCAAGCTCCAACAAGTCATGATGACCGTCGCGCAGAAAGTCCCTTTCGAACTCGTCCCCATCGACGGCCCCATCGGCGGGTTCCCTGACGCCCACTCCACCGCCGCCGTTCTCTCAGAAACCATCGCCGCCCTCCCCGGCCTCGACCGCACCAAACTCTTGCTCTTTGGCGGCTGGGAATCAGCCACTCGCGGCGCCGGAGTCACGCTTCAAATCGTTGGTGAGCGCCTCGGCATCACCGACCAGTTCCAGGGTGTCGATCAGATCAACCTTCGCGACGACGGCTCCTTCGAAGTCCTCGAACGCGTTGAAGGCGGCAAACATCAAGTCTCAGTCTGCGCCGGAACCCCCGCAGTCCTCGGCTGGGCCACCGGCAATCTCGCCGAGCCGCGCAACAATCCGCAAGTCGGCATGAGCAATATGCGAACGATTATGCCCGCACTGCAAAAAGCCAAGCCAGCTACGCTCGCGCCCAACGGACTCCGCTACGTCTCCGTCAGCCTTCCAAAACAGCAGCGCACCACCCGCGTCGTCAAAGACCTCACCCCCGACCAGATCGCCGCAGAACTAGTCGAGTGGATTGGAGCCGAATAATGGAATCGATTCTCGTACTGACACATGTAGATGAAACCGGCCAGGCACTCACCAAAGCCTCTCTTGAAAGCATCACCGCCGGCATTGAACTCGCCGCCCGCCTCAGCGCCCCGCTCACCATCGGCATCGTTGCCGCCAACCCCACAAACCTGACCAACGGGCTGCCGTGCGCAGCACTCGCCGTCTCCGGCGAAGCCTTCGCCCAGCCGCGTTATTCCACTGACGCCGCCGCTTGCGAAGCTCTCTGCCGCGCCGCCGCTGCCACCATCGTTCTCGCTCCCACCAGCGCTCGCTTTTCCCGCGTCGCCGCCGGAGTCGCTCACCGCCTCGGCGGTTTCATCGATACTCACATCACATCCATCAGCGGCCCAAATTCAAGCCCTGCCAGTATCGAAGCCACCCGCTGGTTCTATCGCCAGCGCGTCGAAGCCGTAGTTTCCCGCGACACCCGCCCCTGGTTTCTGCTTCTCGACGCAGGCACTCACACAGCCTATTCCGGCGCGCCCGGCTCCGCCCAGGTCGAACAAGTATCAGTCGAACTCCCCGCCATCCGCACCACCGTCAGCGGCATCCGCGCTCCCATGCAGGACGCGCAAACCATCCGCCCCGACGCCAAAATGCTCTTTGTCACCGGCGCTGGATGGACCAAGAAACAGCCCGACGGCCAAATTCACGTCAGCGAAGCCAGCGATCTGATTCTCGGCTTCCTGCGCCAGACCGGCGCATCCCTCGGCAGCAGCAAATCCCTTGTCGATCAGGGCGGCGATGGACAGCCAGTCCTCCCCTTTCTCACCCACATGAACCAGGTCGGCCAGACAGGAGCCACGCCCCGTCACCCCAAGGGCCTCGCAACCTGCTGCCACGGTGAAGAGCCCCACGTTGTCGGTTGGCGCTTCATCGGCGAGCGCCGCGCCATCTCCCTCGACCCCAACTGCGGCTGGACCCGCGGCAAAGCGGACGTCGTCTACGTAGCCGACGCCTTCCCCGTCATCGCAAAAGTCAACGCCCTGTTGGAAGGAAAGAAGGGATAGTCCCCTTCGCACAACCGCCGCTGACTTGCTGACTTGCCAGGCCCGCGCAGCGGGCGCTAACTCGCTGCCTTTGTTTGAAAACCCATCGCGTGTGCCCCATTCATCGCGGCATTTCGCGATGAGTGGGATTCTCACTCACTCTTCCAACACACGCCGGGTGCCCCAGGTCCCCTTAACTACCCCCGCTATTGCTTCGGCAAATAA
>PKXI01000396.1 GCA_003133425.1 Acidobacteriaceae bacterium
TCTTGCGTTGGACAAGAGTGCCTGGCGCACAGACTGCCCACGAGGGAATACACTTTCCTGGTGCAACCTCGCACCACGACCCGGGCTCTGTAAAGACGCGCCGGGCACTCTGCGGAGGAAGCTGACGCGGTGTTTGAAATGATTAAAAAGCACTTTGCCATTTTGGTCCTTCTTTTGTTCTCATGGTTCGCCACGGGGGTTATTCCGGCCCTCGCCCAGCAGCATCCTTATCCATTCAACGATCCGGCACTGGCAATGGAGAAGAGGATCGACAGCCTGCTCTCGCTGATGACCGTGGACGAGAAGGTCAACTGTCTGAGCACCAATACCGGCGTTCCGCGGCTCGGCGTGATGAGCTACGGCAGCTCCGAGGGCATCCACGGGGTCGTCCAGAGGGAAGCGCGGGGGAAGCGCCTGCCCGTTACGACCACGCAGTTCCCGCAGCCTCCGGGCATGGGCGAGTCATGGGACCCGGACCTGGTGCGTCAGGCCGCGGGTGTCCAGGGATACGAAGCGCGCTACATCACCCAGACCGCCAAGTATGACCGCCAAATCCTGATGCTCTGGGGACCGCAATCGGACCTGGCGCGCGACCCCCGCTGGGGACGCAGTGAGGAAGTCTACGGTGAAGACCCGTTCTTTAACGGAACCATGGCCGTTGCCTTTATCAAGGGCCTTCAAGGTGACGACCCGAAGTACTGGCAGGCGGCCGCACTGCTCAAGCACTTCCTTGCCAACAGCAATGAGAATCTCCGCACCAGTTCGTCTTCGGACTTCGACCAGCGCCTCTTCTGGGAGTACTATTCGGTGCCCTTCCGGATGGGCTTCGAGGATGGCGGCGCCAAGGCTGTCATGGCTTCCTATAACGCATGGAACGGCACCACGATGGTCGTTAATCCAATTCTCCGCAGCATTGTCCATGAAAAATGGGGCGTCGACGTGATTTCAAGCGACGGAGGTGCAGTCCATCTGCTTGTCGATCCTCGCCATCTCTTTCCGGACCAGAAGTCCGCGGTTGTCGCCTGCCTGAAAGCAGGCATCAACCAATTCCTCGACAAGTTCCAGGACGAAGCCAAAGCCGCCCTGAAAGATGGTTCGATCACCGAGGCGGAGATTGACGCACTGCTCCGCCCCAAGTTCCGGGTAACGATCCGTCTTGGGTTGCTCGACCCTCAGGAGATGGTTCCTTACGCGAAGATCAAGGACTCACCTGAACCCTGGAACACGGAGCGGGATCGCGCGGTCTCAAAACAGATAGCGCTGGAATCGGTGGTGCTGCTGAAGAACGAGAATGCTTTTTTGCCTCTGAAGAAGGATGCTATCAAGTCGATCGCCGTCATTGGGCCGCTGGCCAACTCCGTGCACTGGGACTGGTATGGCGGTACGCCGCCGTATGCGGTTACACCGCTCAAGGCGATTACGGACGAAGTTGGACCGGGCGTCAAAGTGAACTACGCCGCCGATGAGCTCGGCAACGCAGCCATCAATGCGGCTAAAGCTTCCGATGTGGCGGTAGTCGTAGTGGGCAACGACCCGACCTGCGGTCCTGATATGGCGCACGATTGGCACGCTACTGTGGATGGAGGCGGCACGCTGGCCTGCACGGTGGCGAGCGACGGCCGCGAAGGGCGCGATCGCGAAAGCATTACTCTCGAACAGGAACAGTTGGTAAAGCAGGTCTATGAAGTCAATAAGAAAACGGTTGTCGTGCTGATCTCCAGCTTCCCTTTCGCCATCAACTGGACGCAGACCTACGTCCCAGCGATCCTGCACATGGCCCATGCCTCGCAGGATGAAGGTACGGCGCTTGCACAGGTTATTTTCGGCGACTACAACCCCGGCGGCCACCTGACAGTCACCTGGCCGAAGTCCCTCGATCAGCTGCCGCCGATGATGGATTACAACATTCGCAATGGCCGCACCTACATGTACTTCAAAGGCGAGCCGCTTTATCCCTTCGGCTATGGGCTAAGCTACACGACCTTCAAATACTCCAATCTCCGCACCAGCTCATCGCAAATGGCCAAGGATGGCATGGTCACGGTCAGCGTCGATGTGACAAATACAGGAGGCCGGGCAGGCGATGCCGTTGTCCAGCTCTACGTAAAACACCTGCGCTCGAAAGTTGAACGGCCTCGCCAGGAGTTGAAGGGCTTCAGGAGAATCGGCGTTCAACCGGGCGAAACAAAAACTGTACAGATTCCGCTTCAGGCATCCACACTTGCCTGGTGGGACGAGAAACTTCCTGGATTCCGCGTCGAGGCAGAACCTGTTCGCGTGATGATCGGCAATTCGTCTGCCGATATCGAACTGTCCACCGAGGTGCGCGTCCAATAAATCGTCGTCAACTGCATTGCCCATTCGGATGCGCCACTGTGCGTAAACTGACGGCAGGGGAATAAACTCACTTCATGCAGCCTCGCACCACAGCCCGGGTAAGCCTGACCGCGCTGCTCGGCACTCCTGTGACCGACTCGCAGGGGCAATTGCGCGGGCGCCTGAAGGACATTGCAGTAGCCACCGGACCCGACGCCGGCAAGGTGGCCGGCCTGGTGCTGAAGACTCGTGCGGGACTCTTCATTGTCCCCTCGCAGGACGTGATGGAGACTCCGGCCGGCACGCTCGAGTTGCGCTCTGCCGGCGCAATGGTTCCGCTGCAGGATCAGGGCAACTATCTCTATCTGCAGCAGGACCTGGTGGACCGCCAGATCATCGATATTCACGGACGAAAAGTGGTCCGCGTGAACGATGTGGACCTGGAGTGGATGGGCCAGGGCGCAGCGCATCTGCTGCGCGTGGCCGAAGTGGAAATTGGCTTGCGCGGGGCCTTTCGGCGGGTTTTCAAAGGCGTGTTGCCGCGCGCGACCCTGGAATCGATTTCGCGCAAATTTCACGCGCACGGCATTCCCTGGCATTTTGTAGACGTGATCGAGGTGGACCCCGCACGCCGCGTGAAGCTGCGGATTGCGCACGAGCGCCTGGCCGATATGCATCCCTCGGAACTGGCGGATATTCTCGAAGACCTGGCGCCGGCCGAGCGCGAAGCTGTTTTCACTTCGCTCGACGAAGAAGTGGCCGCTGATGCACTGGAAGAAGTCGAGCCCAAGCTGCAGAAGGCGCTACTGGAAAAGCTGGACGAAGAGAAGATCGCCGATATCGTCGAGGAGATGGACCCAGGCGCTGCCGCCGATTTGCTGGCTGAGCTGCCCGAAGACCAGTCGGACGCCATTCTCGAGGAGATGGAGCCCGAGGAGCGGCAAGAAGTGGAAGAGCTGCTCGAGTTCGACGAGGACTCGGCAGCGGGAGCCATGACCACCGACTTTGTTTACCTGGGAATGGATTCCACGGTGGCCCAGGCGGTCCAGGCTTTGCGAAGCTTCGATGGCGACCCGGAGACCGTAACCGAGATTTACCTGCTGGATGATAAACGCGTGCTGCACGGCATCATCCCGCTGGCCCGCCTGGTGATGGCCCAGCCGGAGACGCGGTTAAGTGTCCTTGTGGAGAGTCGCGTTCTCTCCTGCCCTGCCGACTTGAACGAGAACGAGCTGGCGGAGTTGTTCGACAAGTACAACCTGCACGCGATCCCGGTGGTAGATGGCTTGGGTCGGATGGTTGGCGTGGTCCAGGCAGACCAGGTGATCAGCTTCCTGCGCGAGAAGATCTAAACCGACCGATTTCCCATTCCAAAAGTAACGTTCCAAGTGCCCCGGAATGAGCAAAATTGCTCACTTTGGGCCGGCGGTTTTCGATTCTTGTAGAAAACCTGTGGAATTTTCAGAATCTATGAAACAATTCATAGATGGTCCAGCTCCCAAAAATAATTCAGGGCGGTATGGGTGTAGGCGTGTCTAACTGGCGCCTTGCTAACGCCGTCTCAAAACTCGGCCAGCTGGGTGTGGTCTCGGGAACTGCACTCGATTCCCTGTTTGTGCGCCGCCTCGCCGATGGCGATTTTGGCGGGCACATGCGCAGGGGGCTGGATGCCTTTCCCTTTCCCGATATGGCCAGGCGCATCTGGGCTGAGTACTTTACGCCCGGAGGCAAGCCGAGCGGGACGCCTTATCCAAACATCCCGATGCACCAGAAGGACAGCCCACGCAAGCTGATTGAGCTGTGCATAGTGAGCAACTTTGTCGAGGTTTTTCTGGCCAAGGAAGGCCACAAGAATCCGGTGGGAATGAATTTTCTCGAGAAGGTACAGATGCCCCACCTGGCATCAATATATGGTGCGATGCTGGCCGGAGTGGGCTATGTGCTGATGGGCGCGGGTATTCCGCTGCACATTCCGGGCGTGCTCGACGCCTTTGCCGCCCACCATTCGGCGGAGTACAAGCTGCAGGTGACGGGCGCGTTGGCGGAAATGGATACGTTGATGGTTCTCGATCCGGCTGAGTTCGCGGAAGGCCCCCTGCCTATCCTGCATCGACCCAGGTTCCTGGCTATTGTTTCCTCCAATACGCTGGCGACGACCATGTTGCGCCGGGCGAGTGGCCGAGTGGACGGACTGGTGATTGAGAGCCCGACGGCGGGCGGACACAATGCTCCTCCTCGCGGCAAGCTTCAGCTCAACGCGACCGGCGAACCGGTCTATGGCGAGCGGGACCAGGTAAACATTGCGGAACTGCGTACGCTGGGCGTTCCCTTCTGGCTGGCGGGCGGGTATGGCAACGCCGAAAAAGTGCGCGAGGCCCTGGACCAGGGAGCGGCGGGCGTGCAGGTTGGAACTGCATTTGCTTTCAGCCGGGAATCCGGTATGCGCGCTGACCTGAAGCGGTCGTTGCTGGCCAAGGCAGTTGCAGGCACCGGCGAGGTGTTCACGGATCCGTTGGCGTCGCCGACGGGATTTCCGTTCAAGGTTGCGCAATTGGAAGGTACTTCTTCGGCATTCCCCATCTACCAGGAGCGCAAGCGGGTTTGCGATTTGGGGTATTTGCGGGAACCTTACGCTGCTGGAGAGGGCAAGATCGGCTACCGCTGCTCTGCCGAGCCAGTGGAGAACTACATGCTCAAGGGCGGCAAGGCTGAAGATACGGTGGGCCGCAAGTGCCTTTGCAATGCCCTGATGGCCAATATTGGCCACCAGCAGACGCGCAAGGATGGTTCGGTTGAGCCAGCGCTCGTAACGGTTGGCGACGACCTGAATACGGTTGCACAGTACCTGGCGCCGGGACGGACTAGCTACAGCGCGGTGGACGTGGTGGAATCGCTGCTGAGTTTGAGCATGGACGTGGAAGAGCCGGTTGAGCAGGAGTATGCTGTCTCGGCCTGAGAACCAAACAAGCTGAAGTTTGATGTCTTGAACAGGAAAAGGGTGGATTCATCGATGATGAATCCACCCTTTTTGCGTGTGATCCGCGAACGCATTCGGCCACCTAACTGGCAGGCATCGGCGCGGGGGCGGCGCCGCCGCCGGGGTCGTACATTTTGGGGATGCGGTCTTCGGCGGCGGGCAGGGCCGGGAAGGCGGAGTGGGGCTCGGTCTGGTACCAGTAGGCGACCGAGTAGAAGTCGTCTGAGCGGTGGTTGGCGTGGCCGTGCTCGATGGTGACCTTGATGGACTCGTCAAACGTGATGGGGCTCTCGGTATGCCAGCGGTAGAGGCAGTAGCGGCCGCCGATGCGCTCGGGATCGACCATGTAGGGCGCGCCATTGTGCTGGTAGCCGAAGGACTGGAGGCCGAAGTCCCAGGCGCCGTTGTAGTAGTCTTCTGACCCGGTGCCATTGATGGTGGGTAGCTTGTCGCCATCGATGAAGATCATGTCGTCGCCTTCGCCGAACCATCCGGTCTGGTTCTGCAAGACGGCTTGCGTGACGCCGACAAAATGCCCTTTGCCTTTGGCCTCCATGAAGACGTAGTTGTCCTGGCCGTCAAGATTCTTGCGGTCGTTGATGCCGGGGCTGCCGTTGTTTGTCCAGTCGTTGGTCCAGCCACGGCAGGGGGCGGCCTGGCGATACTGCGCGTGGAAGCGGGCGACGTCCGCCGGAAGAGTGGGCAGGGTTACGTAGTCGATGGCGTAGTAAAGCGAGTTGGTGCGGACCTTGCCTTCATTGGTTACGGTGATGCGGGCGGAGGTGGAAAACGGCATCTGGAAGTAGGCATTGAGCGCCTTGATGGGCGCGACGGCCAGCAGCGCCGACTGGTAAACGAAGTATTCACCGAGGCCGAGGCCGAAGAAATCGCCGATGGGCGTTTCAACGGATGGGGTGCTCTCGCCGTCCCACCAGGCGCGGAGAACAAGATTCTTGAGGTGCATGGGGTCCGACGAGGAGATAGTGAACCAGATGTGCGTTACCACGCCGGCGCCGGTGATATCGAGCAGCGTGGTTGATTGGCCGGGCTCCACGGGAGTTGCGTCGCGGTTGCCGCCGGTGCGATCCCAGCTTGAACTGCGGCGGGTTTTGTAATTGCGGAGGCGGGCTTGCGCGAAGAGTTCGTCCGGTGTTTCCGGTTGCCCGGTTGGCGCGGGTGCCGCAGCAGGTGAGCTGGCGGCTGCGCCGGCGGCATTCAAGCCGAGAAGCGCGGCTGCGGAGACCATGCCTCCGAGCAGCTTGCGCCTAACCGGCAAACCTTCATTGGAATCGGACGAATGCATTGAGCGAGCCCTCCTGGCTTTTTAATGGTGAAAGCGAGTTGTAGTCTCGAGCGCCGGGAGCTGTCAAGAGGGCGGTGGGCTCTAGTCCATAACCAGCTCTAGCGCTTGCGCTCCTTCAGGTTGTGACTGTCGGATGCTTTCAGGGTCATTCCGTAGAGAGCTTTGAACTGCTCGATTTCCTTAAGCGTTTGCGGAGAGAAAGGGACGATTTTGCCCTCGAATGCGTGAAGGACGATTCCCTCAAGCAGGTCGCCCAGGGTCATGTCCTTTTGCTCGGCGAGTGCTTTGAGCACCTTGAGCATGCGTTTTTCCATTCGGACGCCTGTCTGGACGCGTTCGACGACTACGGGTTCGCGATTTTGGGGTTCGTGCGGCATTGGTTCCTCCTGTTATCTTGGTACCAATGTACCAAGATAGCAAACTCCTGTCAATTCATCTTTTGAGATTGCAGGGGGAGGCTTGGTCGAGATAAATTCGCATGTCCGGGCCCCCCACATCCATTACCCGCACACAGAGCAACTGCATAAGCATCGTCGAAATTTGATGAGACACTTCGAAGCGCCCCTCCGGGGCGCAGCAATTTGGTTGAGATCTTGACCCAGGATTGCGCCCGCCGCGGCGGACTCCATCCTGGGCTATTTTCGTATCTTCCCTACGGGAAGAAGGCAGTTGCTTTTGGAGTTTGGTGGCAAATGGAACCGACCGAAGCAGCAAAGATCGTTTGCACGATTGCCCTGCATCCGCACATGCGGGACTCGCGCATTCGGGCTTCGCCTGTTATGGTCAGTGAGGAAACTCAAAATGAACCCACCATAGGATCGACCGGGCATGTGGAAACGTTGGCGAATCCGGATACTGCTGTTCCTGGCCGTTCTCGGCCCCGGATTTATTACGGCAAATGTCGACAACGACTCCGGCGGCATCCTCANNGTGCAGGAGATGTGCGCCCGCATGGGCGTGGTCACGGGCAAGGGCCTCAGCGACCTGATCCGCGAGGAGTTCGGGCTGCGGCTCACCTTTGTACTGATGGTGCTGCTGGTGGTGGTGAACTACACCAATGTGGTCACAGAGTTCATCGGCATTGCCGGCTCGCTGCACCTGTTCCACGTAACCAAGTACATCTCAGTGCCTTTTTGCGCCGCGCTGGTGTGGTACATGGTGGTGAAGGGCAGCTACAAGAGCACGGAGAAAATTTTCCTTGTCGCGTCGGTCGTGTATATCGCATATATTTTCGCCGGGGTGCTGTCGCAGCCCAGTTGGCACGATGCGCTAAAAGCGACGGTGACGCTGCCGGCCCGGTCGGTGTGGAGCGACAAGGCGTATATGTACATGGCCATCGGCGTGGTGGGCACCACCATTGCTCCATGGATGCAGTTCTATCTGCAGTCTTCAATAGTGGAAAAGGGCATTCGCGTGAAGGACTACGCGGCGTCGCGGCTGGACGTGATTGTGGGCAGCTTTTTTACCGACCTGGTGGCGTGGTTCATTGTGGTGGCCTGCGCGGCTACGCTTTACGTGCATGGGATGGGGGACATCCAGGTGGCCTCGGACGCGGCGGAAGCGATGCGCCCGCTGGCCGGTGACTACGCCTTCATTCTTTTCGCCTTCGGACTGTTCAACGCATCAGTATTCGCGGCATCGATTCTGCCGATCTCAACGGCTTACACAGTGTGCGAAGGCATGGGGTTCGAATCGGGCGTGGACAAGAGCTTCAAAGAGGCACCGTTTTTCTACTGGCTCTATTCGCTGCTGATTGCCGGTGGCGCCGTAACCGTGTTGCTGCTGCCGGATGCGCAACTGATCAACGTGGCCATTCTCTCGCAGGTGCTGAACGGCGTTCTGCTTCCGGTAGTGATTATTCTCATGCTGATGCTCATCAACCGCAAAGACCTGATGGGCGAGCACAAGAACTCGCGGTTGTGGAACGTGATTGCGTGGGGGACGAGCATCATCGTCATCGGCATGACTGGGGTTATGCTTTGGGGGATGATGCCGGGGCATTGAAAAGCAGCTTCTAGCTCTCAGCTGTCAGCTCCCAGTGTTCAGCCTTGCGCCCCCAAGTGTGGAATTCTGGACCTGGGCGTCGAACTCTAAAGCAGCTTGCCGGCGGCCAGATCGCGAATCAGGCCTCGGTCGGCGGCGAGGAAGTCGTAACTGGTGAGGTCTTCGAGGCGCACCCAGCGGACTTGCTGGTAGATCTGGTTATCGATTTCGCCGGTGAACTCGTGGACGGCAAAGAATTGCAGGTCGACAGCGCCGCCATGGCGGTAGTTGTGGCGGATCCGGGTGACAGGGGGGCCAATGGCTGCCTGGATGCCGAGTTCTTCGTCCAGTTCGCGGGCTAGTGCCTGCTCCGGGCTTTCGCCGGCTTCGATCTTGCCACCGGGAAACTCCCACAGCGATGCCATCGGCTGATCGGTGCGGCGTTGACCGATGAGAACCTGGCCTCCGCGAACGATGAGCGCAGCCGCTACAAAGCGGAGGGAGGGGCCTGCGGGACGTGAGCTGGAATTTGGCTGGTCTGATTCCACACTTCTAGTGTAAACGCAACAAAAGAGATGCCGTACCGGGCGAGGCGCCGTTTGCTATTACGCAGTGAAGAGCATTGCAACGAACCCGGCCCAGAGGCCGACCCTTCAGAGTCGGACTTATTCGCCCTCGACCGCCGATTCCAAACCCTCCGCGGACTCGGGACGGAAGTAGCCCCAGCCGTTCTTTGCGGCCGCCTCAAGCAGTGCGGGAGATGGGTTGACCGGGAATGGACAGCGCGCGAGTTTCAGCATCGCCAGGTCGTGAATTGAGTTGCCGAAGACCGCATCGGGCGCGGCCAATCCTACCCGCTTGAGTGCAACGGCCTTGCCTGGGCCGGTGGGTACGTCGACAATCTCGGTTGTAATAAGCCCATCCGTGACGCGGACCTCAGCGGCCAGAACGCGCTCCTCCGCGATGCCGAAGTCGCGCACGCCCTCGGCAACCACCCAGCGGTTGGTGGAACTGACGGCCCAAAGTTCAGTGCCGCTCTCGCGCAATGCGGCAACCAGATCGACCATCTCCGGAAAGATGTTCTGGTGCACAAATTCCTTTATGTACTGGGCGGCGGCGGCGCGCAGTTCCTGCTCGCGCAGGCCGGCATAAATCTGCACCATCTCGCCGCAGATTTCTTCTTCGGTCACCTTGCCCGAACGATAGGCGCGGTGGCGGGTGTCAATCCAGTCGCTGGTGGAGCGTGAGACGAGCCCTTGCTCGAGCGACCAGACCATAAAGCCATAGCCTGAGTCGCCTCCCCACAGCGTTCCGTCGCAATCGAAGACTGCAACCTTTGGTTTGCAATCGAGAACCATCCGCCTGAACTCCGGGGCGGTCCAATTGTGAATATCTATTTGCGTAGCTGCCAAACTTTCCTCAATCCTGCTCGATAAACTCATCCATGTCTATTCTCCCCTAAAAGGGGCCTTTTTTGCACGTTAAGGTTTGGAGAAGACCCCTGTGGAATGGAGATAGATGTACCCAAAGACACAACAGCTGAGTGGCTTGCATCCTTAAGAAAGATCAGCGGGGAAGACCGCATCGAGGGAATTCTTACGCGGGAACCGCCTCAAAACTCGTCGTAGGCGATGTGCTGCGAGGGAACGCCGAGCGAGGCCAGCATACGGTTACATGCCTTGATCATCATCGGCGGACCGCACAGATAGTACTCGACGGCGGTGGGGTCAGGATGGTCGCGCAGGTATTTCTCAAAAACGACTTCGTGGATGAAGCCGGTGTGGCTGGCCCAATTGTCATCAGCGAGCGGCGAGGAGAGGGCGAGGTGGAATGTGAAGTTGCTGTGAGCGTCGGCGAGGTCGCGGAAATATTCTTCGTAGAAAACTTCCTGCCTTGAGCGCGCGCCGTACCAGTAGCTGATTTTGCGCGCGGTGTGCTGAGTTTCAAGCAGGTGCGCGAGATGCGCACGCAGCGGAGCCATGCCGGCGCCGCCGCCGATATACACCATCTCATGCTGTGTCGGCTTGATGTGAAAATCTCCGAACGGGCCGATAGCGGAGACGGTGTCGCCGGGCCGGAGCGAGAAAGCGTAACTGGAGCCGGCTCCGGGCGCGCAGTCCTGGCCTGGCGGCGGCGTGGCGATGCGCACGTTGAAGCGCAGTGTGCGCTCCGAATCCGGATTGCATGCGAGTGAATAGTTGTTGCGGCGCCCTGCCTGGGGATTGTGCGCTACCAGATCGAAGACGTGCTGGCTCTCCCACACCGTTGCGAAGGGCTCAGGAATGTCGAACTCTCGGAAGCGGATGGAGTCATAGGCGGGAATGTCGAGCTGCAGATAATCGCCGGGTGCAAAGGCAATTCTTTCGCTGCCGTCTTCGGGTTCAAGAACCAGTTCCTTGATGAACGTTGCAACACTGCGGTTGCTGACGACTCGGAACATGAAGGCGTTTTGTAAACGCGCGCCGGCGCCGCCAGCATGGACAACGTTGATGTGGATGCGGCCGTTCCGCTCCTCAACTGGGTAAGTGGCGAGGCCTCGGCAGACGGGCGCGCGCGCAGGCGAGCCATCGATCAGATTGAAGCGCCCATTGTGCTTTGGGCACTCGATTATCTTTCCCTTTACAAGGCCGCCCGAGAGGTGAGTGTTGCCGTGGGTGCATAATCCGTCGCTTGCGTAGGGCTGCCCCGCTTCGTCGCGATAGAGTGCGAAAGATCTTCTGCCGTGGTCGAAGCGGACCGCATCAGCGTGCAGCAAATCGGCTACGGCGCAAACTTCGATCCAGCCTTCGGCGTCCGGCTCGGCTTGCGACGTGAAGCATGCTTCGCTCACGCACGGTTTCGGCTCAGGCAGCCTGCGCTTGACGTGATAAGCGGGGTCCTTGATCTGCTTGCGCAGCGCAGGAATGATTTCGCGCCACGCGTTCGGAATACCCGTATAGGGCGTGGGGCAGTCGTCCTTTACCGCGGCGTGGAGTCTGGGCAGCGCATGATAGGGAACCAGCGGGAACATGTGGTGCTCAACGTGGTAGTTCATGTTCCAGTAGAGATAGCGGTTGATCAGATTCATGTGTACCGTCCGGCAGTTGAGACGGTGGTCGAGCACATTCTCTGCCAGGCCGGCATGTTGCGTCATGCCGTAGATGGGCATGAGCCAAGTGCCGAATATATTTGTGAGCCCGACGAGCATCAACGGGAAAATGCTGCGCTGATAAATCGAAAGTCCGATGACGGAGGCGTAGATGAGGAAATAGATGCGCGCCCGGAGATAGACCTTGGGGAACTCCGACTCGGGAATGAAGGTTTTTTCCGCGGCGGACATGCGGCCGACGCAGTGCATGAGCACGGCCTGGAAATATTTCGGGTAAGCGCGAACGCCAAGAAAGGTGAGGACGATTGCTTTCCAACTTGGCGGGCGAGGCACGGCGATTTCAGGATCGCGGCCGACGATGATGGTGTCGCTGTGATGACGGTTGTGGCTCCAGCGCCAGATTGTGGACTCGCGCATGACCATGAATGACGCGATCTCATAAAGCGCGTTGTTCATCCAGTCGGTTTTGAATGCGGTTCCGTGCCCGCTTTCATGCCAGCGCGAGTCGGAGGTCGAGGCGTAGAGCGCGCTGTAGATCGCGTAGGGGAGAATGGCCCACCACGAGCCCCAGAGTGCATAAGTCGCAAAACCAGCGGCGACGAGCAGTGCAAACCAGAGGATGGTGTCGCGGATTGCCGGTCCGTTGCGGCGCACGAGCAGCTTGCGCATGGTTTCGCGAGGCACGGAGCATTGATACCAGTCGGCCTCCGCGAGTCCCTTTTCAACGGCAAGCGTGGCGTTCACGCCAGTCAGGCTGTAGTCGGGGCGGATTAGCGGTTTGTCCAGAACACTTGCACTGTGAGCCATATTCGAATTGCCTGTTGGTGAAGATCTTTCCTTGTTCTGGCGCGATGTGTTGACCGAGGGGCCCAGTTCGGAAGTTGTAGAGAAAGCATACGCCGTGGCGCGACGTCGCGGCAGCGCAGGGGAATGCCGGACATTAGACAGTATACGTACGCCTCTGGTAGCGTTTCGAGTTGTTATTGCGTATGCTTGCAGCAATATTCCGCATATCGAATTCATAAGCTCCGGGAGGAGCTTGCCTTCATGACTGGACCTTCGTTGTCCGCACCCGGCGGTACTTTTCAGGAACACGAATCAGTGTCCGGGAAATTCAATCGAAGCTATGTCGTTTTTCTCGCATGTACCGCGGCCCTGGGCGGACTGCTGTTTGGGTTCGATATCGCCATCATCACCGGTGCTGGTCCTTTTCTGGTGCGGCAGTTCGATCTCGGCGACATCAGCCTGGGCTGGGCATTCAGTTCCCTGCTGTTCGGATGCGTGCTTGGGTCTTTTCTAGCCGGGCGGCTGACCGATCGCTTCGGGCGCAAGCGCATGCTGGTATGGGTGGCGCTGCTGTTTGTGGCTACTTCGGTTGCTACTGCTTTGGCTCCGAACTTTCCCGCCTTCATTCTCGCGCGCTTTATTGGCGGCCTCGCGGTGGGCGGCGTTTCGCTGCTCTCGCCCATGTATGTCTCTGAAGTTGCTCCACCTTCGATCCGTGGGCGAATGGGAACTGTCTATCAGATGTCGATCGTGATCGGGCTGCTGAGTTCGTACTCCATCAATTATTTGCTGCGCGACACGGGACCGCATAACTGGCGGTGGATGTTTGTAACCGGCGTTGTGCCGTCGACGGTGTTTCTAATCCTCATCGCTCTTGCGCCTGAGACTCCACGCTTCCTGGTCAGAATTGGCAAGACGCGCGAGGCGTTCCTTCTGATCGAACGCATTTCAGGAAAACAGACTGCGGAGGCGGAGATCTCTGCAATCACTGCCAGTTTGAGCGGGGCAAAAGAGGACTGGAGCGGACTGTTCCGGCCGGGCGTGCGCAAGGCGCTCATCGCCAGCGCGTTTCTGGCAATTCTGATTCACGTTTCGGGTATTAACACGATTATTGATTACGCTCCGGCGATCTTTATTTCCGCGGGATGGAAAGTGGATGGCGCGCTCTTCTCAACCTTCCTGGTGGGAGTCACGCAGTTTGTCTTCACCATATTCGCATTGGGGATGATTGACAGATTCGGACGAAAGCCGCTGTACATTACCGGCTCCCTCGGCATGGCGCTCTCGCTCACCGGGTTGATATTTGCCGCGCTGACTGGACGATTTCACGGACTGCCGGTGCTGGTGCTCATCCTCACTTACCTGGCCTTCTTCTCTTGCTGCGTGGGGCCTGTTTTCTGGACGCTGGTGCCGGAGATATTTCCCAACGATGTGCGGGGCAGGGCGATGACGTTTCCCGTTCTGCTGCAGTGGGTGGCCAATGCGATGGTGGTGCTGCTGTTCCCTTATGCGTTTCACGTAATTGGGAAGGCAGTTACGCTGGGGTTTCTTGCGCTGATGTGCGTGATGCAGGCGGTGTTTACGTGGCGCTATGTGCCGGAAACCAAGAACAAGCCGCTGGAGGAGATAGAAGCTCATTGGAATGCGTCGAAGTAGGGTGGATGGATCCGGCAGGGCCGATTCGTCGCATTTGCGCTTCACCCGACGATGCCGGAAGTGAAAATCCATATTCCCGACTCGCACCGGCCCTACGGGACGGTGATTAAGGGCGAGAAATGCGGACCCAGGGTTCCGCTCCGCTCCACCCTGGGCTATTTTCGTATTCTCCCTACCGGGAGAATGGACCGCCTCGAATCAATATCTGGAAGGCTGGCTGCAAAAATCCGCTAGTGCTGATGTTGATTCCTTGATGAACGAGGTTCGACAAGCTTCCCCGCGCCCGTAGATGCGGCATCAACGCGCGGATAATTGAAGCTGTGGACACCCCGCGCAATTTGACGCTCTTGAAGGAATACCAGGCGTATTTGCGCGTGGAAAAGGGCTTGCGGCCCCTTACCTGCGAGGCCTATTTAAGCGACCTGAGGACCTTTGCGGAGTTCATCGAAGGCCGAAACGGCGTACTCCTGAAGGCGGTTCAGGAGGATGTAGCTGCATTCCTTGAAAATCTTCGCAACCACGGCATCGAATCTCGCTCGTCGGCGCGAAAGCTGAGTTGCCTGCGCGGTTTTTACAAATGGCTGTTGCTGGACCGGCGCATTCATCACGATCCAACCGTAAATATTGAGTCGCCCAAGGCGTGGAAGGTTTTGCCCAAGTCGTTGGCGGAGCCTGAGGTTGCGGAGATGCTGGAGCGCGCCGGAATGGCTGCCTCGCATCCGCAGGCGAAGGCTACCGCTTTGCGCGACCGCGCCATACTCGAGCTGCTCTACGCTGGCGGGCTGCGCGTCTCTGAGGTAACATCTCTTTCCACCGGCGACCTGGCGCTGGATGCGGGGCGCGTGCATCTGCGCGGCAAAGGCGACAAGGAACGCATTGTTCCGCTGGGGCGCACAGCGGTGGAAGCGCTCGAGACCTATTTGCGCGAGGGCAGGCCGCACCTGGCGCGCATCAGCAGCAAAAGCAAAGCCAATGCCGCGCGGCAGGAATCTTCGCGGCAGGACCCGGCGCGCTTGTTTCTCTCACTCAGGGGCATGCCGCTCACGCGCCAATGGATCTGGCACCTGGTAAAGATAGCTGACAACACAGCCAGCCCGCACCGGTTGCGCCACAGTTGCGCCACCCACATGGTGGAGCATGGCGCCGACCTGCGCAGCGTGCAGTTGATTCTGGGCCACGCAGACATCTCCACAACGCAGGTTTACACGCACCTGGCACTGGGACGGCTCAAGGCGGTGCACCGCAAACACCATCCCCGCGGAGCATCGAGACCGGAGACCGTTCAATCTACCTCGCGTCCATTTGGGGAACGGCCACCCGCTGCTTCGCGGCGCAAGAAGGCGGTTGTCCGTGCAAGCACGGAGAAGGAGCCGGCATGAGCACTGCGTCAGTTCAGGCGATTGACCCTCGGCTCGATGACCTGGTCAACGGTTTTCTAAAGGTTCTGACCAATGAGCGAGGTGCTTCGGCACATACGCTGCGCGCTTACCAACGGGAGTTGCACGGCTTTGCTGCATGGGTCAACGGGCACTATGAGGCCGAGCAAAGCGCAGACCAGAATGTGGACCAGAGTGTGCAGCGGATCGAGCACACCGACATTCGCGCCTACCTGGGCACGCTTTACGACCGCGGCCTTTCAAAGGCATCTGCGGCGCGGGCGCTGGCGGCGATTCGAAGTTGGTTCAAGTGGCTGGCGCGCACTGGACACATCGACATGAATGCCGCGTCCCTCGTGGCGACGCCGCGCCTACCAAAACATCTGCCGCGCGTTCCATCCATTGAGCAGATGAACCAGGTTGTGGACTCGGTGGGCGAGGACGTAGCCAGTTGGCCGGCGCGCGACAAGGCCATTCTCGAGTTGCTGTACGGTTGCGGAATTCGGAATGCAGAGCTGACGGGGTTGAACCTCGCGGACATTCACTGGGCCAACGAGGCAATCCTGGTGCGAGGCAAAGGGCAGAAGCAGCGTTATGTGCCGCTGGGCGACGCGGCGGCAGAGGCGCTGCGTTCGTATCTCACCGAGCGTGCGGCGCGGCTGGAAGCGGCGGGCAGGAACACGGGAGCCGCGACGCAAGCATTATTTCTCAATTTGCAACTGCGCGGGCTGGCCAATGCCGGCGGCCAGGCACGGCTCACCACTCGCAGCGTGGGCCGCATCGTCAAGCGCATCGCAATTATGCGCGGCCTCTCGTCGGAAGTGCATCCGCACACGTTGCGCCACGCATTCGGAACTCATCTGCTGGAAGAAGGCGCCGACCTGCGCGCTATTCAGGAGTTGCTGGGACACGAGCGGCTCTCGACTACGCAACGATACACGCAGCTCACCACCGCTCACTTGACGCAGGTTTACGACCGAACCCATCCGCGAGCGCGTTAGCAAACCTGGCGGCTCACTGAGAAATCACTTGCCCATCTGGGCGAGGTTGAGTTCACGGCGGAAGTTCGCGGTCACTTTGGATTTGAATTTCTTGTCGAACAGTCCCTTGCGAACCAGGTATCTCTCCATGTTGAGGATGGGATTGCCGGCTGCCTGGCGCTTGCCCGATTTTGAAATGGAGTGGGGCCATGGCTTGCAATCAATGAGGGTGGGACCGCTGCCGCGGCGAGCGTGGGCGATGGCTTCTGTGGCAACGCGATAAGCTGCGACTGCGTCATCTCCGTCGACAACGACGCCAGGAAAGCCGCAGTTCTCCGCCATGATGCAAAGATCCTCGCTATCCAGATCGCTGTGGCAAACCAGCAGAATGGGCAGGCGTAGTTTGCCTGCGCGATGCATGGCTTGATGCAAAAGCTCGGGCGAATCATACGGATTGCCGCAGAACGCCAAGACTATTTCCTTGTTCTTGCGGGCCTTGTTTTCCTTGGCCGCGGCGATGGCCCTGTCGAGTTGCGCACGGAGGCTCAACGAGGGAGGAATGAGTTTGAGCGGTGTGTAGGGGGTCCGGGCACGGCCGGGGCTGGCGGCGAGTGCGGAGAAGATACGGCTGACGGGCAGGCCTTTTACGAAGCAGGGAATAAAGCCGCGGGGTGATGGTGCGAGGGTATCGCCGGGGAGGAGATCGACGCCAAAACCGACGGCAGCAGCTTCGTGGCTCTTTGCGGCATAGGCTTCGGTGAGCCCGTTTTGCTTGGCCAGAACACGGATGCGCTCCTCGAGCATGCGGCATCTGAGCATGGTGCTGTAGATTTGCAACAGCTTGTCATTGGAGATGAGCGAGAAGCCGTTATGAGGAGGCGCTGCACTGGCCTGTGTGTTGATTTGCGTGCTTGCGATGGTCATTGAATAGCGGGACCTCAAGGGTTGATGCGATTGTAAATGGAATGGCAACGGGCGGCTTACAGGTCGAAGTGGTCGCGCCCATTCTTCCCCGGGCCGCCGGAGCGGCAAGAGCAGCTATGTGGAGTAGTCGGCGTTGATGTGGATGTACTGCGTGGTCAGGTCGGTGGTCCAGAAGATGCAACTGCCAGGGCCCTGGTGAAGGTGGATGGAGATGGAGAACTCGGTCTGGGCAATATAGGCGTGAGCTGTGACTTCATCGAATTCAGCGGCGCGGCCACCGTTGCGGCAGATGGGCAGTTCACCAAACCATATATCGATGCGGTCGGGGTCGATTTGCGCGCCGGAGTAGCCGATGGCTGCAGCCAGACGGCCCCAGTTGGGATCGCAACCGGCCCAGGCGGTTTTGACCAGGGGCGAATGCGCGATGGCCTTGGCAACGCGAAGTGCATCGGCGTCGCTGGCGGCGCCTTCGATATGGAGTTCGACGACGTGGGTGACACCCTCGCCGTCGGCGACGATTTGCCGCGCAAGCGAGGTGCAGACCTGGGTAAGTGCGGTGGCAAAGGCCGGGTTGGCGGGGCCGATGGAAGCTCCGCTGGCTCCGGAGGCGAGCAGGAGCACGGTGTCGTTGGTTGAAGTATCGCCGTCGACCGAGATGCGGTTGAAGCTGACGTCGATGGCGGGCCGCAAGTATGCGTCGAGCACCGCCGGCTCCACCGCCGCATCGGTCATGATGTAGACCAGCATGGTGGCGTGCGGCACAAGTTGCGGATGAATCATGCCGGAACCTTTGCCGAGGGCCGCGATGCGAATCTCCTGCGCGGCGCCGTCGGGGCCAGCGACTTCAATGCGTGCGAATGCGGTCTTCTCCACCGTGTCTGTGGTGAGGATGGCCTCGGCGACTTCAAGGAAATGATCGGACTCGGCGCCAATTGAGCCGGCCAGGGTGGGCAGGACGTCAATCAGCTTTTCAGCCGGCAGCGGCACGCCGATGACGCCGGTGGAGGAGGGAAAGACCTCCTCGGGCCGGCAGGCGAAGATTTTTGCCGCGGCAGCGCAGGTGGCGTGAGCAGCATCCAGGCCGGCCTGGCCAGCGGCGCAGTTGGCGTTGCCCGCGTTGATGGCGACTACGCGCACCTTGCCCTTTGTGGCGCTCATATGCTGCTTGTCAACGATGAGGGGCGCGGCGGCGACGCGGTTGGCGGTAAAGGCCGCGGCGGCGCTGGCCGGTTCGTCGGCGACGATGAGGGAAAAGTCGGGGCGCCCGCTGGCCTTGAGGCCGGCTTTGATGGCGCCGAAGCGGAAACCGCGGGGAATGATTAGTCGGGAAAGGTCAGTCATCTGGGTAACGGGGTCAACCCATTTAATCTAGCAGGTGGACTGGGGCCTGTGGGACAGCGTCCGTCCGGATCGAGAAACTGGCCTGAGAGTCTGGCAAGGGATGGCTTTTGGGGGGGCAGGGCCGACGCATCTTAATATTTTCTGCAAAACGGTGACTGCCCTGATTCTGATCGAGTGGTTTGGCAGCCCAACTCAGATGATCCTTTGACTTATAACACGGCAACGCGGGTTCTCTTGGCTGTCCGAAGAGTTGTTCCCTATTCTCCCGATCCAAATTGGACCCAGTTTGAGGTCCAAAACCGCGTTGGGCAGCATCTTGGCCTTGAAAAGAAATTAAGATGCGTCGGCCCTTTTTGGGGGGGATACTAGAAACGACATGGAAGACCCAATCAATGCCGGCGGAATCATGGGAGCTAAAGCTCCGAGCTTCTATAAGGAGTTGCTGGATAATCTGAGCGATGGGGTGTACTTTGTTGACCGGGAGCGGCGAATCCTTTACTGGAACAAGGGCGCCTATAGACTGACCGGCTACACGTCTGAAGAGCTGCTCGGCAGATGCTGCCAGGACAATATCTTGTGTCACTTGGATTACTCGGGACGTGAGCTTTGCTGTGAAGGCTGTCCGTTGACAGCTACCATAGCCGACGGTGCGATGCACGAGGCGAGTGTTTTCCTACGCCACAAGCTGGGGCGGCGCGTGCCCGTTTTCGTAAGAGTGCAACCCATCCGTGACGATCAGGGATCCATAATCGGCGCGATCGAGATATTCAGCGACGACTCGGCCCAAAGTGAGGCGCTGCGCAAGGCTGAAGCACTGAAGCGAATGGCCTTTCTGGACCATCTGACGCAACTGCCAAATCGCCGATTCTTGGAAATGTCGCTTCGTTCCGCGTTGCTGGAGTATCGGGAACACAAGGATCCGTTCGGCCTGTTGATCATCGATCTTGACAGGCTCAAGGGCATCAACGACAGATTCGGTCACAGTTGCGGCGACCGCGCGCTGCAGGAAGTAGCGAAGACCCTGGCAGGGGCATTACGTTCCACCGACATCGTTGGGCGTTGGGGCGGCGACGAGTTTCTGGCCGTGGTGAGCAACATAAACAAGGAGGTTTTAGACGACTTGGCAAAACGTTGTGTCGTCATGGTTGAGCAAACCACAATCTCCGCTATCGGTGAGGAAACCATCGCGCTGTCGATTTCGCTCGGGGGCGCGCTCGTTCAGCCAGGCGAGTCGATTGAAGGGCTCATTGCCCGCGTGGATGCGCTGATGTACCGAAGCAAATCAGATGGGCGTGGCCGCGCCACCTGTGAGTAGGCCGAATGGCCATTTCTGTTCGGATAAGGTTAAAACCACAGAAAGAAGATTAGGCGGAAATCAGCTGGACTCTGCAAAGACAATCGAAGACGGCGGGGACTTTCTCGATCTGCGCCACGTGAACGTCGCGCGCGGCGACCGCGTTGTGCTGCACGATGTGAACCTGACGATTCGCGCCGGAGAGCACGTTGCCATTCTGGGGCCGAACGGGTGCGGGAAGTCGACGCTCATTCTGGCAATGACTTGCCAGATTTATCCGATCGTGCAGCCGGGAATGGTGGTGCGGATCTTCGGGCGAGAACGCTGGGACCTAACGCAATTGCGCAGGCACTTTGGCGTGGTGGGAGCGGGGCTGATGGGAGCCGAGCTGCCCGGCGAGCGAACTGCTGTGACAACGGGCCTGGATGCGGTGACGGCGGGGTTTTTCTCCGCCTCGACGTTGTGGCCCAATCTGCATGTGACCGGGGAGATGCGCTCGCGGGCGGCTGAGGCGCTGGAACGCATGGAGGCGACGCATCTGGGCGAGCAACTTGTCGGCACCATGTCTGCCGGCGAGAAGCGGCGCATCCTGATTGCGCGGGCGCTGGTACACAGGCCACGCCAACTGCTACTGGATGAGCCCTCAAATGCGCTGGACCTGGCGGCGCAACGGGAGCTGCGCGAAACTCTGCGCAGGCTGGCGCAGGAAGGCACCGGGCTGGTGCTGGTGACGCATCACCTGGGCGATATTCTGCCCGAGATCGAGCGCGTGATTCTGATGCGCGACGGCAGGATTGTTGCCGATGGCCCGCGAACAGAGCTGCTGACCGAAGCGCGACTAAGCGAGCTGTTTAACGCGCCGGTGAGGATTGGCCGCGATGAGGAGTGGCTGCATAGCTGGTGAAAAGTGCGGCTGCAACTCAGGCGCAGGATTTGCTCCTTCAACATTTGCGCGGTCTCGATGTGGCCCTAATTGCTCAGACTTGAGCTATCGCGGCGGCTAATGTGAGCAATGTAGGGATAGACAGAGGCTGGCCCGACAGATTCGCGGGCGACTCCTGAAAGCACCCAATATCCATTGGAGATCCTTATGGCTGCCGCTGTTGCAGGCTCGTTCTTTCCGGCTGCACGGCACCCCACGCAAGACAAGGAACCGCAGGCACCTTAAAGGGGGGCACATGCGCGGACTTAAAGTTCTCCTCGGTAGTGCAGCATTGCTCGCGGGCTTGGCCCTGGCGCCAGCGGCTAGCGCGCAGATCTACGTCAACGTCGGTGTTCAACCGGTCTGTTCGTACGGCTATTACGGCTACGCTCCGTACCAGTGCGCGCCCATGGGTTATTACGGGCCGGGCTATTTCTACAACGGCATTTTTCTGGGCATGGGCCCATGGGGCGGTTGGGGTTATAGCCACGGTTGGGGCGGACATCGCTTCAGCGGTGAAGGTGGCGGGAGATACCACGGCGGACCCGGCCGCGCTTCCTACGGCGGCGGTGGCGGCGGTGGTTATGCTCGCGGCGGCGGCGGTTTTAGCGGCGGCGGACAATCTTTACATGGCGGAGGGGCGCGACCCAGCGCAGGCCGTGCAGAAACTTCGCACGGTAATGGCGGTGGACAAGCCCACGGCGGTGGAGGCGGACAGAGTCATGGCGGTGGTGGTGGAGGACAGGGTCATGGCGGCGGTGGCGGACAAGGCCACGGTGGTGGTGGTGGACAGGGTCATGGCGGCGGACACAACTAACTCGGTTCGCAGACAAGGGACTCTTAATCGCAGAAGCGTTGAAACACGGTGGTCATAAGCAGGCGGCGGAGCATACCAGCTCCGCCGCCTTTTACTTTGGTGCAGAAAGGCCGCCAAGATAAGTTGGGGATTCGAGTCCCGTGGTTCAGGGATCGGCGGAAGATCGGCACCGGGTTTTTGGCAAGTGAGATAGGAGGCACCTGATTGGCGAGATATTGCGGCCGAAACCCGCTCTGGCGAGGCGGTCTCCGCCTGCTGAGTAGCAGATGGTTCCATCTGTTTATAATTCCCGCAGAACCGATAGCGCTCAGCCCTGCTACCCTCAAGGGCACGCGCGCAAGTTGTTCACACAATCCCCTGAGAGAGAATTCACTTGAGCCCGCTCATGGCCCTCTTCCAAAGGAAACAACGACGGTTGCGCCTGCGGCTGCTCAAGCACCACCTGCCACTGTTTGTCTTCTCCGTGATCGGCGTCGCCGCTCTTTACTTCACACGCCCCTACAAGGATGTTGTGAGCCGGGCAAGCTTTGCCACTGCTTACCCTGCGTTGGCGCTGCTGGCGGCAACGCTTTTGGTGGGCCCGTGGAATCTCGTTAAAAAGCTGAAGAACCCGATATCGAGCGACTTGCGGCGGGACATGGGCATCTGGGCGGGGATTCTGGGGATTCTGCACTCGGCAATCGGTCAGTGTGTCCACCTGCGGGGGCGGCCCTGGCTGTACTACGTCTACGGGCCGAAGGAACACCATAGCTTTCCGTTGCGTCACGATCTCTTCGGACTTGCCAACTATACGGGGGCAGTGAGCGCGCTTGTGCTGATCGCGCTGCTGGCAACGTCAAACGACTTTTCTTTGCGAGCGCTCGGCTCCCCGCGATGGAAACAGCTTCAACGCTGGAATTATGCCGTGTTTGCATTGGCCGCAGTCCATTCGTTCGCATACCAGGGAGTGGAAAAACAGCACCTTCCCTTTGTGGGGACTGCCGCGATCTGCGTTGCGATTACGGTCGCTCTGCAGGTTGCCGGGATTGCGAGGCGGCGAATGAATGTGAATTCTTCCGCGGCTGAGCCATGACAGAGTGTAAGCTGACTAGCAGGTTATTCAGCGTCTTCAAAAAACCGAGCGCGCGCTGCAAGGCTGCGCCGGGGTTGTAACGTGCGCCAGGTCCTGCGCACGGTGATCGAAACGGAGGTCCGAATCGGATGGCGATCTTCCAGCAGTTACCTCCTGAGGCAGTGAAGATTGTTCTGGTGCTTTTTCTGTCGTTCCTGCTGGGGCTGGAACGAGAGGAGCACAAGGCGGCAGGCAGTTACTCGTTCGGCGGAGTGCGGACGTTTCCGCTGATCGGACTGATCGGCTATTCCCTTGCCCTGTTCTCCGGCACGCAGTTGCTGCCCCTGACGATCGGCTTCCTGGTCATCGCCGGATTTCNNAAGCTCACTTCCGCCGCGGTGGCAGGTGTCACTACGGAGATGTCGGGGCTGGCGACCTTTCTGGTTGGAGCACTGATCTGTTACGGACACTTCTGGATTGCCACAACGCTGGCTGTTGCGAGCCTGCTGTTGCTCGACTTGAAAGCCGCTCTGGAGAGGCTGGCCACGACGATCGCTCCACACGAGATACTTACGTTTGCCAAGTTCATGCTATTAAGCGGAGTTATCCTGCCCGCGTTGCCCAATCAGGAGTTTGGCCAGTTCCACATCAATCCTTTCAAGACCTGGCTGGTGGTGGTTGCTATCAGCACTATCTCCTATGCGAGTTATGTGCTGCAGAAGGTGACCAAGGGGCAGGGCGGNNATTGTGCTGGCGGCGTTGCTTGGCGGCGCTTACTCTTCGACAGTCACTACGGTGGTGATGGCGAAGCGGGCAGCGCGCGAGAATCATCCGCATTTGTTCGCGGGCGGGATTTTGATCGCCTGTGGCGTGATGTATCTGCGGCTGGCTGCGCTGCTCGCGCTCTTCAACCGGCAACTGATGGCGGTTCTGCTTGTGCCTTTTCTGATATTGGCCGGTGCGGCCATGACCATCGGATGGATCTGGTCACGCCGTAAAGACAAGAGCACGGAAGAGGTGGCGCGGGAGTACGACCCGAAGAATCCGCTCGAACTGCTCACAGCATTCATGTTTGCCGGGCTGTTTCTTGCCATGCTGGTTATTACCCAGTTAGCCGTCACTTATCTGGGCAAAGGCGGAGTAGATACTCTGGCAGCCATCATGGGAGTTAGCGACGTAGACCCATTCATCATGGGACTAACTCAGGCGGCGGGAACACTAACTCCGGTGAAGGTTGCGGCGGGCGCAATACTGATTGCCGCGGCCAGCAATAACATCGTGAAAGGGATTTACGCTTACAGCCTGGCGGATAAGAAGACGGGTTTGCAGGCTTTGTTGTTTCTCGTCGGCCTGGCTGCGGCTGGATTGATTCCGTTGGTCTGGCTGGGGTGATGAACGTGCTCGATAACACGGGCGCGGTCTGCGATAACTCTCGGATCGGATTACGACCTCGGCCAAGTTACCGGCGGAGATTGACCTTTGCGAGGTCGATGATTTCGTCGCCGCGGCCATCGAGTACAGCTTTGATCATGAACAGGCTGAAACCCTTGATCTGATCGACGGAAATCGACGGCGGCATGGAGAGTTCCTGGCGGCTGACGACGGCTTCAACCAGGGCCGGCCCGTCATGACGAAGCGCCTGCTCAATCATGGGTCTAACCTGGTCTGCCGTTTCAGCCCGAAGCCCGAGGATGCCCGAGGCCTCGGCAATCCTTGCGAAATCCGGGTTGTGCAGACTGGTTCCAAAGTCGAGGATGCCGGCCGCTTTCATCTCCAATTCGACAAAGGCCAGCGAACTATTGCTGAAGACCATCAGCTTGACGGGCAACTGCAATTGACGAAGCGAGAGCAGATCGCCCATCAGCATGGCGAGGCCGCCGTCCCCTGACATGGAGATAACCTGGCGGCCGGGATAACTCAGTTGCGCTCCGATGGCCTGCGGAAGCGCACTGGCCATGGAACCATGAGTAAATGAGCCAATCAATGCGCGCTTGCCATTCATGTGGAGATAGCGTGCGGCCCAAATTGTAGGTGTGCCCACGTCGCATGTGAAGACCGCGTCTTCCGCCGCGAGCTCATCCAGAACCTTTGCAACGTATTGGGGATGGATTGGTTTTTGTCCGGGTTCGCCGGCAGCCAGATCGTCGAGGCCTTTGCGTGCTTCGCCATAATCTTTGAGCGATGCAGTCAAGTGCCCGTCATGCGATTTTGAATCGAGCAATGGGTGAAGCGCGACGATGGTGGTTTTCACATCGCCCACCAGGCCGAGGTCGACCTTGGTGCGGCGGCCAATCTGTTCTCCTCGAGTGTCGATCTGCAGGATGGTCGCGTCTTGAGGGTAGAACTGCTGGTAGGGGAAGTCGGTTCCAAGCATCAGCAGGGTATCGCAACTCATCATGGCGCGATAGCCGGAAGAGTAGCCGAGCAGCCCGGTCATTCCCACGCTGAAGGGGTTGTCATATTCCACGAACTCCTTGCCGCGCAATGCGTGGACGATGGGGGCCTTCAGCTTGCGGGCGAGTTCGATCAACTCCTGATGAGCTCCGGCGCAGCCTGCACCGGCGAGAATGGTGGTTTTCTTCGAGCGATTGAGAAGCGCTGCCAGCGCCGCAAGTTCGTCACCGGATGGGCACACGGTCGGATTCGCATTATGAAAGTGGAGGCGCGGTCCGGTTTCGATGGCCTCGCGCAAAGCCACGTCGCCAGGCAGGGCGATGACGGAGACGCCGCGCCGCGAGATCGCGGTTTGTATGGCAATTTCAAGCATGCGCGGCATCTGTTCGGCTTGCGAAACCAGTTCACAATAATGGCTGCACTGCGCAAAGAGATGTTGCGGGTTGGTCTCCTGAAAGTATGCGCTGCCGATTTCGTTGCTTGGAATCTGCGCGGCGATGGCGAGCACAGGAACACGGCTGCGGTGGCAGTCGTAGAGTCCGTTGATCAGGTGGAGATTTCCGGGACCGCAACTGCCGGCGCAAACCGCCAGCCCGCCGGTAAGATGAGCCTCAGCGCCCGCGGCAAAGGCTGCTGTTTCTTCATGGCGCAGATGAATCCAATCCAATTTTCCGGTGGCTCTGATCGACTCGGTAATGCCGTTGAGGGAATCGCCGGAGACGCCGTAAATCCGGCGCACCCCGGCCTCTGCCAAAACATCAACCAACAGATCTGCTACTTTTTTCTTCGCCATTACGGCCTCCGCACCAAGGATGGATAGAGGGATGTCCACCGTGAAATTTCGCGGCGAAACACACTATCTTTTCACTTGGATGCGGCTCTGACCCATGAGGCGTCATTCGATGCAGAAGCATCTTCTGGTTGCGGGGATGGACGTCCGGGGAGGGGATGCGGGCGGCGAGCTGGAGCCGCCAGCAATCAGGACGTGATCATATGCGTTGTTCGCGATCCCGTTTCGTCCGGGTCTCGGCTGGTGAACTTTGCGATCTTCACCTGCCGGGCCAGGCCAATCTTCTTGAGCAGCCAGATGCCGTAGTAGTTGGGATCGAATTCATACCATGCGAGTCCGTGACGGGCTGAGACCGGATTCGCGTGGTGGTTGTTGTGCCATCCCTCACCACCGGTGACCAGCGCTACCCACCAGCTGTTGCGCGAATCGTCGCGGGTTTCAAAGCGGCGCCCGCCGTAGAGATGGGTTGCAGAGTTGACCAGCCAGGTGGCGTGCAAGCCGAGCGTGACGCGAAGAGCGATGCCCCACAGGAAGAGGCCGATGCCAGCTTTGATGCCGCCAACCAAAGTCCCCGTGACAATCAACGCGATCGCCAGCAGCGTCAACGGCGCCCAATGGTACTTGCTTAGCCAAACGAGGAAGCGATCTTTGGCGAGATCGGGCGCGTAGTGGGCCAGCGCGGCGGTTTGTGTGTTGAGCGCCTTGCCAGAGATGATCCAACCCATGTGAGCCCACCAAGTGCCTTCCTGCGGCGTGTGGGGGTCGCCTTCTTTATCGCTGTGCTGATGGTGGATGCGGTGCGTGGCCACCCAGGCAATGGGACCACCTTCGAGGGAAAGCGTGCCACACATGGCGAGGAAATACTCCACTGCCTTGGGCACCTGGTATCCGCGGTGCACCAGCAGACGGTGATAGCCCATCCCGATTCCACAGTTGATGGCAAACACATAGAGGACAACCGCGACAATCAGGTTTGTCCAACTGAAGAAGAACAGCGCGGCAATCGCGCCGACGTGGAAGAGGACCATAAAGACGGTAGTAACCCAGATCAGGCCGGATTCATTATGCGCTCGGCCCATCCGGACTTCAGAATGCACACCTGCCACCTGGGCCGGCTTCAGGCCGGGTTGTGCCGCTTCAGGTTCGTCGCGAACGAGTCTGTCGATCGAGGGCCACAGGTGTCCGCCTTCGTGTACGTCTTGCACGTTTTTTTCAGTTAAAACCTGTTGTGCCATCGCAATCCTCCTGCGAACGAAGTTCACCTGCGCGCTTTGATGCTCCCGGGTGTGCTGGATGCTTTGAGTGGCTGGAGGGATGCTGTCTGAGGAGCAGCTCAGAAGCGGCAGAAAGCACGGGGAAATTCGCGGGGAACCTCTCTCTCTATTGTCTATCACTTCAAGGTTCTATTACAAGAAGGCTCCAACAAAATGCACACTTCGGGTCATATGCTCGCTCCAAGGCGTCAGCCCGGCGTTGAATCCGTGGAAGAACGGGCAAACGCGATGTGCGGTCGGCGGTGTGCCGAGCGATGCATTTAGGATAAAAGCAACGTGCAAACCATACGAGTAGAAACACCAACGGCGAAGTATGAAGTGGTTGCGGGCAGCGGGCTGGTTGAGACTCTTGCGCCGCGCATTGAGCGGGTGATTGGCAGGCTGCCGCGGCGGGTTTTTGTGCTGACTTCGCCGTCGATCTGGGCGCTCTGGAGCGAGAAGTTCTGTGCTTCGTTTCGCGAGCAGCCTGTGGCCCTGTTTTTGCCTCCAGGCGAGAAGTACAAGACCATGGCGAGCGTGGAGCGGCTGACGCGGGAGATGATGCGCGCGGGCGCGGATCGAGGCAGCCTGCTGATCGCCTTTGGCGGCGGGATTGTGGGCGATGTGGGCGGATTCCTGGCTGCTGTATTCATGCGCGGAATCCCGTATGTGCAGGTTCCCACGACGTTTCTGGCGCAGGTGGATTCGTCGGTGGGCGGCAAGACAGCCGTGAACCTGCCCGAGGGCAAGAACATGGTGGGCTGCTTCCACCAGCCGCGGGCTGTGTTTGCCGATATCGGCGTGCTGGGAACGCTGCCGGAGCGCGAGTTGAAGGCCGGCCTCATGGAGAGCGTCAAGGCGGGAATCATACGCGACCGGAGCCTGGTTCGCTTCATGGAAGAGAACGTGGGCGCGATCGTGGGCCGGGACGCGAAGGCGCTTGAAAAGGTGATTGCAGCGTCGATCCGCATGAAGGCCGGGGTTGTTACGCAGGATGAGCGCGACACCGGGCTGAGAATGATTCTGAACCTGGGCCACACGGTGGGCCACGCAATCGAACAGGCCACCGCATACAAGGTTCTGCTGCACGGCGAGGCGGTGGGATGGGGCATGGTGGCTGCGCTTTACCTGGCCCGGCAACGAGGGACAATTTCGAGCGCGCAATTCGACCGGCTGGAGAGACTGATTTTCCTTTATGGACCGCTGCCGGCGCTAAAGGTGCGGCCTGCCAAGGTGGTTGCGGCTACCGGCGCCGACAAGAAGAATGTGGGCGGGGTCAGGCGCTTTGTGCTGCCGCTGGGAATTGGCGATGCGGGCATGGTGGAGGATGTGACGCCGGCGGAGTTGGAAGCGGCGGTCAAGTACATGCTGGCGCGGGCGGCGAGATAGTGGTCAGTGGTCAGTGGTCNNCAGTGGTCAGTGGTCAGTGAACGGTATTGATTCGATCTGGCAGGGGTACTTGAGTTTATAGGCGGCGCATTAACTTATAAGGGTTTATGGGCCTGCGGACGATTTGGGTCCGGCGGGATAGCATACGAAACTGGGGCTGGCGCATCCAATTATCAGACGAGTCCGCATCCGGGTAGGTACTCGGAGACAAGTGCGGATCGGGATAGACTGGAGAAGCTCTCGATTGTCCGCACACTCCCCAATGCGCCGGACCTTTATATTCGTTTTTTTGCTGTTGGCAGTGTCGGCTGTCTCAGTCGCCGGTTCCCCGGCCAGGCTCGCGCGGGGCCGCGGGAGAGTCTCAGCAACCGCTCGCACAGGCTCCCGCCAGGCAAAATCCCCGGCAAGGTCTCGTATAAGTTCCCACCAGACGGTGAGGCACACAGCGCCACGCGGAACGACGCGGGTCAGGGTGCATACCGTTGCGTACACTCCGGAGCAGCCGCGCAGTGGCGCCTCCTCTGGGTACGCAGCCGGGTACAAGAACGGCTACGAGGCGGGACTAGCGGCCGCGAGTAGGCAGCCGGCAAGCGACGGCACATCAGCAAGCGTGGCAAGCCGCAGTTCTCAACCCATCCAAGGCAGCGATCGTTCATTCCAGACACACCCATACGCCGCTGTACCCACGCCTGATGCAAATCAGCCTGCCAATGAGCCGACAGTGGATCGGACCGGTGTGCAGCCGGCCCTGGGCTGGAACTCAAGCCAGCCCGTTGCCGGACCGCCGATTGCCGGACAGATGATTGGAGCTCGGGCAGTCGAAGGCGCACGGACAGCGAACAGGACTATCAATACACCGGCGGAAACCGATTCTACCGATACCGAAACACCAGAAATTGCGCCGCCGACTGAGACCGCCTCCCTGGAAATGAGCGGGGCGGGGATGCCTCGGTCGTTGCGCGGGTCACTTGCGTCGCTTGAACGGCAAAACACGCGCACGGAGGCCGACGGTCTGGAACGAATCGAAAACGAAACCGACCTCACCAGCCGCATTGAGCACAGGCTGCTGGTTCCCTTGCCTGCTTCGTCGGCACTCACCGTAAATCCAAGTTTGCTTGAGAACCATCGCTACTGCCGGCCCTGGACGGCCCAGTTCCTCGCCGATCTGGCACGCGCGCATAACGCGGTTTTTCACCGGCCCATCCAGGTGAACTCAGCAGTACGGACTGTCGAGTATCAGAAGCGGCTGATGAGGACCAATGGAAATGCCGCGCAGGCCGAGGGCGACATCGTGAGCCCGCACCTGACCGGCGCCACGATCGACATCGGCAAATCAGGGCTAACCCGGCAGGAGATTGTCTGGATGCGGCGCCAACTGATGGGACTGCAACAGACGGGCAAGATCGATGTGGAAGAGGAGTTCGAGCAGGCCTGCTTCCACATCACCGTTTACAAGAGCTACGCTCCCTCCAAACCTGTGCGCAAAGCAGGACAGCCGGCGACGGGCCCAGGCTCAAATGGTCAGCGGAAGGCTGCGCAGCCGGGTGCCCGGCCACCTGCCAGCCAGTTGCCCACAAGCCTTGCAGTCGGCGTATTTCCCGCCCAGGGCCGCTAGAGCCTGTTATTAACTTTCGCGTGGGTGGCGCTGGGAGTCAATTTTTCCGAGTTCAAGAAGTGAGGAGCGACGCAGACCGGGTGTCTGTTAGCGACGAGCGACGCGGAAATCGGGAAAATTGACCCCAGCCCTTCGGGTTGCGGCGTAAATCGGGCCACACTGTGTTGTCGTCCTCGCCTTGGAATAGCCAAAGTCTTCGTCCTCCGCCTTGTCTGGCCCGATTTTCGTCCGCAACGCCACCCGCGGGAAAGTTAATAACAGGCTCTAGAGACTGGATCCCTGCACCATCCTCTCCCGCTTCGATTGTCACGTATCTACTCTTCACCAGAAATTGAATTCGTCTTTTGCGCCCGCCGAGGGTACAATCTCGGGCAAAGCTCCAAAGCGGTTTGGTGAAAGGCGAAATCATGAACGATATGGCAGTGCAACGTGCGGTCGAGCCCACTCCCGGACTCAGCCAGTGGCAGCGCGTCTCAAACACTTTTACAGCGCCATCCAAAACCTTTGAAGACATCACGCACGGCAACAGGAGCTGGTGGATGCCATTGATCATCATGGCGATTGTTGGCTACATCCTGTTTGCGGCAATTTACACACGGATTGGCATGCAACAGGTGGTGGACAACCAGATTCGCATGGACCCCAAAGCTGCCGAACGGATGGCACAGGTGCCGCCGGAACAGCGCGAGGCGGGCGCGAAGATCTCGCTGTACTTTACCGAGGGCATTTTCATCGCAAGTCCGGTGATGGTCATCGTGATTGCGGCCATTGTGTCGCTGGTACTGTGGGGCACCATCAACTTCGTGTTCGGCGGCAAGGCAACATTTGCCAGTGTTTTTGCGGTCTGGTTTTATGCAAGCCTGCCATCGATCGTTAAATCGCTTCTGGGGACAATTGTGGTCTTTGCAGGAATGGCGCCGGAGTCGTTCAACATCAAAAACTTTGCGCCAACCAACCTTGGGGCATTTCTCGATCCGATTGAGACCAATAAAGCGCTCTACGCGCTTGCGACCTCGGTGGACGCAATCACGATTTGGACGCTGGTGCTGCTGGGCATGGGCACGGCGGCCGTGGCCGGCGTCAAGCGTGGATCAGGCTACATCGCGGTGTTTGGGTGGTGGGCGATTATTGTGCTGTTTGGCGTGGGCATTGCAGCGGTCAGGGGCTGAGGGCCGGCTGCCTGCTTGAAAATCGTGCGAGGCATTTGCCGTAGTAACCTGACACTTATATGAGCAGGTTCTCGGTAGAGGGAAAACTCGCCATGGTGACCGGGGCGAGGCGCGGTATCGGCCTGGGCGCGGCGCGCGCGCTGGGCGAAAGTGGCGCCCGGGTCGTCCTGGTGGCGCGGTCTGAGGAAGCGCTGAAGCGCGCGGCGGAAGAACTTGGAGCTGCGAAAATCGACGCGGCGTATTCTGCGTACGACCTGCAGAATACGGAGGGCATCGCCGCGTGGTTTGACGAGTGCGTGGCTCAGTTTGGCCAACCCGACATCCTGGTGAATTCGGCGGGAATCCAGCGCCGCGGGCTGGCCACCGAGCTTTCGCTAGCGGACTGGAACCAGGTGTTGGCGGTGAACACAACTGCGATCTTCGAACTTAGCCGATGCTTCGCACGCAGGTTGATCGCGGCGGGACGCAAGGGCAAGATTGTGAACATTGCGTCGCTGATGACTGCGGCGGCGCGGCGAGGCGTTTCGGCATACACGGCATCCAAAGGCGCAGTAGGCCAACTGACAAAGGCGCTTGCAGTTGACTGGGCCGAGCACGGTATCCTGGTGAACGCCATTGCTCCGGGATACATCGATACGGAGATGAACGAGGCTCTGATTGCCGATGTGGCCTTCGACGAGTGGGTGAAGAAGCGCTGTCCGCTGGGGCGATGGGGCACGCCGGAAGATATTGCGTGGCCGGTGGTGTTTCTGGCTTCGCCGGCGTCGGACTTCATTACCGGGCAGGTGATCTACGTGGATGGGGGGTGGCTGTCTACGTTTTGATTTTCTTCCAGGGCTCTTGACCGGGTTCGCTTGTAGAAGTTGTCCCTCAGGGGCTAAAGCCCTTACGATTTTGTGGCTTTTATGTACGGGCTGAAGCCCGTACCCTTCAAACTGCCATTGCTGAAATTCATCGTTTTGCGCCTGAATCCAATTCAAGATGAAAATCGGCGCGCATTCGGATGAATGCGCGCCGCTAAGTTAAAGTCGTTGAGCGATGCAGAAGTTAGTAGCTGCCTTATTCCGTCCAGCGTCGCATGATCAGCGTGGCGTTGATGCCGCCGAAACCAAAGGAATTCGACAGGCCGATGTCGAAGCTGTGGGCTATGGCCTTGTTGGGCACGTAGTCGAGCTTGCACTCGGGGTCAACGTTCTCAAGGTTGATGGTGGGCGGAAGCATCTGGTTCTGCAAGGCCAACACTGTAATGCCGGCTTCGAGGCCGCCGGCGCCGCCAAGCAAATGTCCATGCATGGACTTTGTTCCGGAGATCTTGAGCTTGTGGCTGGTGGCGTGTTCGCCGAAGACCAGCTCGATGGCCCGCGACTCGTTGCCGTCGCCTGCTGGGGTTGAAGTAGCGTGAGCGTTCACGTAACCCACATCTTCCGGCTTGATGCCGGCGTCTTTCAATGCCGCTCTCATGGCGCGCTGGGCGCCTGCACCTTCAGGAGCGATGCCCGTCATGTGATAGGCGTCGGCGCTCATGCCGTAGCCGATCACTTCTGCGAGAATCTTTGCGCCGCGAGCCTTGGCGAACTCCAGCTCCTCAAGGATGAGGATGCCGGCGCCTTCGCCGATGACGAAGCCGTCGCGGTCTTTGTCAAACGGACGGCTGGCGCGCGCGGGTTCATCATTGCGGGTGGAGAGAGCGCGCATGGCGGCAAATCCGCCCACCGAAAGCGCGGTGACTGAAGCCTCCGCGCCGCCTGCGATCATCGCGTCGGCATCGCCGTGCATAATCATGCGCACCGAGTCGCCGATGGAGTTGGCGGAAGTGGCGCAGGCCGTGGCCGTGGCCGAGATGGGACCCTGGGCTCCGTAGCGAATGCTGATTTGCCCGGCCGCCATATTCACGATGACGGCGGGAATAAAGAACGGCGATATTTTGCGCGGGCCGCCTGCCAGCAGGTTTGAGTGCTCGCGCTCGATGATTTCGAATCCGCCGATGCCGGAGCCGATGAATACACCCACCCGCTCGGCATTCTCCGGCGTAATCTGGAGACCCGACTGGGCCATGGCTTCCTGGGTCGCGGCAAAAGCAAAGTGGATGAAGCGCCCCATCTTGCGGGCTTCCTTCTTGTCCACAAAGTTCAGCGGGTCAAAGTTCTTGACTTCCGCGGCGAAGGTAACCGGAAAGCCGGTGGTATCGAAGCCATGAATCGGCCCCATGCCACTGACGCCGGCCAGAAGCTGCTGCCATACCTCGGGAGCGGTGTTGCCCACACCGCACACCAGCCCCAGGCCGGTGATGACTACTCTGCGCGCCAAGGGCTATTTGCCGCCTTTCGCGTTCTTCTCAATGTAGTCGACGGCGTCCTTTACGGTCTTGATCTTCTCGGCGTCTTCGTCGGGAATTTCGAGATCAAACGCCTCTTCGAACTGCATCACCAGTTCGACCACGTCCAGCGAGTCCGCGCCCAGGTCTTCCTGGAAGCTGGCCCCGGGGGTAACCTCGGCTTCGTCCACCTGCAACTGCTCGACGATGATCTGTTTTACTTTCTCTTCAACGGCCATGCTGTGCTTCTCCTCTTATTTTGTTCAAACTCTGGAATCTCATCGGGCTTGCAGTCCGCTCCCATTCCGCTTGCCTACAATAACGGCCCGCGGCAGGGAAAGACAACCATCGCAGGAAAAAATATGCGCATGGCCCCGAAAGTTCAAGTCTACCGGGCGCGTGAGGGTGTGTAAAGGCGTGGAAAAACAGGGAATAGGGAACAGGGAATACGGAATAGGAAACCGGCTTCATTTAGCGGAGAAATGCACAGCCGGGAAGCGTACATTAGGCGAAGAGGATGAATGGGGGAAGAGATGCTGCCTTTGATAGCTGGAGTGGTTGCGGCAATTGCAGGAATCGTGGTGGGATTCTGGTTGCGCAGCGCATCGGCGCGCAGAGATTTGACACAGGTGCAGGTTGAATCTGCGGCGCGGGCGGCCTTTGAGGCACTTGCCACCGAGCGGGAAAAGTCAGTTGCCGGGCTGCGCGAAGAATTGCAGGCTAGGACAGAAGCTGAGCGCGTTCAATCGGCACGCGTGAAAGAACTGGAAGCCGAACTGAGAAACGAACGCCAGAACATGGCGGAGAAGATCGCATTACTCGAAACCGCAAAGAAGACCCTGGCCGATCAGTTTCAGGCACTGGCTTCGCAAATCCTGGAAGCGAAGTCGAAGACATTTTCAGAAACCAGTCAGACGCAAATGGGCAACCTTCTTGAGCCGCTGAAGACGCAGATCAAGGAGTTCCGCGACAAAGTTGAGCAGGCACAAAGCGATTCAAAGACCGGCGTTGCGAAGCTCGAAGGGCTGATCGGCAGCCTGGGCGGGCTGAACCAGCAATTGGCCGAAGAGGCGCGTAACCTGACGACGGCGCTGCGGGGTTCGGCAAAGGCGCAGGGTGACTGGGGCGAATTCATATTGCGCGATCTGCTCGAAAAGGCCGGATTGCATGAAGGCGAGCAATACAGTTTTCAGCAAAATTTCTCGGGCCTGGAAAGCGAAGACGGCGAAAAGAGGAGATCCGCACGCACCGATGTCATCGTCTTTTTGCCGGGCGGGCGAAACCTGGTGATAGATTCCAAGGTTTCGCTCACCGCCTACAGTGATTCAGTGAACGCGATCGGGGAGAGCGAACGCAGCGCCGCGCTCAAGCTGCATCTTGCCAGCGTGCGGGCACACATGATCGGCCTTTCGAGAGCCGGATACCATCGTCTGCCGGGCATTGAAACGCCGGATTTTGTGGTGATGTTTGTACCCATTGAACCGGCGTTTCTAATTGCCTTGCAGAACGACGGTGAGCTCTGGGCCGACGCCTACAAGCAGGGGATTCTGCTGGTGGGACCAACCACGCTGCTCTACGTAATTCGCATTGTGAATGTTTTGTGGCAGCAGGAGTTGCAGGCGCGCAGCGTGCAGGACGTGATGAATCGCGGGGCCGAGCTCTATGACAAATTTGTTGGGTTCGTCAATGATCTTGAGGCCGTGGGCAGGAACCTGCGCGTTGCAGATCAGAGCTATGCATCAGCAATGAAGAAACTGAGCGAGGGTCGTGGGAATCTTGTCCGCCAGGTGGAGATGCTCAAGCAACTTGGAATCAGGACCAGCAAATCGCTGCCGCAGAGCCTGCTGGACGCCGCATCGGTCGAGGAGCCGGGGCTGGCGCTCGCAGCCCAGGCGGAAGAGAACTCCGAAGTCAACGTTCCACAGGATGTCGATTGAAGCGCGGAACCCCTCTTCAAAATCAATTCGCCGCGTGCAGCTGAGGCGCGAGCGGAGGCACAGCGGTTCCCGCCGGAACTGGAGCGGCTTTCACGCGCTTCAGCGTCATTTCCCTTGCTGGAAAATCTGCTGAGTCGGATTTCGTGTTCAGTTTGATTTCGTCTCCGCTCTCGCTGACGGTTCCGTCGTGCGAGATGGTCATGCCGTTGAATGACACCTTGAACGAGAGCTTGTTGCCGTCCACCTTTCCATCGCTGATTGCTATCGCGTCGCCCTGAGGTCCCTGCACCGTTCCGGTGAGTGCGGCGCCGTCCTGCTTGAAGGTGAAGGCAAGCTGGAAGGTGCTGCCGTCGGGGGCCGTCGAGTCGGCGGTCCATGTGCCTGTAATGTCGGCGGCCCGCGCCGTCACGGCGGTCAGCGCCATTGCGAGTGCGGCGCATGCACAGAGCAGTGTTTTCATGGTTGTCCCTCGCTGTCACGTGGCAGCGCAGAAATGATAAACCGGCGATGTGGAGTTGTGGAAAGCGTGCCAGGCCGTTCGATCTTTGAAGAAGTCCATTTTCGTGAGGCAGGCATTCCCTCAGGGGCTAAAGCCCTCATTCATTTCGGACCGTCTGCGGCACGGCTGAAGCCGTGCCCTTTCAAAACTTCAACTCATTGAGAGTCTCTTGAACATGTGTGAAGCGGGGCTAGTGCTGTTCGGCTGCCAACGCCTCGCGGATCCGCTTCCACGTGGATTCGAGGTCTTCGGGCAGGACGCGGGTTTCGCCGACGGTGGTCATGAAGTTGGTGTCGCCAGTCCAGCGCGGCATGGCGTGCATGTGCAGGTGTCCGGCCACACCAGCGCCAGCGGCCTGGCCTACGTTGAGGCCAAAGTTGAAGCCGTGCGGCGAGTAGACGCGCTCGAGTGCGCGCTCCGTGCGCTGCGCCAGATCCATCAGCTCATGTGCGGCGTCCGCAGGCAGCGCGGCCAGCCGGTCAAGATGCGCAAAGGGCATCACCATGACGTGGCCGGAGGTGTAAGGGAACGCGTTAAGGCATATAAAGCAATGCTTTCCGCGAAGAATGAGCCCGCCGGCGGCTTCGGCCTGGTCAGCGCTCATTCCGTTGGCGATGGCGTAATCGATGGAGGCAATCAGGTTGCAGAACACGCATCCCAGGTCGCCGGGCCAGGCCGTCAGGCTGGCGGGCACACCGGGCCGTATCGCAGTATCCGCCGTGGTGACGTAGGTAAAACGCCAGGGACTCCAGAGATGATCCATCGTAGCTGCACCGTTCAAAACAGTATAGATGGGATATCGAGGAGCAGCTTTTAGCATCTCGCATTCAGCTGCCAGCTCGTTTGGGTTGTGGGAAAGTTCATGGACTCCGGCCACTCTCAAGTCACAATTGCGAGATCTGGGGCACTCGGCCCTGTGGTTGGGATAGGAAAGGCAGGAGAAGCGAATAACAAGCGGTAGCGCGGCAGGCGCTCATTTAATTGGTGATATCCATGTCAATTCCCTTTTGCAATGCGGGATATGAGCGATTGTGACCGCGCAGTTGGATTGACCTTCTAATGCTGGGTTGGTACACTCGTGAGCGTAGCTTCCTGCGCGAATTCCAGCAGTGAGTTGCGGCCGCCCTACAGCACGCCGTAACCTGCCGGGTGTTTTTCTAGGAGACCAGTCGTACTTTTTCTACTCCAGCTACACGCTGGGCTGGCATTTCTCCGGAAAAAGCTCCCGGATTGGTCACGAGTCGCGTTGGTTGGGACACGGCCTTTCGGCATCTCCAGCTGCGGCAATCGCAGCGCGGAAGCCACCCCCCCGGCCAGGTAGATTGGCCGTGGGAGCAAGGAATTCCGGAGCTCGCAGCAATGGCAAACGTCCTCAATCCCGAACCCGAGAGCATAACCCTGAACAGCACACTTGAAACCACAACGCTAGAACCTGCGACGGAGCTTGAGCAGCCGTTGTCCGAATCCACGTCCAACCCCGAGACCGCCGAA
>PKXI01000216.1:0-2681 GCA_003133425.1 Acidobacteriaceae bacterium
CGAACTCAGCACTGTCCAGTATAGTATCCATTCTTACTAATACTCAAAAGTCTTTCTCCTCTCTCCTGTAATCGCGGTCGCTCTCAATGGCGACTCGCTACGATTTAATCGACCGGGGAGCCAGCGGCCAGAAATCTTTAGTAACGATGAATTGAGAAATAATTTAGAAACAATCACCCGCAGAAATACCTACGGCATAAGTCACGTATGCGAATCCCCTACAGCCATGCGAAGCAATAATTTCCCAAAAAAGTAGGCATTGCGTATATAGCTCCGTATACCTGATGTTACTCACATGACTCTGCCATGTTACCGGGTTGACGGTAACTATAACTAAGGACCATAGTGGCTATAGTAGAGCCAACGGCGGGGAAAGGATCGAACGATGGAATCGCAATCTCAGGAGCAAAGTATCGAGCAACCTATGTTACCGGCACCGCCCGAACCTGACACTGTGTCAGGTTCGACCGCCTTAGTAACTTACGACCATTACGATATTCTGGCGCACCCGGAGAGAGACCGGCCAGAGCAATTCCAAGAAGAGGTTAGAAAACTTAAGAATAGGTTCACGGTCCTTGATACAGAGGTCCGCAAGGGCGGCAAGGTTGTCGTTCGCGGGATCGCTCAAATGATTCCCGCGTTGGCGGAGATGGAACCCTTCCTAAGCCGCAAGGGTGAACACCATGAGCCGCATTACGTCAAGATGCTTGTTGCGGCTGGTCTTCCAACGTGGTCTGAATATCTCGCCCAGCTTGCCGAAGAGTTCGAGATTTCCGTCAGGAAGATTCAGCGAAGGCTAGAAGAGCACAGGGGACACCCCAAGGAACGCCAGCCGCGCCGTCTATCGGGCGGGGGCCGTAGCGCAGCGCCAAAGCCGACTAACAAACGGACTAATGCAGCACAGGCAACCGCTGCTAAGGCCGCTACCAAGAATCTCGCGGACGCCAAGAAGGAGCTAGGAGTTGCAGCCGCAGCCGGAAACGTCCAAGCCGCCGCGATTATCGCGGAGTATGAGCAAGCTGTCACTACCGCCGCCTCCAGTACCTTGACGAATGAAAACAACAGCACGTCAGACAACGGCGTGGTGATCAATTCAACCGAATCTGACTCTTCTGGTGTGCGGCTTGCTGAGGAAGGCTTCCTGTTTACTGCACCTCCTGCGTCCGAGCCTGAAAAGGTCGCGGCATCGCCTGACAAGCTTGGTCCGTCAGTAGGCAAGTTGACCGCAGAGCCTGATTGGAAGCAGGTGCTGGTCGAACTGCTTGCGGTCCTGGAGCAGTCGGGTGACCGGCTCCCCCTTGTCGTTCTGAAGGAAAAACGCAAGGTCGAATCCCTTCTGGCCGGCAAGGGCGCTGGCCGGTCAGAAGGCGCCACTTTCACCACACCGACTAGGCGCTACAACAAGGTGATGAAGCTTGATGCGGAGGGCAACCGCCGCTGGTCCGTAATGACTGAGGGTGAAAAGAAAGCGTGGGGAACCTTTGAGACCGAATTCGAAGCCGATGAAGCGATTGCAAATCTGAACTCACCCGTCGTCTCGCTGTCAGATATTGCGGACGGATCCAAGAAGCTGCCAGTGCGCATGACTCTCGATTGCGCGGGAAATAGCAGCATACACGGAGGTGCGGTCTAATGCGTCAATGTACAACCACGTTCAACGCCGCCTACATCGCCTCGTCAACATATATATGGTTGCGGACCCACGCGCGCCGTTCCTGGGTAGACGAAAGCCGAGAGTGAAGGCTCGCGACAATCCAGGAGAATTAAACCGGAGAGCGGATTAGCAAAGATTTCGACATTGTGATTTGCGTTTCTTGGGTATTAGGCCACCGGAGGACATACGGTGGCAAAGAATACCTACGCGATACCCACAACTGAACCTGAGTTCGAAGAACTTGTCGAAGAAGCCTTTCTGAAGTACAGAGCTAAGGGCTTCCCCCATTACTTCCTCACACCTGAAGAAAAGTTCAAGAACCTCACTCAACTTAGACACTACTCTCACTCAAACCTCATTGTCGATGGAAATATCCTCCAGAAGATGCATGGCCTTTCACTTGCTTGGTCTTATTTTCCACACTCATGGTCTGTGCAATGCGGCTCGATGAAGACGCCTCTGGACGTCTTCAACTCCGATAAGGACTTTCGCGGGGCCATTGCAAAGCACGTCATGTACCGTTCAGAAATAATCACCGACGCTGCAATCCGCAGAGCAGTACGTTCGTATTCCGGCGCGCAGGGAGTTAGCAATTTCAGGCCGACTGCCGCGGCTGCCATCTACCATGCTTTCCTACCGACAACGGGAGGGTCGGTATGGGATATGTCATCAGGCTTTGGTGGGCGATTACTCGGTGCGATCGCATGCGACCACGTCTCCCGTTAGGTCGGTACAGACCCATGCACGCAGACGATGACGGGGCTTCGGACGATGGCCCGGGAGCTTGGGCGCGATGGCCTCGAAATTGAGTTGCAAGAAATAGGGAGTGAAAACTTCTTGCCGGACTGCAATGAGTTCGACCTATGTTTCAGTTCGCCACCATACTTCGATACGGAGAAGTACAGTAACGAATCGACTCAGAGCTACCTCACGTTCCGAAACAAAGAGGCGTGGCTCTGCGGGTTCCTGGGTACGACGCTGGATAACTGCTGGTGCGGACTCAAGCCTAGACAAACATATTTGAAAT
>PKXI01000216.1:2789-2910 GCA_003133425.1 Acidobacteriaceae bacterium
CGCAACCACGCCCCCCTCGAATGGTCCGAGCCGAAGGTACGCAAGGAGGATTATGTTCGTCCCGCCCTGCGCCGCATGGAACGGGCCGGGCAACATGGGGTGTACTTCATTCTGAAAAGCA
>PKXI01000310.1 GCA_003133425.1 Acidobacteriaceae bacterium
GTCTCGATATCTTAACGGTTAAGAGCCGCCTGGATCGCCCGACTCGTGCTAGCTGGAAGGCTATGAAAACACAGGCCGATGGAATTTTGGCGAGACACAGGTCCGTGAACCGGTGCGCGCGCGCATATAATTGGCCTTCACGATCCTCGCTTGCCAAAGGCGCTCAATGGCTCATGTGACTCTCAGGAATAGCTACCTGGCGCTCTCGAATCGGCTCAACCGTTTTCCGCAAGGAGCGCCGCCTTCCGAGCTTCTCTTCCGAATACTGAAGGTCTTGTTTACCAGAGAAGAAGCGGCTCTAGTGGCACTTCTTCCCATCAGACCTTTCAACGTAGCCGCGGCGGCAAGAGTATGGAAGAAGCCGGTTGCCGAATCGAGAAAGATTCTTGAGGGTCTCGCATCGCATGGGATGCTTCTTGATATGGAGATGCAGGGGGAGCAGATCTTTGTCTTGCCTCCGCCCATGGCTGGCTTCTTCGAATTCTCAATGATGCGCTTGGGCAACGGATACGATCAGAAGCTGCTGGCCGAGTTGTTCTACCAGTACCTGAACGTGGAAGAGGATTTTGTGAAGAACCTCTTCGCCGGGGGTGAAACGCAACTGGGCCGCGCGTTTGTCAACGAGAGGGCTCTGGATACGGACCAAATGTTGGCAGTGATGGACTACGAAAGGGCCAGCGAGGTGATCCACATGGCCTCGCATATGGGAGTTGGAGCCTGCTATTGCCGACATAAGATGCAGCACATGGGGAAATCCTGCGATGCTCCCATGAACATCTGCATGACCTTCAGCGGGACGGCCCAGTCGCTGATCAAGCACGGCATTGCGCGCAAGGTTGATGCAAAAGAAGGCATGGATCTGCTGGACGAGGCTCTGGAGCACAATCTCGTGCAGTTCGGGGAGAACGTACAGCAGAAGGTGGCGTTCATATGCAACTGCTGCGGATGCTGTTGCGAGGCTATGCTTGCTGCCAAACGCTTCGCCGTCCTAAACCCCATCGCCACCACCAACTTCCTGCCGGAAGTCAGTACGGATTTGTGCAACGGCTGTGGCAAATGCGTGACGGTCTGTCCAGTGGAGGCCATGGGACTCGTGTCTGCAGGCGACCCACATAAGCCTACGCGCAGAAAGGCGCGGATCGACGAGTCCCTCTGTCTGGGTTGCGGCGTCTGCGTACGGGCGTGTCCCACCCGCGGGATCAGGCCCAGATTCCGGAAGAAGCGTGTAATCACCCCGGTCACTACTGCCCATCGTGCCGTGCTCATGGCCATTGAACGGGGCCAACTTCAAAACCTGATCTTTGACAATCAGGCGTGTTGGAATCATCGCGCCATGGCTGCCATTCTGGGAGTGATTCTGAAACTACCCCCGGTCAAGCAAATCATGGCGAGCAAGCAAATGAAGTCACAGTACCTTGAACAGTTGATGCGACCCAGAGATTTTGTCCATCTGGAGCGTTGAGAGAAGGCTCGAAAGCTGCGGTCAGGCATGTTGTGAAGGAATGTGCAAAAAGAATCGGCTTCGCGAAACTAGCACCTCATGACCTTCGCCGCTATGCCGAATTCCGGATCATGCCGAATCACTCAACCCGGGCTGCGAGGGTAAGCTTGTTTGTCGCTGGCCATGTGGCATAATCCCGATACCTTGACGAGATGCCATTCTTGAGAGCATGAAAACAACCATTGATTCCAAACTCCTTGAGCGTCTCCGAGTCGGGCCGCTATCACCTTATCTGGACGTCTACCTTGCACGCGTTGAGCAAGAAGGATTCTTGCCCTCATCGGTGCCATGCCAAGTCTATGCCATTGCCAGATTCAGCCGATGGCTGGAGCGAATGAATGTTCCCCTAGAGGACCTGGACGAATCCGGAGTTCGGGATTTCCTGGGCCGCGATCCGGGTGTCGTACATCATCCCGAACGCTCAACCATCCGGCGACTCATTGTAGTACTCCGAGAGCTTGGAGTACTCAGAGCCAAACAGCCGGCAACATTGACGGCCGTTCAGTGTCATGTTGCGGAATATCGTCGGTACCTCATACAACAGCGCGGGCTCGCCGAAAGTTGTCTGCCGAACTACACCTCATTCGTGGAGAAGTTTCTCTCCGATCGCTTCGCTGAAAGCGAGCCATGTCTGACAAATCTTTGCTCAACAGATGTGACATCATTCATAACCTTGCAGGTATCACAACTATCACGAGGCCGCGCCAAGCTCCTTGTCACGGCGCTGCGCTCCTANNCCCTTGCAACTACACCGAAATCCTTGCCGGTTGGGACAGTGCAACGAGTTCTTGAGCAACAGAATCGAACGACTCCACTTGGACTCCGGAACTACGCGATCATGTTGCTGTTGGCCCGTTTGGGATTACGTGCCGGAGAGGTGGTTCGGCTCAATCTCGAGGATATTGATTGGGAGAACGGCGTCATCAGAATCCGACGGAAAGGAGGCCGCTGGACGCCGCTTCCGCTACTGAACGACGTCGGTGAGGCGCTTGCCACCTATCTTCATTCCGGCAGGCCGCAGTCTTGCTGCCGCCGCGTATTTCTGCGCCACCGCGCACCAGTCAGTGGATTTGCCCACACGATAACCGTTTCATCGATTGTTCGCCGGTTATTGATCCGCACCGGCGTTGATTCGGCACGAACAGGTGCTCA